>DATKAF010000323.1:0-33388 GCA_035498395.1 Anaerolineales bacterium
AAGGTCCACCAGGCCGGAGGCGATGATCTGCGAGGCCTGCCAGCAGTCGGCTGTGCTGCAGGCAGTGGTGGCCGTTATGACCAGCTCTTTGTAATGGATCAAGTTTGAATCGATGGTGACTGTCGGGCGGTCCTTGGGAAGCCCGCCGAAGAAATTGATGCGCCCGCTGATGGCGGCCAGCTCCAATGCGCTTTCCTGCGCGGCATGCGCGGGGGCGGCCACGATGATGATGTCGGCGCCGCGGCTGTTTGATTCCTGCCAGAGGACCTGCTTCAGGTCTTCGGCGGCGGGATCCACGACCCGGCCAATGCCCAGCCGGCGGGCCTGATCCGCGCGATCGGGGATCATCTCGCTGACGATGACCTGGCCTGCGCCGCGCGCCTTTGCCAGCTTGGCGTGCATGATGCCGATGGGACCGGCGCCGATGACCAGCACCACCTCGCCAGGCTGCATGCGAAGCGCATTCTGGCCTCTGACGACGCAGGCGAACGGCTCCGTGAGCGCCGCCACGGCGGGATCGACCGCATCGCCGATCGGGATGATGTTGCCCTGCTGGACGGATTTGGCCGGGATGCGCACATATTCCGCGAAACCTCCGTCCGAGGTGACGCCGATCGCATCATAGTTGGCGCACAGGTTGTTGTTGCCGGTAATGCATTGCAGGCAATGCCCGCAGCCGGTGTTGGGCGCGCAGAAGACGCGCTGACCGGCCGGATGCGCTTTTTGGTCCGCGCCTGCTTCGGCTATGCTGCCGACGACCTCGTGCCCGGGAATACGGACGGTCCCGCTCGGGTACATGCGGTGATTGCCATGCAGGATGCGCAGGTCGGTGCCGCAGATGCTGGCGCTATGTACCTTGACCAGCAATTCTCCTTCTCCAATCCTGGGGACCGGCACGTCTTCCACGCGCAGGTCGTTCGGGCCATGATAAACGGCTGCCAACATGTGTCCTCAACCGGCGGTCGCGTGATCCGCCATGATCTCTTTCAGATAGACCGGGCGCTCTTCCAGGAACGACCTGGTTCCAGCGAGCACGCCCGCGACCGCCCACCGGCCCTCCTCGGCGCCGGCGCGCGGCTGTGCGCCGGTCTGGATGCACGAGGCGAAGTGCGCCAGCTCGTTGATGTAGCCCCATTCGAAGCGCTCAGGCCACGTGCGGTAGATCGGCGTGATGAGCCCCTGGTCGCGGTTCGTGCAGACGACCACGGCCTGCCCCTTAAGCTCGCCGATCTGCAGGATGCCCTTCTCGCCCACGATCTCGACGCGCGCATCGTAGCCGTATCCGCACGGGCAGACCCCGGAGATAAGGCCTAACCCGCCGCTCTCGAACTTGAGGTTGACCAGCACGTTGTCGTAGAAGTGCGGGACGTCGACGTTGTTGGCTGCGCCCTTGAAGTTGGCAACCTCGGTGTAAACCCGCTGGTAGTTGGAGCCCATCAGCCAGCGGGTGGTATCCCAATCATGGCTGTTGACTTCTGCCAGCATGCCATTCGATGTACGCAGGTCGCGTGCCCAGGGCGGCGGAAGACCAGGACCGTGTGTATTGGACTTGATCATCATCGGCTGGCCGATCTCGCCTGCCTCGATGCGCTGCGCGGCAGCGACGAACTCCGGGTCGAAGCGGCGCATGAAGCCCAATTGCAGCAGGACGCCGTTGCGCCTGACGGCCTCCACAATTGCGTCGCATTCCTCGAGATTCAGCGCCATCGGCTTTTCCAGGAAGACGTGTTTCTGGTGGTCGGCGGCCAGCGCCGTGATCGGCAGGTGGGTGGGCGTGGGCGTCGTGATGACCACGGCGTCAAACTTGACCTGATCGAGGGCCTGTTCCAGCGAGTCGAACTGCTGCTCGATGCCGAACTCAGCCGCGGTCTCCTCCCGCACCGGTACGACCTGGTCCACGATGGCGACAATGCTGGCGCCGGCGATGTGCCGGGTAATGGCGCGCGAGTGATTCTTGCCCACGCGGCCGGCGCCGATCATGCAGATCCGAATTGGCTTTTGCATCCAAACTCCTCAACAATCAAGTGGTGTGGCCCTGCTGTTTTGGGGCAGGTGCATCCCCAAAGAACGTATTCAGCATTTCTTCCATGGCGATGTACTTCTCCACGATCGGGCGATAGGCTGCGTGGGTGGCGGCGGAAGGAGCGCAAGGGATTCCACCAAGGATGGCGCATTCTTCCGCGTGCGACGCCAGGTCTCCAATGAGGCCGGCGGCCTTGCCGGCGATCATGGCCGTGCCCCACGTTCCAAACTCGCTGCCCTTGAGCCGTTGATAGGGCACGTCGAGGACATCGGCCTTGATCTGGTTCCAGACTGCACTGCGCGCTCCGCCGCCCACGGCGCGGGCCTCCACGAGCTTCAGCTTGGGGAGCAGCTGGCGCAGGATCTTGAGGTAATAAGCGTACTCGTACGCGATGCCCTCCAGGATGGCGCGCGCGAAGTGCGCTTGCGTGTGCGACCAGGAGACTCCGACCCACGCGCCGCGCATCTCGGGGCTGGCAGGGCAGATGCGCCCGCCTAGGTGAGGCGAGAAGAGCAGCCCTTCGGAGCCGGGCGCCACTTTCTCTGCCATGGCGATCATCTGCGAGTAGTGGTCTTCCTGAAGAGGCAGGGTTTGGCCCTGGGAGCTGTTGAAGAAGTGGTCACGGAACCATCGCAGTGCGAGGCCGCCGCCGCCGATATATGCCAGGGGGTTCCATAGTCCAGGGATGACGGAGCGCATGGTGAGGAGCGCACGGTTCCCGGTGTCGGCAACGAACTCATCGGTGCAGCTTGCAAGGACCGCCGCCGTGCCTGCCACGTCGAACAGCATGCCCGGGCGGACGATGCCCGCCCCCAGAGCGTTGGCAGCGGTATCGCCCGCGCCTGCAGCAATGATCGTGCCGGCTGCCAATCCGAACTCCCGCGCGGCAGCGTCGGACACTTCTCCGACTACATCGGTCGGGGCCAGGATGCGCGGCAGCTTGGGCATGTCCAGGCCGAACATATTGCAGAGCTGTTCCGACCAGGTCCCGCGCCGGGCATCGGAAAATGCTGAGAAATGGATGTAGGTGTAGTCGATAAAGGCGGCATCCGCCTTGAGACCGGCGATCCTGCCCGCCACGTACGTGCCCGGCATGACGAACTTGGCTGTGCGCCGGTATGCCTCGGGCTGCTCGTGTTGCCACCAGAGCATCTTGGGACCGTGGTCACAGGTGGGCGGGCAGCCGGTGAGCTGCGTGACGAGCTCGCCTGCATCCTTATTCATCCACTCGATGTAGGGCTGGCAGCGCATATCGAGCCAGGAGTCGAACAGGGCGACGGGGTTGTAGTCCTCGTCGATCATGCCGACGCCCGCCATCTGGGAATCGAAAGCGATGGCTGCGATTGACTGGGGGTCGAC
Source organism: Anaerolineales bacterium (assembly GCA_035498395.1). GTDB lineage: Bacteria > Chloroflexota > Anaerolineae > Anaerolineales > Villigracilaceae > Fen-1038. Next base: position 3,383 of record DATKAF010000323.1, read on the forward strand.
GCCGCTGGTCTCGACACATTTGCGCACCGTCTGCGCAGCGGAGGTGTAGAAGTCCTGGTTGTCCTGCTCCACCACACCCGGCTTCGGATAGAACAGCGTCACTTCCACGGCAGCGTCGGCGACCAGGGTCCCGTCGGTCTGGTAAAGCGCGGCCTTGGTACCGCTCGTTCCCAGATCAACGCCGACCAGGTATTTCTTTTGCATTGGCATCTCCAGTATGCGTACGCATTGCTCCCGAATGCCATTCGGATGGGATCATGCGGAGCTTGGGCTGTGAAGCGAACGCCCGGAGGCGAAGGAGACCTATTCCTGCGCGGTCACTTTCGCATCGGCCTCGCGGACCCGCAGCAATTCGACTTCAAAGCGCGAGCGATCCCCTCGATGCAGCGCGTGATAGTACTCGATTGGCTTGCCCGTCTCGGAATAGCTGATGCTGTCGAGCATCAGAAGGGGAGCGCCTCGCTCGATGCCGAGCAGCGCGGCTTCTGTCTCGTTGGCGAGCACGGCCTCGACCGTACGGCGGCCCTTGGCAATGAAGACGCCGCACTCTCTCTCCATGAATTCATACAGGGATTGGTTGGTGAGATCGACGGTTGCAAGAGCGGGGCAGATCTCCAGGGGGATGTAGCTCGTCACGAGCTGGATCGGCTCATCGTTGACCGAGCGCAGCCGGAGCAGGTCAACGACCTGCTCGCCCGGCTGGATATCGAGGAAGCGGGCGACCTTTTCACTGGCGGGCGTCACATCGCGGTGCATGACCCGGGTCGTCGGCTTGAGACCGCGCTCGACCATATCCTGATAGAAGCCGGTCAGCCTCTGCACCAGCCCTTCGCTGATCTTTGGAGAAGAGATGAAAGTGCCTTTCCCCTTGCGACGGCTGATCACGCCATCCAACTCCAGCTCGCGCAGGGCTTGGCGGACGACGGTACGGCTGACGCCGTACAGCTCGCACAGATCCTGCTCGCCGGGGATCTGATCGCCTGCGACCCAGATGCCGCTCTGCACCTTCTCCTTTAGGATATCGATCAGCTGGATATAGTAAGGAATGTGACTCTCGAAATTGATCTTATCGGGCATCGTGTCTCTCCCTAAAGACGAAGCGGCGCTCTTGTAATCCTGTTATTACAACTGATTATAGAGACTTCGTCATAGTCTGTCAATAGAGCGCGCCGCAAAGCATGTCTTAAGTCCCTTGCACTCCAAAACCATCGTTGCTATAATACATGTTATCCTGTAATGACAAGTCTTATGGGTTGGGGCTAAGCATGCAAGCCGGAGCGCGTATTTTGCTATTGCCTGCGCAATCCTTCACTCACAAATCCAAAACTCGTTCACCCATCCCGTTTCAGGAGGCATAAGATGAAAGTCGGAATTGATAGCTATTGCTACCACCGCTTCTTTGGCGAGGTGTATCCGGATCAGAAGAAGCCAGAGAAGAACATGACGATGCAGGATTTTCTGACACGCGCGAAGGAGCTGCAAGTGGACGGCGTGTCGCTTGAATCATGCTTCTTCCCGAAGCGCGCGGGCAAGACCTGGTTCAAGGAGTTGAAAGCGCAGCTCGATGAATACGGGCTCGATCGCGTTTATGCGTGGGGGCATCCGGATGGCCTCGAGCGCGGACAGAACTGGGATGCTTACGAGCAGATGGTGGCAGGCGTCCCGAATGCGGTAGCTATTGGCGCGGATGTCATGCGTGTGGTGGGCAGCAGCCTGATGTTCCGGCATGAGCCTCACGGCCCGCAGATCAAGGCGCTCGTCAAGATGTTCAAGAAGGCGGTCAAGGTTGCGAAGGACTACAACGTGAAGCTGGCCGTTGAGAACCACATTGACTTCACCGCGGACGAGATCCTCCAGCTCCTTACCGAAGTTGACTCCGAATACCTCGGCCTGAATTTCGACACCGGCAACTTCCTGCGCCTGCTGGATGACCCGATCAAGGGCATGGAGAAGCTGGCTCCCTATACGCTGGCGACCCATGTAAAGGACCTGATGCCCGACAAGTGCGCGAAACCCACCGATTGGCACTTCTTCGCGGGCGTACCGGTTGGGCAGGGCTTGATCGACAACCAGACGCTGGCGCGGCTGCTGCACAAGGCCAACTTCAAAGGTTTCCTTGCGGTTGAGATCGATCACCCGCACACCGACTGGACCGGCCGTGAAGATGAGGCTGTTGCCTTGAGCATCCAGGAGCTCAAGAGAATTGCCGCGTCGTTGAACTGAGCCTGAGCTCCCGATCGACGAGCCATCCGGAAAGCGAGGATCCCTTGAAAACAGTAAATGTGGGCATCATTGGCACGGGCTTCATGGGCAAGGCCCATAGCAATGCGTGGACCGATGTCAACAAGTTCTTCGACGTCGGCATTACGCCCGTGCGGAAGGTCGCATGTGACTCGAACGGGCCTGCCGGTAGCGCGCTGGCGCGGCGCTGGGGCTGGGAAGAGGATTGCGACAGCTGGCAGGATACCGTGGCGCGCAAGGACGTCGATATCATCGATGTCTGCGTTCCGACCTGGCTGCACCATGATGTCGTCATGGCGGCGGTGAAGAACGGCAAGCACGTGTTCTGCGAGAAGCCGGTCGCGCTCAACTATGCCGAGGCCAAAGAAATGTACGAGGCCGCGGAGAAGGCGGGCGTGCTGCACTACCTGAACCATAACTACCGGCGCGTACCGGCCGTGGCCTTTGCCAAGAAGATGATCGAGGATGGCAAGATCGGCACGATCTATCACTGGCGCGGCACGTACCTGCAGGATTGGATCAGCGACCCGAACTTCCCGCTGACCTGGCACCTGCAAAAGAAGTACGCGGGCGCCGGCCCTCACTATGACCTCAATTCGCACAGCGTGGACCTGGCGCGCTACCTGGTCGGCGATATCAAGGAAGTCTCCGCCATGCTGAAGACGTTCATCCCGGAGCGCCCGCTGCCAGGCAAGGATGCGGGCACGTTCAAAGCCGGCACGGGCGCCACTGCCAAGGGCGAGGTGACGGTCGACGATGCGGCGTTCATGCTGGCAGAGTTCGAGAATGGCGCGCTCGGCGCGTTCGAGACCAGCCGGTTCGCCAACGGGCGCAAGAACTATAACTACTTTGAGATCTACGGCAGCAAGGGCAGCCTGGCCTTCAACTTGGAGCGCATGAACGAGCTGCAGTACCTTAACCTGAGCGACCCGGCGGACGAGCAGGGCTTCCGCACGATCCTGGTCACGAATGCCACGCATCCGTATGTGGCGGCCTGGTGGCCGCCCGGACATATCATCGGGTACGAGCATGAGTTCACGCATGCGGTGGCCGATTTCCTGACCGCCCTCGAAAAGGGTACGAAGATCGAGCCGAACTTGTGCGACGGCATGAAGGCCATGCAGGTGCTCGAGGCGGGCATCATCTCGTCGCGCGATGGCCGCAAGGTGGCCGTATCGGAAGTCAAGTGACAAGGCGAATGGCGGATTACGACAGCTGGTAAGCGCATGGAGAGGGATGGGCAGGCCGAAGCGCCTGTCCCTCTCTTTTTTATATGGAGGACTACTGACCATGAAAGCAAAACTCGTTCCGGTCTTTATCCGAACTGCCGATGACCCCGCGTTCGTGGCGCAACTGGCGAAGCTGCGCGAGCTGCTGGCGGAGGAAGCCGAGATCGGCGAGCCGGTCAAGCTGGGCAAGTCCGTTCCCGAAACGGATGCGGTGATCTTCCCCCAGATGCTTGGCGACGCGTTCCGCCTTGTGGATGACTTCCGGAAGCTGCCTCAGCCGCTGCTGGTCGTCACCTCTGAATTCGGCACCGTCTCCATGTGGGACTGGGAGATCAATAGCTACCTGACGGCTAAAGGCATGAAGGTGATCGGCCCAACCGATCTCGAGAAAACCAGGCAGGTATGCCGCGCGCTCGCGCTCCGGCGGCAGTTGAAGCATTCCAAGATCCTGGCGTACCAGGACAACCCGGCCAATGGAACCGGCAAGCAGGATGAGATATTCAAGCGGTTCTACTGGTGGGAGCCGGAATGCGTCAGCGCCATCGAGAAAAAGTACGGCGTCAAGGTCGTGAAGAAGAGCATCAAGAAACTGGCGGAGGATGCCAAGGCCATTCCGGACAGGGCCGCTCAAGAGGTCTGGGATACGCGCAAGGGCAGGACCCCGACCGGCCCGCTCACCAACCGCTCGATCCTCAGCGCCGTCAAGATGTATATGGCCGTAAAGGCAGACCTGGACCAGGACCCGGATATCGTCGCAGCGGGCATGAACTGCCTGAACGAATCGATGTTCAGCGACACGACGCCCTGCCTGGCCTGGAACTTCCTATACGATGACCGCCGCATGGTGTGGGGCTGCGAGGGCGACCTGGTCACGATGATGACCGAGGTGCTTATCGACAAGACCATCGGTGTGCCGTTCATGATGACGAACCTGTACCCGTTCCAGATGGGATACGCGGCGCTGAAGCACGAGCACATCCCGAATTTTCCCGAGGTGGATGGGCGGCCTGAGAACTATATTCTGGCGGCCCATTGCGGGTACTTTGGCGTGGTCCCGCAGTCATTTGCCACGGAATGGAAGCTCCAGCCGAAGGTCCTGGCGATCGTGGATGACAATGCGACGGCCATCGACGCGCGCTTCCCGACCGGGGATGTGACGCTGGTCAAGCTGATGCCGCCCTTTGATCGCTGGTCGATCGTCGAGGGGGAGATGCCGAAGTACGCCCAGTTCAAGGACTCGGACTGCCTGAACGGGGCGGTCATCCAGGTGCCCAATGGGAAGCGGTTGGTCGCCGATCTGGTTTCACATCACTACATCATCACCACGGGTCACAACCTGAACGATCTGGAAACCGTCTCGAAAGTGTTCGACTTGGAGTGCATCGCGGGGTGAATTGTGGGAAGGCAGGCCGGATGGAATCCGGCCTGCCTTAGCACAAGTAAAGCCTCAGATATGACCAAATAAGTCATAACTGGATACATGTGACACATAACATATTGACAAGCGGAAAAATCCGTGCGTATAATGATGTCATCATGTAATTACCTGAACTGAATGGGCGTTTCTGCTCACGTACTGTTTCGTTCCCTGACCTGAACAACTGAATGTGAAGAAGAACCTGGGTCTGCATTTACCGGTGGCTTCGTGTGCTTTGCCAGTCTTTGCGGTCGACATGTGCGGCCTCAGAAAAGAGACGAAAAGCCTGTAATGGGAATTGCACGCGACGTCATGCAGAAGCGATCCAGGGTGGTCATGTCGCGCGACATGCCTGTCTGGCTTTACCAGGCCGTGTCGCTACCCAACAGGAAATTCATTACTCCCTCCGAGAAGAGGCTGGTGGACCTCGTCCGCCGAAACGGGGAATGCACCAAGGCGGACCTGGCGGCCTACACCGACTACTCCCGCACGAAAGTTACCAGTTGTATCGACGCCCTCATTGAAAAAAAGATCCTCGTAGCCAACAAAGCCACGGAATACTCCGGCGGGCGCCGCTCGAAGACATTTCGACTGAACGACAAGCTGGGCCTGGTTGCAGGGATCGACATCGGCGCGACCAGCATCGACCTGGCAGTTGCGGATTTCGCCGGAAACGTGCTGGCCCGGCATGCAGAGGCGGCATTCGTGAGGGATGGTCCCATCAAGATACTGGGCCGGGCCTGTTCGCTCCTGGAAGGCATGCTCACGCAGACCGGCCTGAGCGCCGAGAAAATGTATGGGATCGGCATCGGCGTGCCTGGCCCGGTTGATTTCTCAGTCGGTACGCTGGTATCCCCGCCGATCATGCCCGGCTGGGATTGCTACCCGATCATCCAGACGGTGCAGCAGTGGTTCCCGGCCGCCAACGTGGTCGTGGACAACGACGTGAACGTGATGGCCCTGGGGGAAATGACGCAGGGTGCCGCCAAGGCGGTTGAGAACCTCATCTTCGTGAAGATCGGCACCGGCATTGGCGCCGGTATCATCTGCGAAGGAAAGATCTACCGCGGATCGAACGGCTGCGCGGGAGATATCGGCCATATCTGTGTGAACAAATCGGGGCCGGTCTGCCATTGCGGTAACAAAGGATGCCTGGAGACCGTGGCAGGCGGACCCGGCATCGCGGAACGGTCTCTCCTGGCAGCGCAGGCCGGGCGGAGCCCCATCCTTCTGAAGCACTATGAGAAGAACGGCGGCGTCCTGCGCGCGGAGGACGTGGGCGAGGCCGCGCTCGAGGGCGATGCGCTTGCGATCGAAGTGATCCGCGAGAGCGGGCAACTGGTGGGGGATGTGCTCGCCGCGCTCGTGAACTTCTATAACCCGGACATGATCGTGATCGGCGGCGGCGTGAGCAACCTCGGAAACCTGCTGCTCTCCTCCATCCGGCAAGCCGTATTCAGCCGGTCCCTGCCGCTCGCCACGCGCAACCTGCAAATCGTGTTTTCCGAGACCGCCTCGAATGCCGGAATATTCGGAGCGGTGAGCCTTGCACTCAGTTATATCTTCACCGTCGAGCTTGCGAGCGGCAATGGAGCTCGGGCGGTGGCTGTGGAGTAATGATGAAATTCGGCATCAACACATTTGTCTGGGTCTCTCCTTGCACCACCGAGGCGGTCTGCGACCTGGCTCCGAAGGTGAAGGACCTGGGGTTCGATATCCTGGAGATCGCGGTTGAGAACCCGGCATTGATCGACCCCAGGGCTGTGCGGAGCCAACTGGACAAGAACGGCTTGCGCGGGATCATCTGCGGCGCGTTCGGCCCCGACCGTAACCTGTGCAGCACCAACCCGGAGTACGTGAACAACGCCAGGGATTACATCCGCTGGCTGATCGATGCGGCGGAGGTCGTCGGCTCGCGCGTCGTGGCAGGCCCGATGTACTCTTCGGTTGGAAAGGATCACCTGGAAGAGGATGCCGCCCGGAAGGCGGAGTGGGAGCGTGCGGTGACGGGAGTCCGGGAAATGGCTGAATACGGCTCGGGCAAGGGAGTGCGGCTGGCTCTGGAATGCCTGAACCGTTTCGAGACCGACATGCTCAACGTGGTGTCCCAGGGCCTGGATTTCATTGATCAGGTCGGCATGGACAACGTCGGGCTGCATCTGGATACATTCCACATGCACCTTGAGGAGAAGAACAGCGCGGCCGCGATCCGCAAAGCGGGCAAGAGGATCTATCACTTCCACGCCTGTGAGAACGATCGCGGTGTGCCGGGGACGGGCCAGGTGCACTGGCAGGAAGTGGCGGCCGCCTTGAAAGACACCGGCTATGACGAGGCGGTCGTGATCGAGTCGTTCACGGCCCAGGTGAAAGAGATCGCGCGGGCGGTTTGCATATGGCGCGAGATCGCCCCCAGCCAGGATGCAATCGCTTCCGACGGACTCAGGTTCCTGAAGACTTTACTTGCATGAGGCACCTTGAAAGACGAGGTCACTATGGCAGAAAGCACGACGAATGCAGATCCACAGGCAAGCGCGCAGCAACAGCCTCTCCTGGAAGTCCGCAACATCACCAAGCGCTTTCCCGGCGTGCTGGCCCTGGATGACGTAAGTCTTCCGTTCATGCCGGGCGAGGTGCATGCGGTGGTCGGGGAGAACGGCGCCGGAAAATCGACGCTGATGAAGATCATGTCCGGCGCATACATCCCCGATTCTGGCGAGATTTATCTCGACGGCGAGAAGGTTTCGTTCGCGCACCCGGTGGAGGCCCAGAGCAAGGGCATCAGCATCATCTACCAGGAGTTCAACCTGCTCCCTGAGCGGACCGTCGCGCACAACATCTTTCTCGGCCGCGAACCAGCCAGGCTGGGGGTGGTCGATACGGCCCGGATGAACCAGCAGGCTCGCGAAGTCCTCAAGGAAATCGGCGTGGAGAAGATGATCTCACCCACGGCCGTGGTGAACAGTCTCTCCGTGGCCGAACAGCAGTTGGTCGAGATCGCTAAGGCCATTTCCTTCAATGCCAAGGTCCTCATCATGGACGAGCCCACGGCTGCGCTGACGTACACCGAAGTCAAGCTGCTGGCCGATCTCGTCAAGAGATTGAAGGCCCGCGGCATGGCAGTCATCTTCATCTCACACCGTTTGATCGAAGTCTTCGATATCGCCGAAAAGATCACGGTCCTCAAGGACGGCAAGTTCGTGAAGACCGTCAACAAGGCGGATGTAAAACCCGCCGACGTGGTCTTCCTGATGGTGGGGCGCGCTCTAGATCACTACTTCCCGCCTCTGGGCCAGAAGGAAGACCTGGGCGACGTGGTGCTTCGAGTGCAGGGCGGCTCCAACGAGTTGCTGAAGGACGTTAGTTTTGAGCTCCGCAAGGGCGAAGTGCTTGGCGTTGCCGGTCTGCAAGGTTCCGGGCGAACGGAGCTTGCCCAGGCGCTGTTCGGAGTGATGCCGTTCAAGACGGGCACGGTCGAACTGCGCGGGAAGGCTATCGCGCTGAAGAATCCGAATGCCGCCATCAAGAACAAGCTGGGTTTCGTGACCGAGGATCGCAAGAGCGAGGGCATAATCCCGCGGCAGCCCATCCGGGACAACATGCTCCTCACCGTTCGCTCCATTGGGAACATGGTCGGCGTCATCTACAACGACGGCATCCACAAGTCGCGACAGTTGGTCCCGACCCTGGGCAAGCAGGTTGACATACGGACCGACTCCTATGACCGTGAGGCGCAGGACCTCAGCGGCGGGAATCAGCAGAAAGTCGTATTGGCGAAGTGGCTGGCCTCGGATGCCGACCTCTTTATCTTTGATGAGCCCACCCGAGGCATCGATGTGGAGTCAAAAGCCAGCATCCACGACATGATCCGCGATCTCACGAAGCGCGGCGTGGCGGTGCTGATGATCTCGTCGGAGCTGCCCGAGATCGTCGGGATGAGCGATCGTATTCTGGTGATGTGCGACAAGCGGGTTGCAGGCGAGCTGCCGGCGCAGTCCAGCGAACAACAGATCATGCTGATGGCCACCGGGCATACGAACGGCGAAAGCTCCAAGACCGCAGTCGCGGCAGGATAACAATCATATGACGACTACCACTGTCTCCGATAATCGGTTCTCTCGAGGCCTGCGCGGCTTCCGTATTCCGCCGGTCTTTGTCTTCCTGATCATCGTGTTCCTGGTCGGAGGTGTGCTGGATCAGTTGTTCTCCGACGGCCAGATATTCACGAATCCCGCGATCATGTTGAATATCATCGTGCGCTCGGTCGCGCTCGGCATCGTCGCCGTGGGACAGACCCTGGTGATCCTGGGCGCGTCGATCGACCTATCGGTGGCCTACACCATCAGCATCACGGCGGTCATGTCTTCCTACATCATGCAGGGCGATCCGACCAAGGTGCCGCTGGCGCTTCTGGGTGTTTTCGGCATTGGGGCGGCGATCGGCCTGGTGAATGGATTGGTCATCACCAAGCTGCATGTCAACTCCTTCATCGCCACGCTGGGTACCAGCCTCATCATCGCAGGCATCATTAATGCGACATTCTCGAACTACACGGGCAGCGTGCCGCGGGAGTTCGAGTACTTCGGCTATGGCACGATCGGTCCCGTGCCGGTGTCCATCATCGTGCTGGCGGTGATGTTCATTGGGGGCTGGCTGCTGCTGTCACGGACCAAGTTTGGCTCACATCTCTACGGCGTGGGCGGCAATGCAGAGGTCTCGCGGCTTTCCGGCCTGCGAACGGACCGCGTCCTGATCGGCGCCCACGTCCTGTGCAGCCTCACGGCCGTATTGGCCGGCGTCTTCCTGGTTAGCCAGATGCGCTCGGGCGCTCCCTGGGTCGGTCCCAACGGCGTCTACGACCTGAACTCCATCGCAGTCACGGTGATCGGCGGCACAGCGCTTTCCGGCGGCAAGGGCGGCGTCTGGGGCACGCTGGCCGGCGTTTTGATCTTCGGAGTTCTGGACACGGTATTCAACCAGTTAGGCGTAAACCCCTATCTCAAGATCGTCTTGCAAGGCGCCATCGTGGTGCTGGCTGTGGCAAGCTATACCTTCCGCTCCAAAGAAGAACCGGCTTAAGGAACTGACCTATGACCACAACTGCCATGAAGTCACCGGCTGGAACCAACAAGGCGCTTCAATCCATCTGGGCATGGATCCGGAAGATCCCGCCCGTGTACGTGCTCTTCCTCGTGGTCTACATCGCCCTGGCATACCTCAACCCCAATCTCTTCGCGACGTCGAACGGGATCATGACCTTCCTGCGCCGTTCTTCCCCCTTGGCGGTCCTGGCGATCGGGGAGATGTTCGTGCTAGCCCTGGGCGGTTTTGACCTCTCGATCGGCTCCCTTGTCACCCTGGTTGTGTTGGCAAGCTCCCTGCTGCTCAATAACGATCCGGCGAAGGCGTATCCGACGATCGGCATCATGTTGGGCCTGGGTCTGCTTATCGGCCTGACCAACGGTCTGGTGGTCAGCTATCTGAAAGTACCTTCCTTCATCGTCACGCTCGGGATGATGCTGCTGGTCAGGGGCGGAGCCTTGTACTGGGTGGGCGGCGCGCCGCGCGGCTATCTGACGGACAACTGGCGCGCGTTCGGCCGCAACTATATCGAGCATGTGCCTGTGTTGGGCAGGGTGCCGTACGCGCTTATCATCCTGCTGGTCATTACCGCGATCACGTATTTTCTGTTCCATCGGACGAACTACGGCAGGCAGATCCTGGCTATTGGAGATAACGTGCGCGCCAGCCGGCTTTCCGGGAGCCGCATCGAATTGGTGCGCGTGGTCACGTTTGTGATCTGCTCGCTGTGCGCCATCATCGGCGGCGTGATGATCGGCGGCTACGGCGGCGTGAACGTGACCATCGGTCAGGGGCTGGAGATGCAGACCATTGCCGCGTGCGTCGTGGGCGGCGTCATGCTGCTGGGCGGCAAAGGCTCCGTGCCCAACGCTATCTTCGGTGCCTTCACGATGCAGGCACTCGTGGAGCTGCTGAATCTCCTGGGCCTGCCCAAGCCCTACAAGGATGCGGTCCAGGGCATCATCATCATTGCTGCGGTGGCTTACAGCGCATACAGTACGCGCCGGAAGCGGTAAACGCTCGATCCATCCACTCGCTGGTTTTGCCATTCCCGTCCATACACCAGACGAGAGCATTGTGACCAAGGAGGTGGTGCAGGGAAACGTTCTGAAAAGGCAAGTGCAATGCAATTCGCACGTCCATAGCTGAATCAGTCTTGAAAAGGAGAATGTAAGAAATGAACAAGTTCCTGTTGTTGGTCGTAGTCGCGACCCTGGTGCTCACCGCCTGCCAGCCGGCTGCTGCGCCGACGGAAGCTCCCGCTGCCCCGGCGAACACCCAAGCTCCTGCGGCTCCAGCAGACACCCAGGCTCCTGCGGCCCCCGCCGCAGCCGCCAACCCCGGCCTCCAGATGGACTCGGCGAAAGTGGCAACGCAGTTCTTCACCGATGCCGACTACCAGAAGTCGCTGGAATTCATGAAGATGCCGGCGCTGAACCCGAACGACCCGATCTATCTGCAGTACCTGGAGAGCAACCCGACTAACATCTCCAAGTATCCGCAGTATGCAGCGTTTGCGCAGAAGAAGCCGCCCTACAACATCTGCTTCTCGAACGCGGGCGTGAACAACCCGTGGCGCGTGGTGGGCTATGTTGACATCCGCGAGCAGGTGGAAGAGCTGCGCGCGCAGGGCCTGGTCAAGAACTTCTATCACCTCGATGCGCAGGGCAACGATGCCAAGCAGATCGCCGACATTGGCGACATCATCAACACTCCCGGGAAGTGCGACGTCCTGATCGTTGCTTCCAACACCAGCGAAGCCCTGACCCCCATCGTCGAGAAGGCTTGCGAGGTCATGCCGGTCGTCCAGTTTGACCGCTTTGCCCAGACCGACTGCCCAGTCGTTTCCGAGCGCACCATTGGCGGTTATGCCTTCGGCATCTCCGGCGCCCAGTTCATCGTCGACAATCTGCCTCAAGGCGGCAATGTGCTCGCCTTCCGCATTTTGCCCGGTGTGGACGTGCTGGAACAGCGCTGGGGCGCGGCTCGCAAGATCTTCGAGCAGAACCCGCAGCTGAACATCATCGGCGTCGAATTCGTCGGCTATGACAGCTTCAAGGCCAACACGGTCGTGAGCGATTACCTGGCGAAGTACGGCAAGATCGATGCTGTGTGGATGGATGCCGGTGGTACGGCTGTGACCATCCTCGAGGCCTTCAAGGATGCCGGCGCTCCCTATCCCAAGGTCATGGTCGGCGAGGATCAGGAAGACTACCTGCAGTATTGGAAGCTCAACAACCTGACCGCCATTGCCCCGACCTTCCCGACTTTCCAGTGGCGCACGGCCGTCCTGTCGGCTGTCATGTTCCTGCAGGGCAAGGACGTCCAGCATCATTGGACGATGCCCCAGCCGGAGGTTGTGACCTCGAATCTTGACAAGTACATCAACACCTCCATGCCGCCGCTTCACTACGCGCTGTGCGGCTGCGAAGATATGAAGAACTACCCGGCCTCCTGGCAGAACGTCGACGTCAACAAGTACAAGGATGTCGTCCCGTAGGCCCTAGCTCCGAAAGCAACACAATGGAGCCCGCTCGCATACCGGGCGGGCTCCATTCATCCGTGCATCTCTGGGAAAGGAGTGCGAGACCCATGATTCAGATCGGTTTCCACACGGACGCCTTCAACAGCGCTTACTGGAATTTTGAGCAGGCCCTGCAATGGGCGCAGAAGAACGACGTGCATTGGATCGAATGCGGCATGGTCGACGGCGTAAGCTGGATCCACGGCCTTGGTTACCAGCCCCACATTGCCAGTTGGGAGGACCCGCTGGAGTGGTGTGAGAAGGCTGCCAGCTATGGCGTGCGGTTTTCCCAGATCGATGCAGCGTTCCCGCTGTCCCTCCCGCAGGGCGCGACGCTCGGCGTGGAGTACGCACTGCGCACCATCCGGTGGGCGCATATCGCAGGCTGCCATCACATCGATACGACCGACGACCGCTTTGCCCCGAAGGGGCTGACCGATGACCAGGCGATGGAAATGATGAAGCGTTCGTACGGCCAGATCGTCGAAGTCGCCGAGCGCTACAAGACCATCATCGACATCGAGCCGCATGGTTACTACACCACCAAGCCCCAGTTCATGGAGAGGATGCTGGCCTTTGTCGACAGCCCGTATCTGCGCATGAACATGGATACCGGCAACACGTTCATTGCCGGGCAGGATCCGGTGGCATTCCTGAACAAGTTCAAAAACAAGGTGAGCCACGTCCACATCAAGGACGTCAGCGATTCTCTTGCCGCTTCCCTGCGCGGCGAGCTGACCGGCATTGCGGTCAGCCAGTGCGCCATCGGCGACGGCGTGAACAAGGACAACATCAAGAAGTGCCTGGACATTCTTGTGGATATCAAATACGACGGCGTGGTAAGCCTCGAGTGTGAGGGTCAGGGCGGGCCCATGATCGAGAAGAGCCTTGCCTTCGTCCGAACGCTGGTCGACGATGCCAACCGGCGGATGGCTGCAAGCTAGGACCTTCGCCACAAATCGAGTACGGAGGGCAAAATGGGAAAAGTGTTCCTGGGCGTGAATATGGAGTTCGTGCGCAGCCATGACAAGCCGTTCGAGTGGGGTGTCGAGAAGGCTGCCGAGATCGGTTATCAGTATGTCGAACCAATGGTCCACTGGGGCCGCGAACTGCTCAGCGAGGCGCGCTATTTCCACAGCGTTTCGATGTACGACGACCCGCGCTGGGCGCGCGACGTCTGCGACGCGCACCATATCAAGATGTCCGGCCTGTCCTCTCACACGCCGCTTTGCAAGCCGGAGATCAGCGTGGAATACCTGAAGCTGGCCGTGCGGTGGGCCTCCGATGCCGGCGCTCCGGTCGTCAACACCGACGAGGGCCCCAAACCCGAATGGACGACGAAGGAGATGGACTACCAGTTGATGACGTACACGCTCAAGGAAGCCTCCATGGTGGCGGAGCGGTACGGGATCAAGATCGGCCTGGAGCCTCACCAGCAATATAGCAAGTCGCAGGAAGGCCTCGACAGCATCTACAACCTGGTGCAATCCCCGGCCATCGGCATCAACTACGACACGGGCAATAGCTTCCTGGCGGGCACGACCGACACCTACGATTGGTTGACCCACGTGAAGGACTGCCTGGTCCACCTGCACGCCAAGGATATCAGCTTCTCCCAGAGCGGCGAGGAACGCGGCAAAGTCACCGGGACGCCGGTCGGCTGCGCCTGCGGCGACGGGGTGGTGGATTGGAAGCGCGTGATCAGCATCGTCAAGACCTGTCCCAATGACATTGTGTTCAGTGTGGAATGCGGCACGGTTCCGGATGCGATCCGGAGCTTCGAGCACCTGAGCAAGCTGATCTAAGGCGTTTGCCAGCACGCAAAGTGAATATCCGCGGATGGGGCGCCGGTTTGTGGACGTGCCAGCGAGGAGAACCCCATCGAAAAGAACGCTCCCGGTTTGTCCGGGAGCGTTCTGCTTAGGCCGTCGGAGTGCACGCGCGCTTGTAGTCCATCAACACCTTGTTGACCTTCCATTGCAGCGCCTGCCTGGCGGTCAGACCGGCCTCACCGAGGTATTGACTGCATAGCGTGTAGGGCAGAGGCCCTTCACCGAGGTTCGCCAGGAGGGTTTCGATGGCGCCTTGTATCCGGGGAAAGGTCCAGTAGTAGCGGACCCGGTCGCTCAAACTGAATTTGCACTTGAAAGCCTGTTCTCCTTCGGCGCCCTTGTAATAATCCTTCCAATACGCGGGCGAATCCAGCATCGTCGACTCCACCACCTGGATCAGGTTGGAGCGCCGGTCGACCGGGATGCATTCGTTCTCGATCATCGCCAGCGCGAACAGGCCTTCGCGGTAGGCAAACGTGAGCGCGGGACCCACTTTGAGGATCGCGAAGTGATCGCGCACGAGCTCCCTTAACGCTTGCGGCGTCTGATAGTCCGTTGAATGCGCCTCATAGATGACTGGCTGTTCTTCGATGAACTTCGACAATGCCCGTGCCGCCTCGTGCACATAGGGCACGACAAAGTCATCACCGAATTCCACTCCCGGCTGCACGACAACGGCGATCACCCGCTCCCAGGCCGCTTGCAGGCCTAATTCCTCAAAGGCCTTCTGGTGAAGATCAACCGTCTGACGCGTGTCATCGACGCCCGAGACATGCAGGCCTTCCTGCGCGCCCATCACGCCGCCCGGGTGTGGAACCTCCGTGCCGATGACGTAATGCAGCGGATCCTGGCAGGATTGCTCGGCCACACTTGCCATCTCGGCCGCGCGGCGGGCGGCTACCCCGGGGTCGAGATAACCCTGGGGATCGTCCGCAAGCCGCATGCTGCAATCCAGATGCAGCTTGGTGAAACCGGCCCGGGCGTAATCTGCGATCATATCCCGTGCCTTGGCCATGGCGTTTCTGGCTGGCTCATCCTGCCAGACGTGCGGCCCAAGGTGGTCGCCGCCCAATATGATGCTTTCCGGATCCGTTCCCTGCTCACGGGCGAGGCCGCGCAAAAAGGTCACGAAGGCGGCCGGCGTCATGCCGGTGTATCCGCCGAACTGGTTCACCTGGTTGCAGGTAGCTTCGATCAACGGATGCTTGAACGCTTCCAGCGATTGGCGCAAGACGACGGGATGCGCTGAACAGACCGAGGTGATCCCGACCGCTTCGCCGCGCTTCTGCGCAGCCAGCACTTCATCCAGGTACATATGCGAGAGCCTCTTCCGCGGTCGGCTGTCCTTCCGTGCCGCCTGCCTTTCTCATGGATAACGCTCCGCACACGCATGCGATGCGGAGCGCTCTCTCCGGCTTCCACCCATTCAGGAATCCGAGCAGAAATCCTGCATCGAAGCTGTCTCCGGCGCCCACGGAGTCCACCACGGGCACCGGGATCGAGGCAGACCGTATCACGGAATCTCCTTCACAGAGCAATGCGCCCTGCGCTCCAAGCTTAACAACTGCCATCCGGGCGCTCCGGGCAAGCTGCCGCGCGGCATCCTCGGCGGCGCCGGCATGTGTGATGCCAAGCGCCTCGGTCCGATTGGGGAGGAAGACGTCCGTCAAGGGGAGCAGTTCGTCCATTCCTTTCCATTCTCCAGAGGGATCGTAGTTCGTGTCCAGCGAAGTTGTCAGCCCGTAGGAGCGGGCGAGACGGAACAACGCTGGCAGATCGGGCCGCAGGTTCGTTTGCAGGAAATAAGAGGCAACGTGCAGGTGCCTTGCCTGCCGGAGAATTGTATCCGGGATATCGGAAGCCCGCAGCGCGGGGATCAGTCCGGGATACGTCAGGATCGCCCGGTCGGCGGCAAGGTTGAGGATCACGCTGATGCCCGTAGATCGATCGGGGCGGACGATGACCGCCGACGTATCCACGCCGCGGTCCTGCATGGCATCCAGCATGAAGCGGCCGAACACATCGTCACCGCATACGCCGGCGAATGCAACCTTCAGGCCGAGCCGCGCCGCGCCGCACGCAAAGATCGAGCAGGAGGAGCCCACCGTCAGCGCAGCGGATTCGGCAATCTTCTCCACCTGCCCGAACTCGGGCTTGACATCGCCCGTGAGGATCAGGTCCGGATTGATCTCTCCGGCAACCAGAATGTCAAACATGCCTTGTTCCCGTCCTAGGGAGGAGTTGGGGGCATGGTCACTCCATGCCCCCGAAATGCTGGTTACCTTTCGTCTGCGCCGATATCGATGGCACCGTCGTTGATGCGCGGCGCACCGTCGATGTCCAGCGTACCCACCTGCGGGCCGGTGAGGTTATTCCCTGCATCGACGGCCGGCGAGCCCGCACGGATATGCAGGTCGCCTTCCGCGGGCTTGACAAGATGCGGGTCGAGGCCGATCAGGCTGCTCAGGTCGTTGCCAGAGCCGCTTTGATAGGCTGAGAACGCGGTGTACGTCACTCCTTTCCAGATCCACGTGCCGCGTCTGCCGCCTCCGGGCGCAAAGTACAGGTTGCGGTCCACGACGTTGGCTTTCATGACGGGGCTCCAGCTCTCCATGTAGCGCTTCGAGGCATTGGCGAAGATGAGGTTGTTCTCGACCAGGTTGTTGCGGGTGTCATACTGGATGTACAGCTCGGCGCCCCAATCGCCCTGGGTAAAGTTATTGTACAGCGTGTTGTTCACAATGACGCAGTTCTCCGTGCTGCCGCGCATCGTATCGTAGCCGCCGAAGGCAATGCCGGCCTGCGTATTGTTGTAGATGAAGTTGTTGCGCAGGGTAATGTAGCTGGTGTTCTTTCCGGCGTGCTCGCTGGCAAGCTCGATCCCGAGATTTGCGTGGTGGACGATGTTGCGCTCGATGACGATGTCCGTGCCGCCATCCACGTAGATGCCGTCCGCGCTGCGGTCCTCCCCGTAGGCGGGGTTGCCGTAGGAATCGATATTGTAGACCGTATTGCCGACTGCCACGCCATCGCGGGCGCGATCCAAAGCCGGGTTCGGGTTCTCGCCTTCGAAGCCGATGAAGTCGATGCCGATGTTGTCGTTGTCGTGAACGATGTTGTGGGAAACCGTGAACTTCTCCACGTTCCCATTCAGCACCAACGACTCGCTCCAGCCGAACTTGCCGTTGTAGACCTCATTGCCATCGATGATCAGGTCATGGATGGAGGCATTGGGGTCGCGGCCGTACACGGCGATCCCGTGTGCGCCGCATTCTTCGCAGCTGTTCTCGATATCGTGTACCCGGTTGTTGCGGATCTCAATGAACGCGCCGTTGCCGCGGACAGAGATGCCCTGCGGAAATGCCGAAGGGTCCCCGCCCGCCTTGAGGTTGCGGACCTCGAACCCGATCAGCTTGACGTACTTCTTGTTCACGATGCTGACAAGGCCGACCTCGCCCGTGATGGATAGGCCTGTGGCATCGATAACGGGGTGCTGACCAGCGTAATTCTGCAAGGTCAGGTACGCGCCGGCTGACCCGGAATGGCGGAAGGTGACATACTCGTTATAAACGCCTTTCATGACGTTGATCGTGCTGCCTGCGCCGAGGTGATCGAGGGCGTATTGGATGTGCCGCCACGGCGCGGCGAGCGTACCCGGATTGGCATCCGAGCCTTTCACCGACACGTAATAGCTGCGGGGCGGTAAGAGAGTAGCCGCGGCGGAGATCATGGGCGTCCGTGAGGGTTTCGATGCGGCTTGCACGCTGTTGAGATTCGTTACGCCGGGGCTTGCCAATAGGATTGCGGTGAGCAAGAGGCCCGCGAAGATGCTCTTGGGTCGGATCATATGAACCTCCGTTCGGATCGAATGCCGTCCCCGCGACACCGCCTTACGGTGTGCCTGACAGGGACGTGGAAACGGTACGATACGCACCCCGCCACGCGCCTACAACGCTCGATATCGGGCCCCGCCTCCTTTCGCTAGACTTTGTGTGTCTTGAACTGCGGAAGATAGTCTTTGTGCTGCGCGAACAGCTCGTCCGTCATCTGCCGGATCTCGGCGAGCGACAGCACCGATGCGGTCAGCGGGTCATGGCAGATGGCACGATAGACCATGGTTGGGTCGCCGGCGATGGAGGCTGTGATCGCCATCTCCTCGATGCCGCTGGAAAGCTGGGTCAGCAGGGCGCATTCGGGCGGCAGCGCGCCCACGTGGATCGGGTGGAATCCGGCCTTATCCACGACCACCGGGACCTCGACGCACGCGCCCTCGGGCAGGTTCGTGATGAGATACGTATTCCGGACGTTGCCGTTGAACTTGTACATCTCGCCGCCCTGCAAGGCGTTGATGATGTAGGCTGCGTACTCATGGCCGCGGGCTAGGTCCTCTTCGGTCAGCGGGCTGGCGAGCCGAGCCCGCACCTGGTCCTTCCAGGTGGCTTCATTGTGCTGGTATTCATTCAGGATGTAGGCATACTCGCCGGGATTCCAGCCGGTTCCGTGCGTGCAGTACTTTTCGATCAGGTCCGGTCGCTTGCGGAACCACCAGTTGTATTCGGAGTTGTGACCGCTCGACTCGGTGACATAATAGCCTAGCGCTAGGAACATCTCGTTGCGGACGATCTCCTCGTTGTAGACCTCGGGCCGCCCGGTGATGGCTTCCCGGATCAGCGGATAGGCGTCCTTCCCGTCGCACCTGTATTCGAGATACCAAGCCTGGTGATTGATCCCCGCGCACAGGTAGTCGATGGAGGCGAATGGCGCGCCGATCCATTCTGCAAGCATCATGGCGGTTCCTTGCACGGAGTGGCATAAGCCAGTGATCGGAATGGAAGTCTGCCGTTGGAGTGCAGCGCACAGCATTGCCATCGGGTTAGTGTAGTTCAGCAGCACCGCTTCCGGGCAATACCTTTCCATGTCACGGACGATATCGAGCATGGGGTTGATCGTGCGCAGGAAGCGGAAGATACCTGATGGGCCGCGCGTATCTCCCACGTTCGTGTCCACGCCGTACTTCTTGGGGATCTCGATATCGTGCCGCCAGACATCGGTGCTGCCGGCCAGGATCGTCGTGAGCACGACATCGGCGCCTTGGAGAGCCTCAGACCGATCCAGCGTGGCCTCGACCTTTGCCGGATGGTTCCTGGCCGCGATCAGCCGCTCCACTCCCTTCCTGGCCCATTCCAGCCGCTCGGCGTCGATATCCATCAGCGAGATGGTCGATCCCTCCAGCAGCGGAAACGTCAGGATGTCGCGAACGAGCTCGCCGGTGAAGCCCAGGCTGCCTGCGCCGATGAACGCAATTTTGGTCATACGACTCTCCTGTAATACGATTAGCGCTTGACGCCGCTGAGGGCGATGCCCTCAATGAATTGCTTCTGCGCGAAGAAGAAAACGATCACGAGCGGCAAGATGCTGATCAACGCGCCTGCCATCAGGACCGTGAATTTGCCGCCGTGGGTCATCTGCATCTGGAAGAAGGCGAGGCCCACCGTCAACATGGTGTTGGGCACGGACGGCATGTATACCAGCGGGTGAAGCAGGTCGTTCCATGCGCCCTGAAACGTGAAGATCGCCAGGGCAGCCAAGGCGGGCCTTGCCAGGGGCATGTAGATCTTCCAGAATATCTCGAGCAGTGAAGCGCCATCGACGCGGGCGGCATCCACCAGATCACGCGGGATGGTGAGGAAGTACTGACGGAGCAGGAACGTGCCGAATGCTCCGCCCCAGAAGGCCGGGAGCCAGAGCGGCAGGCTGGTTCCGATCAGATGCAGATATTTGAAAATGATGAAATTAGGGATGAGCGTCACCTGCGGTGGGATCAGCATGGTCAGCAGCAAGCCGGTGAAGAGGATGTCTCGCCCTCGGAACTTGACGACCGCAAAACAGAAGGCTGCCATCGCGCAGGTCAGCAGCTGCCCGACTGTGATCAAAACCGAGATATAGATGCTGTTCCAGAAGAGCAGGGGGAAATTAAGGTCTACCCCGAACAGCTCGCGGAAGTTGTTGAGGGTAAAGGTTGGCGGAATGAGGGTCTTGCTGTACTGATCAGCAGGAAGCTTGAATGAGGTCGCAACCATCCACAGGAACGGCCCGACCATGAGCACCATGCCAAGGATCAGGATAGCATAGCAAATGCCGTCGAGCAGGTATTTTTGGTTCTGTCTGGACATGGCAGCCCTTATTCGTAGACCACGTACCGGCGTTCCAACCAGAAGTAGAAGGCCATAAGGCCGGCCACGAACACCGTCAACTCGATGGCCTGTGCGCTTGCTCC
This sequence comes from Anaerolineales bacterium, assembly GCA_035498395.1. Taxonomy (GTDB): domain Bacteria; phylum Chloroflexota; class Anaerolineae; order Anaerolineales; family Villigracilaceae; genus Fen-1038. The sequence continues at coordinate 23,982 of DATKAF010000323.1, forward strand.
ACCGTAGTTGAAGAAGTTCCACGCGTTGCGGTAGATCGAAAAGACCACGACGGGCACAGTGCTGTCTCCCTGTCCCTGGCGCGTCAGTATGTAAATGTAGTCATAGGCCTGGAAGGCGTTAATGGTCGCTATCAGTGTCTGGAAGAAGATGCTGGGCGTGATAAGGGGGATCGTGATCCGGAAGAACTGCTGAATGTCGTTCGCTCCATCGATCTCGGCGGCTTCGTAATAGGTACGCGGGATCGCCGTCAGGCCCGCCAGGAAGATAATCATCCCTTCGCCAATGGCGCCCCAGATATTGACGATCACGACGGACATCATGGCGTTGTCATCACACAGCCAGCATACGGCTGGAAGGCCAAGTCTCTCGAGGAGAAAGTTCAGGATGCCGGTGTCTCTCCCATAGATCATGTGCCAGACAAGCGCCGTGGCAACCGCCGACGTCACCGCCGGAAGGAAATAGCCTGTCCGTAAGATCCCGACGCCGCGCAGGTTCCGGTTCAGCATGACGGCGACGAGCAGGGAAATGATGACGACACCCGGCACGTACATCGCTGCGAACTTTAGCGTGTTGACGAGCGGCACCAATTGCTTCTGGTCTTTGAAGAGGTTGATGTAATTTATTGTCCCGGCCCAGGTTGGAGGCGTAAGCAGATCCCACTTGGTGAAGCTCAGGAGTAAAGTTGCAACGATGGATCCAAGGGCGCCAAAAAGCAACCCGATGATAGTTGGCGTCATCAGGGCCCATAGCCAAAACTTCTCGCGGCCGAGCGGCTTAAGGCCGTATTCCATTCAGACTCCTGTCCATCAATTCTGCCCCTCTCGACTGTCGAGAGGGGCAGAGTACCCGCGGGTCTTCTACTTGTTCTTGGCTAATACCTCATCGGCAGCCGGAATGACTGTATCGAGCGTTGGGTTCAGTTCAGCTGCTCCGGTCCAGATCGGCGCCATGCCATCCCCGATTGTGCTGGACCACTCGTCGTAGCCCTTGAAAACGGGCTTCATGTGGGCGAAGGCTAACGAGTCTAGGAAAATCTGCTGAGTTATCGGAGTTTTCTGCTTCAGGAACGCGTCGCTCTCCGCGACCGTCTTCAAAACAGGCACTGCAAAGCCGAGCTGCGCCAACCGAGTCTGAGCCGGCGCGCTCACAACATACTTCAGGAACTCGAAAGCAGCATCCGGATTCTTCGAGGCCTTGCCGACCACAAAGCCGGCGCTGTTTACGCTGGTCGCTGGTCCTGAAGCGCCCTTCGGCATCGGTGCGATATCCCATTTGAACTTGGCCTCTGAGTAGCCAGGTATGGCCCAGTGGCCGATAGTGGTCATCGCTGCTGCGCCGGCCAGGAACGGATCGCCCCCGTATTCCTGCGCAACCGTGCTGGTGGGCCAGGATTTATCCACGAACATCATGTCGTGGAAGAACTGCCAGACCTCACGCGCCTTCGGCTCTCCGATCAGCGTCTTCGTATGGTCCGTGCTGATGACATCCCCGCCGTTAGCCCAGATGCCCTCGCTCCAGATCAACTCCATGTCCCACGGATCGGCATAGAAACCGTACTGGGTGGTCTTTCCATCGGCGCCGACCTTGGTCAGCGATTTGGCGGCAGACCGCAGATCGTCATAGGTCCAGTTGGCTGTCGGATGCGCGACGCCTGCCGCATCGAACATATCCTTGTTGTAGAACAGGACGATCGTCTGGAAATCCCGCGGCAAGCCATACATCCCATCCGGCGTTTTGTATGCTTCCAGTGTCTGCGGGTACACATCCTTCAGCATATCGGGATTCTTGTCGAGGTAGGGCTGAAGGTTCAGCAAGACGCCTCGGCTCTGGTAATCCAGATATAGCGGCGCGTCCATGGCAAACACATCGGGCGGGGTACCGGCCGAAAGCATGGTTTTCAACTTCGTCCAGTACGAGTCCCAGTCCGAGACGTCAACTTTTACGGTGATATTGGGGTTGGCCTGGTGGAAGTCAGCAACGATCTGATTCCATACTTCCAGTTCCGCAGGGTCTCCCCACATCATCATGCTGATCGTGACGGGGCCCGTGCTGGCAGCGGGTGCTGCTGAACTTCCGCAAGCGGCAAGCAGCAGGCTCGCAGTTACAAGGACAAATACGAACGTCTTCATGCCTTCTCCTTTCTAGTGATCCAATGGACGACTGCCGTCCGGTATTTGGGACGGTCAGTGTTAGAGCCTTTTGCCGGGGAGCCGAATAGCGCCATCAGTTGCAGGACCGCGGCGGATGCCAGGTCCTGCGCCGGGCAGCATGCCGGTATGTGGCCTTGGATTACATGGCAGGTATGGCCAGTTTGAGCGTTCAATCTGCGCTCCCCCCATATTCTGAGAGGCCCAACAGCCGGGCCGCGTTATCCCGGTAGACCTTCCTGAGAACCTCGTCCGGCAGGTAGATGCCGTGAACGTGCCAGCGGCCTTGTGCAGGAACTTCCGTCGTGTTGTAGTTGAAATACTCGTCGTCGGTCTCCAGGAAACGATAGTACAGGCGATACTCGCCCGGCTCCGGGCCCATATCCGAACCGAACAGGATGCGGTCCTGGTATCGCATGAAGAATTTCCGCGCAGAGTATGGCTGCCGGCCCAGCTCCCCGATGCGTGCGGAGATGTCCACAGAATAGTTGGGACACTGGTCCAGCATTTGTCCCACCCAGGCGAGGTTCTCGGCATAGCAGCCGACGTGCGCACCCACAAAGGTCGTGTTCGGATGCCTGCCTACCAACCGCCGCAATCCTTCGACGATCTGTAGGAACGGCGGGAAAGGCGGGCTGGTAAATGCCCAATCCGGGTGCTTGCCAAGCTCTTCCCATCGCTCGTTCGTTTCATTGATCGAGTCGAAGAAAGCCACCGGGTCGGCGATGTGGATCACGACCGGCAGGTGCAGCTCGCCCGCTGCCTCCCAGATGGGGGATAGCCGCGCGTCGTCCACATCCACCAGCTTGCCGTGATGGTCGCGCACGTGCAGGCCAAGGAGTTTCCAGATCTTCAGGCCTGCCGCGCCGTACTGCTTTTGGGTCCGCAGCCGTCCGGCTGCCCAATCCGGGAAACGATCGCCCAATTCCTGCCAGCGGCTCCAATTGACGCCGCCGAACACGCTGAACCGTTCCGGCGCCTTCGATTTGAAAGTGTCCAGATGCCGAAGCAGGATGTCCTCACCCCAGCCGCCGTCCAGGTCCACATAATGCCGGACCCCTGCGGCATCCAGCCGGGAGAGCAGTTCCGGCAATGGTTTGCGGTCCCACCCGCCGCCGAAAGCCTCCCCGAGGTGGTTGTGCGCGTCGATCACCGGCCACGCTGGTTTTTCGATCAGCGTGGATTTGCCAACCAGATGTGATTTGGGCCGGTAATTTTCCAACAACATGGCGCCTCGCGCCGCCGCTAGCGGCGGTGATGGAGCTCCAGGCTCCGATCACGCTACAGTGATCTTGATGCCCTGCTTTTTTACTGCCTGTAAGAACTTCCTATCCGCCTTGCTATCGGTGACGATCATGTGGACGCTGTGCAGAGGAGCAAGCAGCGCCGTGGAGACTCTATTGATCTTCGTGGAGTCGGCAACAATAATGACCTCGCGGCCGGTCCGCAGGATGGCGCGGTCGGTAAACGTCTCCTGCAGGTAATCGTTGGACAGCCCGTGCTCCAGGCTGATGCCGCGCGTTCCGACGATCACCTTGTCGGCTCGGATCTCTGCGAGCGCCTGCTCTGCGATGTGGCCGATGAACGACAGCTCGCTGTCGCGCAGCATGCCGCCCAGTGAGATGATGGTGATTTCGTTTTTCCCTGCCAGCATATTCAGCACCGGAAGGGAGTTGGTGATGACCGTCAGATGGCGGCGATCGCGCAGGTTGCGCGCCACCTCCAGCACAGTGGTCCCGGAGCCCAGGAAGACCGTCTCGTTCTCTCCAACCAGTTCGGCGGCGATCCGACCAATGCGCGCCTTCTCTTCCGCCTCTTCGGATGTGCGTTGCAGGATGGGCAGCTCCGGAGGCGCCTGCTCGATGGCGATCACGCCGCCATGGACGCGCTGGACCTTGCCCTGAGAAGCCAGAAATCCCAGGTCGCGCCGTGCGGTCGCTTCACTGACGGCGAACTGGCGGACGACCTGCGCCACGCTCAATCGCCCCTGTTTTGCCACGGTGGAAAGGATCTGTTTTTGCCGCTCCGGGGTTGGGATGAAATCGCTCATAATCGCTCGCAAATCAGTCACAAACAATCATAGCACTTTTCGTACAGAATTCAAGCGCCGATTGCCGTGAAATCTTTAGGTGGTAAGATGTTGACGGGATGCGGACATGGCCATGAGCGAGTTGCGACGTCTTGGAATTCCGATATTGCTGGTGTTGATCCTGTTGGCTGCGTCGTTCGCGGCCGCATGCACATCCGCCGTTACGGTGGCACCAACTGGCATTGCAGATCAGGTCTATATCTCTGAGATCTCCAATACCGTGCTTCAGGTTACCTCTCCTGACAAGTCCGTCGTTCAGCCCGTCAAAGGCGACCTGGCGCCTGCGCAAAACGGTACGGCTTTCAGCACAGCTGATACAGGCACGGGATACGTCCGGCTCGGCTTCCCGGGCCAGGCAACCGTCTTTATGGCCAGCGGCACGGATATGGTCATCAAGGACCCGGCGGACGAGCAGACCGCAATCCACCTGGAGCTCGATGGCGGATCGCTGCTTGCCGAATTGCCCGACTCCTTCCCCGCCGGACAGCGACTGGCAGTGGACAGCCCGGAAGGCGCGCGGGTCTGGATCACCGCTTCCATGATCGGCGTGCAATACGATCCTTCGACACATGAACTGTACGCCGACTGTCTGAAAGGCCACTGCGGTTACACCGATGCCCAGGGAAACCATCCCCTCGCCGAGGGAGCCCATGTCGCATTAAATGGGAACCGGGTTCTGGATTCCGGCCCTGGCATACGAAGCGAGCTGTGGCAGTACATTCCGAACATCGTTGCGCCGCCGACGGCTGTGCCTTCGGTCACACCGAACCTGGCGGGCACGCAAGCATGCCGCTACTTCACGAGCCTGGGTCTCTCGTGTGAAGGCGGGTTTCCAACAATCACCACCACGCCAAGCCCCACACCCAACTACGAGGCTACGCAGGCCTGCAGGCGATCTCAAAATCTCGGGACACCTTGTCCGTAGCACGGGCGAGTTCGGCGCATGACGTCCCGCGTACGCATCAGGCCAGCGTGAAGGGACGGGGGCAATTCATCACCCGGGAACGTGCCCGCCAACTGCATCGGTAGCCATGCCGCAAGCTTCCCTCCCCAAAAAGGGCGCAGCCGTTCCAGCGGCGCTGTGCGTCTTATTCCTGACGGTCTCCTGCTATCTGTTATCCTTTTCCGGAGTGCCGACCTCCGACGATGAGGAGCTGTACGCCAGCGCGGCGCGCAACCTTGCCGTCAAAGGCACATTGAGCGCCGAGCAGCTATCCGGCAATCTGCGCCTGCTGGGTCGTTACCACGGCGTCGAACCGCTGTTCCCGGCGCTCGCATCACTTTGGTATCGCCTCTTTTGGCACACTGGCATCGGCAACCTCCAGAGCCTGTACCTGCTGCCGATTCTCTACAGCGCCCTCTCGGCCGCATTGATCGTGGTCATCGCATGCCAGTTGGGTTACGACGCGAAGATCGGCGCGGCGGCCGGACTGCTATATGGCCTGAGCAGCATGGCCTGGCCCTACGCAAAGACATTCCTCCGCGAGCCTTTGATCGGTCTGCTGCTGCTTGGAAGTCTTTCGATCTTCCTGTGGCTGGCGCGCGGCAGGCGCCCTGCCTGGGGCAGCGCGCTCATCAGCATCGTGTTAATCTTTCTGCTGATCGGGCTTGTTCTGACCCGGGTCGTGATGGCCGTCGCCGCCGTCGTCTTAATCCTTGCACTGGTATCTCGCGCCGCTGCTAACGGATCCAAAAACCGCGTGATCCTCATCACGCTGGGGAGTCTTGGGTTGTCTCTGGTGGTCGCGGCGTGCCTGGCTTCCATCCGGGCGACGGATGCCGATGTCTTCTATCGCTTCACCGGCAGCTTCATACAGGACGCTCTCACAAGGCTGACCACGATCTCGCATGCTCATCTGGTCGAAGCCCTGCTGGCGCCGATATTCAGCCCCTGGAAGGGCCTGCTGTTCTATGCGCCGATCTGCCTGCTGGGCTTGGTCGGCGCCGTCCTGTTCCTGCGCCAGCGTCCGGAGATCTCTGCTTTGTCTCTACTGACCCTGTGCACACTCCTGCTCACGCAGGCGCTGGCGTACGATGATCAGTGGTGGACGCCGACATGGGGAAGCCGCTTTCTCCTGCCGGTCGTTCCGCTTCTCGTAGTATCATCCCTTCCGGTGATGGAGTGGCTGGCAGGGCTTGGTAGCGGCGGTTGGACGTCCATCTGCGCGGTGTTTGCAGCAGGCCTGCTCATTCAGTTTCCAGCCGTGTTGTTCAACTCCTCGACCTTCACGGCGCTCGATGCCCAACGGGCGTGGGCTGCCTTTCCCGAAGCATTGATCTGGAATATCGGCAGGGCTCCGCTAATTGCCCAATGGACGCTCGCCAGTGTCCAGGCTCCGGATCTGCTTCTGTGGCGCACGGCCTCGGTCGAGCCGGCTGCCGTGTTGCTGGTATGTGTTTCGGCCGTCGCGTTGGGCGTTTTGGCTGCTCTTCTGATGCGCCGCACGGTGCTGGAGGATGCAGGTGATCACCGAAACCCAGCCATGCTGACCATGCTCGCCATTGCAGCGTTGCTGGTTGCGCTACCGGCACTGCTCAAAACGGCAGGCTCCGACCCTGCCTACGAGAAGGGCAAGTTCGAGCCCGTCTGTGCTTTCATCAAGGCCAATATCCAGCCCTCAGAGGTGCTGATCGTTCAGCCATATCCGGGCCCGGTCTGGGACTACCTGACGAATGGCGAGTGCGGGCAGAAGACATGGTATTCGCTGCCCTATCATGGTGTGCAGGCATCGGGCGCGCAGTTGCGGGAACGGGCGAACGATCTGATCGTGCAGGCGGTTCCTCCCGGCGCTCGATACTGGATGCTCCAGCAGTTCTGGTCGGCCACTCTTGAGCCAGGTGCGGAAAGCCTGGCCGTGCCGGGTGATCAGCAGTTGAGTGAGCAGACGTTCCTATCTCCGGTGCAGATGGTCATTGCATCTTACAGACGCGCGCCGCAACCATGAGAGCCAACAGCGTGTTGGAAGTTGCGCTGTATGCGCTCCTGGCGCTTCCCCTCATCCTGGTCATCCTGGATTCGTCATATCGCCTCCTGTTCCTGGCGGTGATCCATCTGCCTGCCAGGAAGGGCCGGCATCCATCCGGCGCAAACGAGAAGCTCAGGCTGCTCATCCTGTTGGTCGCCCACAACGAGCAACGGACGATCGAGCGAACCCTGAGCATCATCAAGACCCAGACGGATGGGGATGGCCTCAGCCGGGTGCTCGTCCTGGCGGACCATTGCTCGGACGATACGGCCGACATTGCAACCGGCATGGGGATCGGCGTGTGCCGCCGGGACGAGGGCTTGCCGGGGAAAGCACAGGCGCTGTCGTGGCTCGCCAGTGAGGCGGCAGATCAGATGCTCGCGAGCGACGTCGTGGTGGTCCTCGACGCAGACTCGCTGGTGCAGGACAGCTTCTGCCAGGCCATTCGCGATGCGTTCGAGCCGGAGATCGACGCGGTACAGAGCTTTGTGAACCCGATCAGCGCCAACGGCTTCCCGTTGACCACGCTCGTCTCCTTCTCGGAGATCCTGGCGGGGAAGATCGACGATGCGGCCCGTTCGCGACTGGGCTGGTCGGTGCCGCTGCGGGGCACGGGAATGGCATTCCGGACATCTACATTCATCGAGGCCTGTCAGCACCTCGGAACGCAGGTGGATGACATCGAGCTGTCGGTACGACTCGCGGAGCTGGGCGTCCGCGTGCGGCTCCAGGCCAGGGCTGTCGTCGGCGATCCCAAGGCTGAACGGGTACTGGGGTTGGCTCGCCAGAGGGGGCGCTGGCTGAAGGGCCAGCGGCAGGTCTGGAGGACGAAAGGGCGGAGCATCGGGAGGCTGCTGGCAGCCGGCCCGCAGAACTGGTCGCTGATCCAGGCGATGCTGTTGAAGCCGAAGACCGCTGTCATGACTATGCGGCTGGGCTTGCTGGCAGCTTTCTGGGCGTGGCCCTTCCCATCCTCCACCATTCACGACGTCCTAGTGGTTGCCGTCGCAGCGAGTCTCCTGGTGGACCTGCTCTACTACTTGGTCGGGCTGCAATTCGTGGACGAAGCGAGCCGCTACCTGCTCTCGTTGCTGGCGTCGCCGTTGCTGCTTGTCCTGTGGGTCATCAGCTGGGCCTATTCGCTGCTGCCGACCCGGGAATGGCTGCGCGCACAGAAGGAGTAGGCAGCGCATCATCATGATGGGGGACGGGCATGGAGCTGATCCTGCAAAGAGTCGCGAATGGAATACAGCGTCACGGCGAGCCTGGCGGCGATCCGCATCAGGAATACATCTGGATAGCCGGTCGATGACCGCCAGTTCTGCAGGGCGGGAGCAACAGACCAGACGGAGGCGCGCCTCGGTGTGTATCCATCGCGTTGAGCCCGGTAGGCAACCAACGTGGACGCCAGTATCGTCCGCCACAAGTGCCTGCGATGAAAACGAGCGCGATCTACGACGTGCAGGACCTGCGCCTGCGGATTGACGGCGATCTTGTAGCCGAGAGAGTGAAGCTGGGCCGCCGCGACCAGCTCCTCGCCGCCGCCGTAGTCGCTGCCTTTTCGGCCGTAGGCGGTCCGAAAGCCGCCGATCTCCAGCAACAGCTTGCGGCGCGCAGACCAATTGGCTCCCCAGGGGAATTCCGACCAATCATCGACCTCGGTGTAGCTTACATAGGGTGTGATGAACTGGCTCCAGTATGGCTCCAGGCCGTCCCGTAAGACCTGCGGACGAGGCTCGGGCGGCTGCAGGCGGATATGCCCTCCGACGACGGCGGTCTGCGGCCTGCCCTCGTAGGCCGCAACGATCTGTTCCAGCCAATCGGTGCATGCCACGGCATCATCGTCGATGAAGCACACGATCTCGCCGCGCGCCTCCGAGAGACCCGCATTGCGAGCATGAGAAAGCCCCTGGATGGGACAGTTAACAAAGCGAAGATGATCGGGGTACTGCGCGAAGAACGCGCGGCGAAGTTCCGACACCGCGACCGGGACGCCGCTCTCACCAGGGGTGTTATCGACGATCAGCACCTCGTAGTCCTGCACCGGAATGGTCTGATGTGCGAGGGACTGGATCGTGGCGGACAGCGACCTGTCGCGACCGTACGTGCAAACCACTACAGAGAGCTCGCCCCGCTGCATTGGTATACCGTTTACAGCCCGTCTTTCATGTGCGACGCCGCCCAAGCCCCTTTGACGCGGTAGC
>DATKAF010000324.1:0-7272 GCA_035498395.1 Anaerolineales bacterium
ATCTTTTCCAGCCTCAGCAGCTCTTCTTCGCCGACCGCGGCCGCGTCCTCTTTCGGCACCCGCCCCGGCGTCCCGAAATCCGTCGTCATATCACCCTTCAGCCGCTCGACAACCTTGAACTCAGATACCACTTTGGGTGCATCAAACCCCAGCTGCGCCGGCCGGATTGCCCTCGCATACCGCGGACCATAATCGAGCAGCGCCTGTAGCGCAGACGCCTCATCTCGTCCGCTGCGTGCCCAGCCGGGCCACTCGGCCGCGCTGGCGAACGTCCGCTTCGCGCCTACCTCGAGATACACGGGAATCGCCATATTCATCCCTCGTAGGGGCGCAATGCATTGCGCCCTCCGCAGCGGAGCTGCGGAATCCTGCTCACTTCGCCATCTTCCGAATCTTATCCAGGTCCAGATCCCCCTTCGCGCCCCAGCCCTTCTTCCCTTCCGGTATCTCGGGTCGAAACTTTTCATACAGCTCAAAGCCGTACACCTCAAGCTGCCGCGGCGTGTACGCCTGCGCTAGCTGCTCCATTGCAGAGCGCGCATCTTCATAATCGTCGCCGAACTTCCCATGCAAATACCTCTCGACACTATCCGGCTCGATCTCTTCCCCCTTGACTGCCGCCCGCATTCCTTTGGGCGTCTTCACTATCGGCACCGACCGGCCCAGGAGGGTGACCGTCGGCAGGTTCGTCGCCTTCGCCTCCTTCTTCTCCTTTTCCTTCTCGTCAGGCGTTGGCTTCTCGTACACCCCTATGCGCTGTCCCTTGGATTGGGCGTTCATTCCTGCCACCGCCCGTCCCAGCGAAAGCGCCTCTTCATGATTATGTCCAAATCGCTCAGCGACTACAGTGGCCCACAGCGTAAGCACCGGCGCACGATTGATGGCGATCTTCCTTGGCATTGGGAGCCTCCATGTATGACCTAAAGTTGGCAGACAGGTTCGATAGATGTTTTAACGACCTTTCCATAGACAACTTGATACTCATCCCGGCACACTAAAGGACCGGTATGAGTATCTTTTGATCTCTGGGAGGACACCTCCTGCCAACATGGAACGGATCAGTCGCACGATCTCTTCCGAAGGTAGGTTCTTCTTATTGTTGTACCAATGTGTAATCGTTCCAATGATGGCAGACATTCCAAATTCGAAAATATAGGATGTGTGCATATCTTCCTCGGGTAAACCAAAGGTATTAACCAATGCGGGACGCATGACAGATTTTAACTTGTTGGCAAAATTAGGGTCTCCAGTCTCGCCTAACAGCGTGCCCAAATATTCCCCCTTTGTATCGTAAATATCTCCCAGCTTTTGAATAATGTCATCGCTCAGTCTTCCTCCCAGGCTATCCAGCACTTTTTCCCTCAGGTACCCCAAAAGACCATCTTCCAATTGGTTCAAGACATCATAAATGTCCACGAAATACTCGTAAAACGTTCCCCTGGTGTATCCCGCTAGTGTGGTGATTTCCTTGATGCTAATCTGTTCGATCCGTTTCTGCCGATACAGGCCCCAAAATGCCTGGATCAGATTTTCCCTCGTTTGGGCTGTGATATCGGGCCGCTTTTTCATGATGAGATCTCCTGATTTGGGCCACCATCCGACAATTCCTTGCTGATTGTCGGTTGATGTTCACTTATGGGCGGATTATATTGTGATTGTCCTACAGCTTGTCCGGTAATCCATGAGAAAGGAGTACTACAATGAATTACTTGCGACGAAACTGGTACAACTTTGGATTAGCAGTTGCTGTTGGTGTGCTGATCTATGTTTCCCTCGCCTGGAAAAGCATGGACGTGCTGCAGCGCTTGCTCCTACTTAATTTTGTCGCCCTCCTCCTCCACCAATTTGAGGAATATGGATGGCCGGGAGGCGAGCCGGCCATCATGAATATGGTACTTCAGCCCAGCGATACACCGGACCGCTATCCGCTGAATCAAAACTCCGCCATGATCACCAATGTGGTGGTCACGTATATATTCTATTTGCTGCCCGTCTTTTTTTCCCATGTGATCTGGCTCGGATTAGCGACAATGCTCTTTGGACTTTCACAATTTATCGTACATGGTATTTTGACCAATCGAAAGCTCCGGGCGTGGTACAACCCCGGATTGGCGGCAGTCGTCTTACTCCATATCCCCTTGGCGATTGCCTACATCTATTACATCACAGCCAATGGACTGGCGTCAGGATGGGACTGGTTGATTGCCATCGTGTATATGGGAGCTGTTGCCTTTATCGTCGTCAATAAGATGACATATACATGGTTGGCAGACAAGAACTCTCCCTATGTATTTGACAAGGTCGAATTGCAGAGATTCCATGTTCCGGAGAAGCTTGAGCGCCTGCGTGCTGGAAAGCCCGGCTAATTGATGCATTGTTAGAAAAGGCGATGACGATGTGTGGTTTATCGTCATCGTCTGTTACCATTCCGCTGCGCTCTCGCCTACCCGTGGCGCTTATACATGGGTTCGCGTCCCATGCGTCACACCGCCTGCTCCATAATGCTCTTCAGCTCCGAGTCGCTTAGCGCGATCGGGTTGCCCTTCATGCTGCTGGACTTCTTCGCCGCCTCGATGATTGCCGGGAAATCAGCCGCCGTCACGCCGTATGCCCCGAGCGGCTGCACCTTCAGATCGCTGCACAACTCGTGCAGCCACCGGACTCCTTCCTTCGCGGTGGCGTTCGCACTGCCGGTCAGCATCTGCGCCACTTCCTTGAACCGCGGCAGCACCGGCGAGTCCTGCTCCCGGTCATCGATCGCATAGTAGTTCGTCTCCATCACCAGCGGCAGCAGCCGCGCGCAGATCCCTCCGTGCGGCGCCGCAAACATCCCTCCGATCGGCCCGGCAAATCCGTGCGCCGCCCCCAGCTTCGCGTTCGCCAGCGCCATCCCGCTGAACATCGCCGCCAGCGACATGTCCTCCCGCGCCGCGTGGTCGTCGCTCTCATACGCCTTGCGCAGCGACCGCGCCGCCCGCCGGATTCCCTCCCGGCAGATCGCATCTGTCATCGGGTTGGCTGCGTTCGACAGGAATGGCTCGATCAGTTGCGTCAGCGCGTCCAGCCCAGACGTGGCCGTTACTTCTCGTGGCAGCCCGTACGTCAGCTCCGGGTCGATGATCGCGATCTTCGGCAGCATCGTCGGGCTTCGCAGGCTCACCTTCACGCGCTTCTCGCTCACGGCAATGACCGCGTTACGTGTAACCTCCGTCCCCGTTCCGCCCGTCGTCGGTGCTGCGATGTATGGCGCCGACGGCTGCTTCAGCGGCGCTCCCTTGCCGACCACTTCCAGGTAATCGAAGATATCGCCCGGGTTCGCCAACAGCACCGCGACGGCTTTCCCCGTGTCGATCACGCTGCCCCCGCCGACGCCGATCACGAGCTCGCACCTCTCCACCCGCGCCTGATCCAGCCCGCGCAGCACCACTTCCACGGTCGGCTCCCCGCTGACAGCCAGCTCACGGACCTCGACCCCCGCCATCTTCAGTCGCTCGACAGCCTGCGCCGTCCTTTCCCCCGATTTCCCGCGCACGAACAGCGCCCGCTTCCCGAACGACGCGGCCGCCGGGGCCAGGTCCTTGATGCTGCCCGGCCCGAACACGATCCGGCTTGCCGTTGCATATTCAAAATGCATCAAAGCCGTCCTTCATCTACGCAGCCATGCATTGCCTTCTCACTACTCACTACGCACTGGTTACTGGTTATTTCTCCCCGTCCCCCATCCCTCATCGTTCGGCACGATATTCTGGTAGATGATCCGCGTGCGCGGCTCCGCCAGCATCGGCTCGACCGCCTCCCTCCACTGGTTGTAATGCGGCGTTTCCTTGTGCTTCGCCGAATCATCCTGCGTGCGGTACACCTCCACCAGCAGGAACCGGGTCGAGTCGTCGCTCTGCTGCAGGAAGTCGAAGCGTGCGACGCCAGGCTCCTGGATCGACCCCGCCGCGTTCCGCTCCGTCTCCCGCCTGAACTCCTCCAGCTTCTCCGCCTTGACGTGGATGAAGACATGAACGATGTACATGCGCCGTCCTTTCTGCCCGTTCCCGCTATCATACACCCGCCGCTCATCAGTCACCGGTTTTCAGTGACCGGTGTGTAGCCATCCATCACGTAACTCCGCGTCCTGCGCCATCCCCTCTCCCTTCGGGAGATCGCGAAGCACTCCGGAGGAGTAGCCGCGGGTGAGGGGATCAATACCATCCGCGTCCATCCGCGCTCGTCCGCGTCCCATCCTTCCATCCCTCTTCCTTACGTTCATCTCCGTTCACACCTGTCCAGGGTGCACGCTACGGGATCCCCGGTTGAATATCACCATATCCCACAATCCGCTCCACCCTCGGGTACAATCTCCCCACACGTCGCCTGGGGGACAGCACACCATTCCTTTGTCGGAGGTGTTGGATGAGACAGGACCGCTTTCTGACCGCCATCTTGATCGGCATCGCCGTGCTCATCGTGGCCGCGCTCGTCGTCTTCTTCACCCGCCGCAATGACACTGCCTACCTGCCCGACTCCACCCCCGACGGCGTCGTCCACAACTACGTCCTCGCCATCCTCAACAAGGATTACCAGAAGGCCTACGGCTACCTCGCCGACCTGAAAGACAAGCCCACCTTTGACCAGTTCCGCCAGGCTTTCGTCGTCGGTCGCCTCATGCCCGATAACAGCGGCATCAAGGTCGGCCGCGCCGATGTCACCGGCGACAACGCCACCGTCGAAGTGGATATGGTCTTCACCCCCGGTGATCCCTTCTCCTCCTCGCCCACCAACGTCGGCATCGCCCAGCTCGTCCGCCAGTCCGGCGCCTGGAAGATTTCCTCCATGCCCGCCTACAACCTCTGGGACTACAGCTGGTATCAGCCCGGCCCTAAGGCTCCGTAATCCCTGTTCATTGGCATTTTTCCGCAAAGCAGACCCATGTACAGCTTTCCTTTATGTTCCTTCGTGTCCTTGGTGGAGAGATGGATAAACCTGAGGAGCATGCCATGAAAACCGTCCGGCGGCTGTACTTCTATGCGGTGGCCTTCATCAGCATCGAGGTCGTCCTGTGGGGACTCATCAACCTCCTCCGCTCCATCGTCGACGAGACTGTCGGCGGGCAGACCCTAGCCCTCGCTCAGGCCCTCGCCTTGATCCTCGTCGGCATGCCGATCTTCCTCTTCCACTGGCTGTGGGCTCAGCGCCTCGCCGCCCGCGACCCCGAAGAGCAGGCCGCTGGTGTTCGCGCCGTCTTCTTCTACGGCATCCTCCTCGCCACCCTCATCCCCCTCGTCCAGAACATCCTTGCCCTCATCGACCGCCTCTTCCTCGATGCCACCCGCCTCGACGTGGGCCGCGCCATCTTCGGCCACGCCCAGTCCTGGCAGGATAGCGTCATCGCCATCCTCATGAACGCCCTCGTCGCTGCCTACTTCTGGAATGTCCTCCGCCACGAGTGGCCGCGCCTCCCCGACACCAAGAGCTTCGCCGACGTCCGCCGCCTCTATCGCTACATCTGGCTGCTCTACAGCCTGCTCATGACCATTTTCGGCGCGCAGCAGGTGCTCCACTTCCTCTTCTACGTCCCCTCCGACGTTCTGGGCGATATCGGCCGCGAGGCGCTCATCAACGGCCTCGCGCTTCTCCTCGTCGGCACGCCCATCTGGGTCTATACCTGGTCCGTCATCCAGAAGTCTCAGTCCGACCCGCGCGAGCATGATTCCAACCTCCGCCTCGGCGTTCTTTATCTTCTCGCACTGAGCGGCGTCATAACCGTCCTCTCCACCACCACGCTGGTCGTGCAGATCGTCCTCAGCCAGATCCTCGGTGCGGACCGTTCCACCACTGACTTCATCCACGCCATCGGCAACCCAGTTTCGGTCGGCGTGCCCCTCGCCCTCGTCTGGGCCTACTATGGCTACTGGCTAGACCGTCACATCGAGTCCATCGGTGGCGAGGTCCGCCAGGCGGGTATGAAGCGCGTCTATCGATATATCCTCTCCGCCATCGGCCTCGGCGGTGGGTTCGTTGGCGTCGCCATGCTCGTCAAGTTCCTGATCGACTACCTGACCGGCGGCTTCCTCGTCCTGACCGATTCCCTCCGCTCCAACCTCTCCACCGCCATTGCCCTGATCATCGTCTGGGTCCCGCTCTGGCTCGCCACCTGGCGTCCCCTCCAGGCCGAAGCCCTCTCCCCGGATGACCGCGGCGACCATGCCCGCCGCTCCATCGTGCGCCGCGCCTATCTCTATCTTGCGCTCTTTGCGGGTGTCGTCGGCGGCATGATATCCGCCGTGGCGCTCCTCTTCCAACTGTTGAAGGTGCTGCTCGGCACTGCCCCCGAAAGCTCCTTCGCCGCCAGTGTCCTGAACGACCTTCAGCTCCTGGTTCTGTTCTCCATTCTCCTCGTTTACCACCTCGGCATCCTCCGCCGAGACGGCAGCGCCAGCGCCTCGGCTCTCGCTAAGAAGCGGTCTCAGTTTAACGTCGTCGCGCTGGATGCACCCGGCGGCTTCGGCGATGCGTTCAAGCTCGCCCTCTCAAAAGCTGCCCCCGACATTCCGCTTACTATCGCCTCCGCCCAGCCCGAGGGCCGCTTCGACGCCCTCGTCGTTCCCGGCAGCCGCCTCATCGATGCCCCCAACTGGGTCCGCTCCTTCACTGCCAACCGCATCATCGTCCCCGATGAAACCCCCGGCTGGTTATGGGCTGGCGGCCTCCGCGACGACGCCGTTCAGCAGGCTGCCAGTGCCGTGCGTCAGCTTTCCGAAAGCGAGCCCGTGCCTCAACGTACTGGTGGCTCCGGCTGGCGCATCGTTATCTACATCGCCGCCGCCCTCTTCGCCGCCGAAATCATCATGCTCCTCTTCGGCCTCGTCGTCAGCACCCTCTTCCGCTGACCGCCACAGCCCGCGCCGCCCACGACACATCCCGCGAGCCGAAAATTCTCCGGTAATGAACACGGATTATCTGAAGCTCATCTGTGCGATTTGCCAGGCAAATCGTCTGTTGTCTCTATCTTCACTTGGTCTAATCTCCGCTATCCCCGCTTGCTTTCGTCTTGTTCGCCCCCGCCTGGTTTCTCCACCTATTGCTTATCCCCGCCCCGCTAGGGATTAGCCAAGCCCTTAGGTTTTATCCTCCGCGTCCATCCGCGCTTGTCCGCGCCCTATATGTCACCGATCTTTATCTCCGCGCTTCGCTTGGCAAATCGTCCCTGCTTCCTCCCTCACCGCCGCTTGCGCCCCTTCGGCCACTCCGGCGCGTACGCCGCCCCCATCCCGGGGTTCGCCA
>DATKAF010000325.1:0-4385 GCA_035498395.1 Anaerolineales bacterium
GACGCCGTAAACATTGCCGATACCCCCGAGGATGACTGTACACAGGATGAGGATCGAGGCGCTAAACTCGAATGCGCCAGGGAAGATCCCTGCCACATAGGAGGCGTAGAAGGCGCCTGCAAAGCCAGAGAAGGTGGCACCCATCATGAACGCGAACAGTTTCGTGCGAACGGGGTCAATGCCCATTTGTTCGGCTGCAAGCTGATCTTCTCGGATGGCCATCCAGGCACGACCGAGGCGACTATCACGCAGGCGGTTGATGAGGAAAATCGAACCCAAGATGATGGCTATGATGAGGAAGTACCAGGGGATGGGCTGAGATGACGTGAATTGTCCGAGCACCGGCAGGACGGGCCGCCCGATTGGGTTAATGCCGGCCTCGCCGGCGGTCAGGTTGAAGTTCGTCGCAAGAATCTTGCAGGCCACCAACGGGTGTGCCACGGGGTCCCCGCCCAGCAACCGCTGTATGAAAGGGATGACCAGGCAGGTGATCGGTTCCTCGATGTTGATTGCGGTCAGGTTGCGGAAGACAACGGGGATGATCTCACCGAAGCCCAGCGTGACGATTGCCAGGTAGTCACCACGCAGTGGAAGTGTAGGCGCGCCCAGTACCAGGCCAAAAACAGCAGCTATGACTGCAGCGAACCAGATAACCACCCAGAAGGGCCAGAAGACGTGCAACTGCGGCGAGGAAAGAATGCCCGTGGTGTAGGCGCCGATCGCAAAGAACGCAGCGTAGCCGAGGTCCAGCAGGCCGGCGTAGCCCACCACGATATTGAGACCCATGCCGAGGATGACGAAGATCAGCGCAAAGATCACCTGTGCCATCCAGCGCAAGCCCGTTGCAGAATCGGCGAACGGAAATATCACTACCAGCAGAGCGATCACGACCAGCTTCGCAATCCGCTCGTTCCTGGGCGAGAGCCCGTGGAATGCGGTCATGACAATCGTCATGAGGAAGCCAGCCATGACGCCTGTCAGGTTGGCGTAGATGACGATGTTGATCGCGCTAGGGTATTTACCAATTGCCGGGGCGACAATGTAGTTTTGGAGCAGGCTCATCACAAGCAGCACTCCGGAGGAGGCCGCCGCCGAAGGCATGGCCTTCAACAGCAGTGCGGTAGGCTCATCTCGCTGGAAGCGTGCACCGAGTGCAAGACCCAGGCCCAATCCCATCAGCACACCGATGATGGCAACGGACCAGCCTCCAAAAATGAAGGTCAGCAACCCGCCGATCAGCCCGAAGAGCAAGCCAGTGCGAATGTAGCGTTTCTTTTCCATCATGCACCTCGTCAGGCCTTCTCTCCAACCTGCTCTCCGAGCAGGCCGGTGGGCCGCAGCAGCAGGATCAGCACCAGCACGGTGAAGACCCAGGCCTCGGTCCAGCGTGCATTCAGGAAGCCGTCACTGAACGAAGCCAGCAATCCAATCAGGACCCCGCCGAACATGGCGCCCGTGATATTGCCAATGCCGCCCAGAACGGCAGACGTGAACGCGAACAGACCAGCACGGAAGCCCATGAACCACCAGGCCGTGTTGTTGTAGAGGCCGGACATCAAGCCTGCCGCGCCTGCCAGCCCGCCGCCGATCAGGAAGGTGGCGGTAATTACACGATCGATATCGATGCCCATCATCTTGGCCGCGTCGCGATTCTGCGCCGTGGCGCGCATCGCCTTGCCCAGAGTGGTCCTCTGCACAAAGAAACGAAGCCCAAGCATGAGAACGGTGGCAAGGACAATCACGAGCCCGTCCTTTACCGTGAAGCGCAGTGGAAGGCTGAGGCCGAACTCGACGAGCAGGTTCGTATTGTGACCGGTAGCCTTGAAGAGCGCGCCCAGCAAATCAGGATAAACCTTCTGCGAGGCGCCGCCTGTCGTACCGAACGAAGGAACCAGCCAGGCTTGGGCGGCCCACATGAGCCCAATGTTCTCCACAATGAAGGACATCCCGATGGCGGTGATCAGCGGCGCGAGGCGCGGGGAGCCGCGCAAGGGCCGATATGCGATGCGCTCGATCCCCGCATTGACCGAGGCACAAAAGGCCACAGCCGCTATCCCCGCCAGGATTATTCCGAGGATGATATGGATTGGATTGGTCGTGTTGAGAGTTCCGCTGAGTGACAAGACCGTGAGGGAGGCAAAGACGCCCAACATGTAAACATCGCCGTGGGCGAAGTTGATCAATTCGATGATGCCGTACACCATTGTGTAGCCGAGGGCGATGATGGCAAGGATGGCTCCATTGGCGATGCCGATGATCAAGTACTGCACGACCTGAAGCGGATCCTGGTGGATGCGGGCCGCTATGGCGGGTATGTCGAAGCCAGCGATAGGACCGAGAAGAAGCACGGCGTACAGAATCAGGACCGGTCCACCGATACGCCGTATCGCAGTTATGATCTTCTTGAACATGTCACTCCTTCGCAATAGCCCGCTGCACTAAACAAGGGAGATCGGGGCGGCGCAGAAGCCGCCCCGGATCCCACAGCGAAATTACTTGAATGTGCCGACGGCGACGTAAGCGCCGCTCTGCACCTGGTAAACGGTCATGTCTGTCAGCGTTGTATCGCCGTTCTCGTCGAACGACCAAGTGCCGAGCACGCCGGGGAAATCCTTGACGGCGAACACGGCGTCGCGCACCTGCTTGCGGTCGGAAGGATCGCCGCCCTTTGCGCAAACATCCTCGATGGCCTTGAGAAGCACGTTCATGTCCTCAAAACCATAGATCGCGTAGGGCTCGGTCAGCTTGCCATACTTGGCTTCGTAGGCCTTCAGGAAGTCCTGCCCAGCGGCCGTGTAGTTCGCGGGTGCAAGGCCCGCGACGGAAGCGTAGGCGCCCTCGGCGATATCCTTGCCAGCGCCGTCAATCATGGCCTGGGTCTGAACGCCATCCGGCCCCATGAACTTTACCTTGGTGTTGTCGCCCATGATGGCGACCTTGTCCTTCAGGACCTGGGCCGCGTTGCTGTCAATCACCATGCCCACGAAAATGCCGTCGGGCGGCTGGCCGTTGTTGCTGGTGGAGATCTTCTGCATCAGGGCTTTGTAGTCGGCAGCCTTTGTGTCAATGCCTTCGTGGCCGAGTACCGTCATGCCGAGTTGCTTTGCAGTGGCCTCGAATACGTCGGCGACGCCCTTGCCATAGAGCTGCTGGTCGTCTAGGATATAAACAGTCTTAACACCCAACTTCTGGCTCATGAAGTTCGCATCGACCGAGCCCTGCACATCGTCTGCCGTCACTACACGGGCATAGTTGCGGACCTTCGTGGGGTAGTACTTGTCGGGTTCATCCGGCGTACCCTTGCCCGGCTTGGTTAGACCTGCGTACGTGTTGGCAGGCGAGATCATGACCAGCGGTCCGGCCTGATCGAGAATGGGGATCGACAGCTTCGCCGCGCCGGAGTTGAAGGTGCCGAGGTAGGCGATCACTGACGGATCGGCGGCTGCCTTGTTGGCGTTCTCGGTTTCAACGGCGGCATCCCACTGTCCCTGGGCGGCGGACGCATCGTCCCATGCCTCATAGGCCAAGGTATATTTGCCACCGCAAGCCTGGCTGTTAGCCTGGGCCAGGCGCAGCTGCTCTGAATTGACGATGGTTTGCGTTTGGGTCAGCGATGAGCCAGTCATTGGGAGACTGGAGACGATCTTCAAGGTCTTGCCGCCTCCGCCCCCGCCCGCCGCTGCTCCACAAGCAGCCAGCAGCATACTGGCAGCAACCATTACCGAGATCATAACGAGCGCTCGTTTCGACATTCTTACTCCTCCAAGATGGTTTCTCGTTTCCACCGCCGCGGACGCCACCGTCAGCGTGCGGGTCCTCCAACCCGGCCGACAAGGCTCTCTTGTGTCGAAGGTCACCTCCTTTGGCTATACCTGCAAGAGTAGCAATAGTTGTAAAGAAAGCCGCGAAAATACCCATCGCTTGGACGGACTTCTCGCGGCTTTCATGACCAACTCACACAGTAAGGCGTTGTAGACTCTCTTTAATGCCTTAATGGTCTGAATAATATACTTAATTCGAACAGGGGTCAAGAGCGAATGCCTAGATCTTCCTACTGTGTTTTCCCCCGTCTGTTCCCGTGGCTACTTGTCTGTACCCATTTACTCGATCCCTAGGTAGGATTTCCGCACCAGCTCGTTCGCCTCCAGCGTTTCGGCGGCATCGGCCAGCACAATTTCCCCAGTCTGAATTACGTAGCCGCGGTCAGCCACTGACAGAGCCATCAAGGCGTTTTGCTCTACGAGCAGGATGGTCGTGCCTTCCTTGTTGATCTGCTGGATGGTGTCGAAGATACCTTCCACAAGGATGGGTGCGAGGCCCATGGATGGCTCGTCCAGCAGCACGAGCCTTGGGTGTGCCATCAATGCCCGCCCGATCGCGAGCAT
>DATKAF010000326.1:0-7304 GCA_035498395.1 Anaerolineales bacterium
GCGTCGGCGCATTGATCGCGCGGCGCGAGGCCTTGGCTAAGTTGCGCCGCCCCTGGTTTGCAGGTGGGACGATCACCGTCGCATCCGTTCAAGGCGACCGCTACTACCTCGCCGACGGCCACACCGCCTTCGAGGACGGCACCTTGGATTATCTCAATATCCCTGCTATCGAGATCGGCCTCAAGCACATCCAGTCCATCGGTTACGATGTGATCCATGAGCGGGTTCATTGCCTTACCGGCTGGCTGCTTGACAACCTTAGGACAATGAAGCACAGCACTGGCGAGCCATTAGTGCGCATTTATGGACCGACGACAACGGAAAAGCGCGGCGGGGCGATCACCGCCAACTTCTTCAACAAGGATGGCAGGGCGATTGATCATCGCTACATCGAGACCGAAGCGAACCGCTCGAACATCTCGCTCCGCACTGGTTGCTTCTGTAATCCGGGCGCAGGCGAGATTGCCCTCGGTATCTCGCGCGTCGAGCTCGACGTCTGCTTCACGCGCCCCGGCCATGAAAATCGGCTCTCCTTGGATGATTTCCGCCTGTGTATCGATGGGAAGAACAGCGGAGCGGTGCGTACCTCGGTGGGCCTAATGACGAACTTTAATGATGTGCAGGCATTCCTGGCCTTCGCCAGGGGATTGCTAAGCTAGAGGCTCATTATGCCCAACCGGATGACAGACCAGGAAATGGCCAATGAGATCTGGTATTGGTACCTGAACGGCGGGAACTCGGCGGGCTTTCCAACGTTTCTGCGGCTTCAAATGACTGCCCTCAGTGGCGCGTTCCGCCTGTTGCCCGGCAAACCGCGATGCATCCAGTGCAACGCCCCGCTGAGCGGATTTGGGGCCGCGGTGGTCAAGCCGTTTGGCTACGGGGCATCTGTGCTTACCCCAAAGCTTTGTAATTCCTGCGAGAAGGTGATCTTCTCTGCCGAAGGGGGCGCAGAAGTTGAGCTGACGCTGCTGTTCGCCGATATCCGCGGCTCGACCTCCATGGCTGAACAACAGGGTGCCCTCGAATACAGGAATTTCATTCAGCGTTTCTACAAGGCCACATCCGGCACCCTCATCGAGCATAATGCGCTGGTCAATCGCCTTGCAGGCGACCAGGCCATCGGCCTGTTCGTACCGCGCTTTGCAGGCGCCAACCATGCCGCCGTCGCGCTCCAGGCCGCTGCGGATATCCTCCGCCTGACCGGCCATGCGGATCCACAGGGACCATGGGCGCCGGTTGGCATCGGCGTACACACAGACACGGCATATGTAGGCGTCGTCGGCTCCAAGGGCGGCGTCAACGAGATTGCCGTGCTGGGCAATGCGGCGAACCTGACCGCCCGCCTGTCGTCCGCGGCAGCCGCCGGCGAGTTATTGGTAAGCGAGCAGGCTGCTGCCCTGGCAAACCTGCCACGCGAAGGCCTGGAGCGCCGCAGCCTGTCCCTGAAAGGCATCAGCAAGCCGGTGCCGGTGCGCGTGGTGACCCTAGCTGCTCCGGCTCCCGGCATGTCCGGGACCATCGCAAGCGATACGAAACCATAGATCACGATCCGAGGAGCCCCATGATCAGCCGCATCTGGCATGGCTACACCACGCATGAGAACGCAGACGATTACGAAAACCTTCTCAAGGAGGAGATCTTTACCGGCATTCGCGGTCGGGGGATTCCGGGCTTTCGCGAGATCCAGTTGTTCCGCCGCAACCAGGGAGAGGAGATCGAGTTCATTACCGTTATGTGGTTCGACGACCTGGATGCGGTGCGGCTCTTCGCTGGAGAGGACTACGCGTTGGCGGTTGTCCCCCCGAAGGCCCGCTTGCTCCTCAAGCGCTTCGATGAGCGCTCGCAGCACTATGAAGTCCGCGAACAGCTCCGCGCTTCCTGACGTGAGGATGCCCGTCCGCCCGACGATTTGCCGTGGACCCCACTTTCCGATCCAACATCAAGCCCGGCATGACCGTCCTGATCGTGCTCAAGCCGGACCAGCGCACGGGCAGGCTGACCAAAGGTATCGTCCAGGATATTCTGACGAATTCATCCACGCATCCGCACGGCATCAAGGTCCGTCTGCAAAGCGGACAGGTGGGCCGCGTCAAGCAGATCGTCGCAGATCAAGGCGCTTCGCCGGAACAGTAACTTCCGAAAGCGCTGCAAGTGTAGGATCGGGCAGATTCCCGGCGCGGATACTCCCAAGCTTTGTCCAACGCACGCTGCCAGACAAGATCGACAGACACTAGCGGCCGCCTATGCCCATTCTCTCCGCCCTGGGATTCATTATCTTTGGTTACCTGTGCGGCTCACTAACCTTCTCCATTTGGATCGTACGCCTCCTCAAGGGCGTCGATGTTCGCGATGCCGGCTCGGGCCATGCAACAACTACCAACACTATTCGGCAGGCCGGCTTTGCAGCGGGCGCTCTTGTGCTTGTGCTTGATATCGCCAAGGGGTACGTACCATCCTGGCTGGCTTTGCATTACGCGCCGTTGCCCTATCGAACATGGATCGCAGCAATCAGCGTCGCTGCGGCGGTGGCGGGACATTGCTGGCCCCTGTTCGGCCGGTTCCGGGGCGGCATGGGACTGGCAACGGCCGCCGGAGGCGGCCTGGCCGCCAGTGCTCTCGCATTCCTGATCGCCGCCGCCATCCTTATCTTTCTAACATTGGTGATGCATCACGGGGCGCGTGCAAGCGTGGTAACAGCCGTCGTCACCGCGCCTGTCTTCTGGCTCCTAGGGCTGCGCGGGCCGGAGTTCTGGATCGCCGTCTTTGGCGGCGTGGTGCTCGTCCTTCGTTTCTTGGGCGATTGGAACCGCCAGTATCGCGAGCTCTGGCTCGACCGCGAATGACGATGAACGGCATCGTTCGTACGCCGCCGGCCATGTCTGCCATTTCCGGGCTTTGATAACTGGGGCCCATCCTTTATACTAGGCTCGTTTTAGCCGTACCGTTTCCTTCGCCCAAGGAGCGACGATGGGAGTTATTGGTAAGACGGAGAGCGAGTCCCGGGGGGGCCAATGGATTTCCGGCGTCACCGCCGGAGTGATCTCTGCGCTGGTCGTCATCAGCATGGAAATATCGCTGGCAGCCCTGATCTGGTCAGGCCCGCTCAGGCAATTCCTGCCGGCTGGCATTGGTCTGATGCTGTTCGGCGCGCTCGTCGTCGGCGTGCTCATCGCTCTGACAAGCTCTCTTCCCGGCGCAGTCGCCATCCCTCAAGACACGCCGGCAGCCATCCTGGCGCTTGTCGCGGCGGGTATCGCTTCCGCCATGAGCTCTTCCGGCTCACAGGCCGTCTACGTGACGGTTGTGGTGGCGCTCGGCCTCACCTCATTGTTGATGGCGCTGCTGTTCTCGGTGCTGGGCCGGTTCAGAGCCAGCGGCTTTGTGCGCTATATCCCGTACCCCGTAGTCGGAGGCTTCCTGGCCGGGACCGGTTTTCTCATCGCCCGTGGCGCATTCTCCGTGATGCTCGGCGCTGCGCCACACCTTGCCGACATCCCTTCCTTGTTCACAGCGGATATGCTCGTGATGTGGCTGCCCGGCGTTGTGTTCGCCGTGGCGCTGCTGCTCGTGCTGCGGCGATTCCATCATTCCCTCATCACGCCGCTCTTTCTACTGATCGGGATCGGCATCTTCTACGGTCTATTGTTCGCACTGCACATTCCGGTCGAAGATGCGCTGGCGCGCGGCCTCATGCTGGGGCCGATGCCCGCTAGCAGCCTGTTCCG
Organism: Anaerolineales bacterium; assembly: GCA_035498395.1. Lineage (GTDB taxonomy): Bacteria > Chloroflexota > Anaerolineae > Anaerolineales > Villigracilaceae > Fen-1038. Next base: position 3,729 of record DATKAF010000326.1, read on the forward strand.
GCCGGTCATGCCCGCGGACCTGCACCTGGTGGACTGGAATGCCATCCTGCAAGAGGCGGATAAGATCGCCACCGTCCTGGTACTGAGCGTGGTGGCTCTACTGCTCAACACCAGCGCACTGGAGGTCGCCTTTCGCCGGGATATCGACCTGGACCGCGAGCTCTATGCAGCCGGTCTCGCCAACCTGCTCGGCGGACTGGGTGGCAGCCCCGTGGGCTATCAAACGCTCAGCATGTCGGCATTTACCTCGCGCGTAGGCAGCAAGGCGAGGCTTGCCAGCGTGATCTCCGGTTTGCTGTGCGGGGCTGCGCTCTTGTTCGGTGCGACCGTGATCTCCTATGTTCCAAAGGTTGTTCTTGGCGGGGTGCTGCTTTATCTCGGCCTGTCCTTCATGGTCGAGTGGCTCATCGATGCGCGGCGCTCCCTGCCCCTGGTCGATTACCTGCTTGTCTGGCTCATCCTGGGTATCATCGTTGCGTTCGGGTTCCTGCAGGGGATCGCGGCCGGCGTGATCATCGCCGTTGTGGTCTTCGTTATCGCATATAGCCGCGTCGATATCGTGCGGAACACGCTGGATGGCCGGGTCCTGCACAGCAATGTCGACCGGCCCCAGGCCCATCGCGAGCTGCTTGCCCGGCATGGCGGCGCCGTATACGTCCTGCGCCTGCAGGGCTTCATCTTCTTCGGAACCATCCAGGGCGTCTTGCATCGTGTTCGCTCGCGGCTCAACGATAGGTCCCTGCCTCAATTGTGCTACCTGGTCATCGACTTTCAGCGGGTCACTCAGCTCGATTCGTCGGCAGTTTTTGGCATTACCCGCCTGAAGCAGCTCGCCGCGGCAAACGGCGTGTGGATAGTATGGACCCAGTTCTCGCCCGCCATCCAGCAGCAAATGCAGCGCGGCGACCTCGTCGACGACGAGGATTCGCTCATCGTCCTGCCGACGCTCGACCACGGCATGGAGTGGTGCGAGAACAGGATCCTGGCCGAGAACGGCATTACGGACCTCACGGGCTTTGTCGAGCCGCTGGAAGCGCAGCTCAAGCGCGACTTCCCCAGCCTGCTGGACGTGAGCCGCCTGATGAAGTATCTCCAGCGCAGGGAGGTGCCGGAGGGCGAGTACTTGATGCACGAAGGCGATATCGCTGCGGATATGTACTTCGTGGAATCGGGGCTGGTCAACGTGCAGCTGCAGGCTCCGGATGGTCAGGTCATGCGGCTTCGAACCGTTGGAGCGGGCGCAACGGTGGGCGAGGTCGGCCTGTATCTCGGCACGGTGCGCAGCGCCTCCGTCGTAGCCAGCCGGCCCAGCGCCGTCTATCGCTTGTCCGCCAATGCATTGAAGGATATGCGCGCGCAGGACCCCGAAGTAGCTGCCTTGCTGCACGAATGGATCGCCGGGCTGCTGGCGGAGCGACTCGCTTTCAATACCCGCACCATCGAAGCCCTGATGGACTGATCCCGGTTTGTTTCCGGCATGCGAAGAAGACCGGCCACCAGCCGGTCTTCGTTAGTCTCCAAGCAAACTGTTGAAGAAGCCTTTTTTCTTTTTGGCCGGTTCGAACGGTGCGGCCGATGGCACCCCGACCAGGATCACAGTAATGTTATCGTGCCCGCCGCGCTCATTGGCCTGCTCGATCAGGTCTTCGGCCGCAGACTGAAGGGAGTTCCGCGTGATGATGAGCCGCAAGATCTCGTCGTCCCAGACCATGTCGGTCAGCCCGTCGGTACACAGCAGCAGCTTATCGCCTGGTTTCAGCAGTGTGCCCTGGTTGTCATGCGCCTGCTGGGTGCTTTCATAGTCATCCAGCCGCAGCCGGAAGTCCACCTGTGGGAGCTCCATCGAGCCCAGGTGGCGGCGGATGACGTGCACATTGGGATGGTTATGCACCTGGGCCGGCGTGATGATGCCGCGGTCCACTGCCTCCTGCACCCAGGTATGGTCGATAGTGAGGCGCTGGATGGAGCCGTCTCTCACAAGGTAAATGCGCGAGTCGCCCACATAGGCAATGAACAAATGCGGCCCTTCGAGCCACACACAGGCACAGGTGGCGCCCATGCCCTGGTGCTCATCCTTGCTCGCCGAGCGCGACACGATGGCTTCGCTGGCAGCATGAATGGCGGATTCCATGATCTGCACCGGGTTCTTCCCGTTGCTTCGGGATATGTGCTCGACAATGTAACTGACAGCCAGTTCGGCGGCAACCTCTCCCGCCCGATGTCCCCCGATCCCATCCGAGATCACTGCAAATAAAACGGGCGTGCCGTCCTCCAGCGCATAGGACGACACGTCAAAGCGGTCTTCATTGTTCTTGCCGGTCATGCCCGCGTGGCTCAAGGCCGCGAAGGTCAGATGGCTCTGCTGTGTACGGTTCATACAACTTGGTCAGCCTGCCATGCCGGAGGGTTTCCTGGAATTGCAAGCGAACAGGCGGCCCCTGGGGGACCCATTTTGCTTGCTGCGGCGTTGAGCCCATCGCCTCTCAGGCAGTCTGCCTGGCTATCTTCGGCTCCGCCGATGGAGGCGGATCTTTTAGCTCGAACCGGTAGATAAGCTGCCCGAAGTGTACCACGTCGCCGTGCCGGAGCGGATGACCCTCTTTTCCCACAGGCTCGAAGTTGACCCACGTACCCGCGATCGTCCCGGCATCGGCCACCACGAACGACCCGTCCTCCGCCTGAGCAATGAGCGCATGGCGCGGGGCGATCGACGGGTCGTCCAGCACGTAGATCGATTGCACCGGGTCGGTCCCGAACGTCATTTCCTTCTGGTTCAGCAGAATAGGGGACGCGCCCGCCGGCTTGAACGTCTCGCCGGGCGCGGCCAGCGGATCCGAGATCAGCCGCTGAAGCCTCGCCGGCGCTTCGGTTGCCGGTGCGCTGCCATTTCCCACCGTGATCTTGCCTCGTCTCCCGGTGGTCGGTTCTTTCCCGTTCTTGCCGTTCTTTCCATTTCCATTGGACGGCTCGAGCGTGACCGGCACGGGCTGGGTGAGCGGGTCCCTATGGATCATCTGCTCCGTGCGCCGCCGCAGCCACAGGGCGCGGAAGCTGCCGACAAAGAGTATTGCGGCCAGCACGAAGCCAGCCAGCCCGACCGCGCCGTAGGTGATCGGCTGCCGGTACCGCCCAAAGAAGGCCGCCGCGCCGTGCGGCGGTTCGATCACGGTGACCGTCACTGGTACTTCCATGCTCATCTTGCTCAGGTTGAGGTCGTCGACCGCCTCGACCACCAGCTTGTGCTCGCCGCTGATCTGATAACCGCTCAGGTCCCAATGGAACGAATCAAATGGCGGGGTCTTGTTCTCGGCCGCGATCTTTCCATCCACGTACAACGTCGTGCGCTGCAGCGGCCGCTGGTGCCCATCCGGGAATTCAACCAGGATGTCGATTTTCTGCGATACCGGTTGCAGCACCTTCTGGTTGTATGGGTCCGCTTCCGGCGGCTGCCGGACGACGTCCAAGGCAGGGCTAACAAACATCGGGTTCGGCGGCTGAAGGTCGACGTTGAACGACTGCTCCGCTGACTTTATATCGCCGCTTTGGCCGCGCACATCCACTCCGACCGCGTGGGGG
>DATKAF010000327.1:0-2460 GCA_035498395.1 Anaerolineales bacterium
GGCTTGACGAAGTCCGGACGGAAGCTCGAGGACTTCGACCGGCCTCAACTGGTCGTCTGTTCCGTGGACCCCGACCACGATACGGCGATCGACACAAGCAAGATGCTGCTCTGCCAGTATCTTGCCCAGCAGCCTCACATCGCAAAGGCCTCGGGCGTTTCACAAGATGTCATCAACGAGATCCAATCCATCCTGGGATGGCCCGCCACCAGGGAGCAGATCAACCGCGCCAAGCATCTCGTCCCCGACGAGCTGGTGAACCGGATCACCGCCTCGGGGACTCCCGACGAAGCGCGCGCCAAAGTGAACGAGTACCGCAAGCGCGGCGCCACCTGCCCCATTCTCTACCCCGTCGGCGGCAACTTCAAACTACTGATCGACACCTTCGCGCAGGGCTGACCGTCCGGCGCTACGGCGCGACCTCCGGGAAGATCTCCCGATACTCCGGAACATCCATCATGGGCGGGCGCTCCTGTTCCGCGATCTCTTCAACGTCCAGGACAAGCCTCTGCTGCCCGTACCGGATCATCTTCATGGTCTTGTTCACATCTTCCAGCAGCTTGGTCCCGTAGCGCTTCTCGATGCGCCGCACCACCGTCTGGATGATGGCGAACGACATCTTGCTGAGCGACTCGAGCGGCTGGTTGTGGTGGATGCGCTCCTGCAGGTCGACCTGGGCAATGGCGCGCAGGCCGAACTTCTCGAACATGTCGATCAGCAGCCCGATCTCCACCCCGTAGCCCGACGAGAACGGCATCTGCTCCAGCGCCGTGCGCCTACCGCCGTACTCGCCCGATAGCGGCTGGATGATCCCGGAAAGCTCCGGGAAGAACAGGTTCAGCAGCGGCCGCGCCGTCAGCTCCGTGACCCGACCGCCTCCGCCCGCCTGCAGCTTGTTATCCACCTTGAGCGGACGCCGGTAGAAGCCTTTCACGAATTGGACCTCGGGGTGCAGGATCAAGGGACCCAGCAGCCCGTACACGAACCGCGGGTGGATGTTCGCGATGTCGGTGTCGATCCAGACGACGATATCCCCGCAGGTCAGGTACAGGCTCTTCCACAGGGCCTCGCCCTTCCCGGCTCGCGTGCCCATGGCGGGCAGCACCTGCTGGTGGATATGCACCGGTATGTCAAGCCCGGCTGCGATCTCCCGCGTGCGGTCACTCGAATCCGAATCCACCAGCACGATCTCGTCCAGCAACGGTATTCGGACCATCATCGCATCCTTGACGGTGCGGATGACCTTCCCGACGGTCTCCTCCTCGTTGAGCGCAGGCAATGCCAGGCTGACCCTCAGGTTCTGCTCCTGCTTGGCCTTCAGCAGGTGATCAAGATCGGCGAACTCGCCGGCATGATAGGTATTCTCGGCGAACCACTTATCCACCAGGACCGAAATAGCGTTCTGCCCTGCAACCTCGCTCTCCATGTTGGCCGGCAGTGGGCGCCTGGATTTGACAAGTAGAACGCCTTTTGAACTATCCTTCAGAACCTTCTCCGCCACCGGTCCCATGAGCATGGCGGGGTCCTTCCGGTGCCCGGTGGCACCCATGACCACCAGGTCGCTCTCGCTTGCAGCGTCAAGGATGGCCTGGGCCGGATCATCGGTCTTGATCTGGCGGCGCCGCACTTCAGGCAGGTTCCGCAGCACTTTGTCCACACCCTTGAATGCCGGGTCCGTTCCCTGCGTGCTCCCCGCCGGCGAAACGTGCAAGGCGGTGACTCTTCCCCGGCAAGTCCTGGCGATGGAAAGACCCAAACGCAGGGAGAGCTCCGCATAAGGCCCGCCCCGCAGCGAAACCAGGATGTTGGCAGGTCGCATCGTGATGTTGCCGCCAGCGATCACGATATCACACGGCGGGTGGCTCAGGGCCTGCTCATCCTGCGCGTTCAGCAGGGAGACGTGCCCCGGATCGAGCACCAGCAAGTCGACCCTCTCCTCGTGGACCGCCTCGACAACCTCCTCCCACGATCTGTAGGCGGCTCGGATGCCGGGCAGCACGCGCACATGGAACTGTGTGCTGAGCGCGCCGAGGACCTTTCGCACGTGCCGGGCTGGCAGGGCGGCCGCACTCAGCGATTCGCCCTCCTGGATGACGACGATCCCCACCAGCAGGACATTGGCCGCATCTGTGATCAACGTCGCCGCCTGGATCGCGGCCTGCGCATCGATGCCATGGATCACGGGAACCAGCACCCGGTGGAACAGTCTTGCCGAATAGCGTTTGCTCATGCCCTAGTCCTTTTCCAGCAGTGGCATAATCCGGTTCTCGTAGATGCCTTGCCAGGTGAAATCTGCCAGCACGCGCTTCCGGAGTCCATACGAGGTGTTCTTCGCAAGCGCCGCCGCGATCTGACCTGCCAGTCGTGTTGGATCCGCATCAGGGGCGAAGAAATGGACGTCCGAACGGCCCAGTTCCCTCAGGGCGGGTATATCCGAACAGAACACAGGGAGGCCCGCCA
>DATKAF010000328.1:0-3528 GCA_035498395.1 Anaerolineales bacterium
GGGCTTGAGGATGACGGGCGCACCCTGCTTGATGAGCTGAGTGAGGACCACGCCGAAGAGGACCTCGGCTTGCGTGAGGACAACGGTCCCAGCGACGGTGGCAGGAGAGGTGGCACCCATGAGCGGGCCGGGCGAATACAGAACTGGCACACCAGCCTGCACGACATCGATCATGCCTTCATTCATGACGGCGATCTTGAACGGCGAGACGGGCGTGACGATACCGAGCATGCTGGGCTTCTCGCGCAGGGCCGATTCACCGCCGGAGACGGCGGCTGCCATTTCCAGCCAGCTTTGGGTGAACGGTCGCTCCAGCACGTTCATGACCGTGGGCTTGGTGGTGTTGCGGAAGATGGCGTCGAAGTCGTGGAAGAAGGTGTGGCTGGTGGGCACGTCGCCGGACATGCACAGCGTCTGAACGAAGTCGATGTTTGCGAGAGCATGACCGACCCGGGTGTTGTTGATCATGTCCTGCTTGGCAGGCTGGCGCGAGGAGCGCAGCTCGTAATCCCACGTCAGCGGCTCGGACGTGCCGCCCATGCCATAGTAGGTGCGGCCGAGCTCGATCTGGAGGTCCATGGTGGAGTCGTTGCGCCCGTACAGCGTGAAGGACTTGGGCGCGGCGGCGATAGCCCATTCGACCAAATCCTTTGGGACGCGGATAGTACGAGCCGAGCGATCCACCTGCGCGCCGCCCTTGGCAAAGATGTCCAGGAAGAGGTCGGACTCGCTGAAGAAGCCGGGCTCCATGAGGAGGCCAAGGGCGGACTGATAGATGCGCTCGACGTCGGCATCGGAGATGATGGTGAGGGAACCGCTGCGTGCACCGGGTTTCATGGGAGAACTCCTATGGCAAGAAGATTACGGCAGAGCCGCTGGTCTCGACCATCGGCTTGGAGTGCGTTTCTTAGATGGCTCTTTAACCACAGATGAACACGGATAAATCGGATTTAGAGCATTTCTGCCAAGGTTTCCTAAAGGAGCTATGTTCATCTGTGCAATTTGCCAGGCAAATCGTCTGCGGTAAGTATTTCCCTTAAGAAACAGTCTCTTAGCGCCACTACTCGGCCTGTGCGGAGCGGGGCACCTTGCGCAGGGCGGCGGTGGAGGCACGCAGGAGCAATTCGAAGCTGATCTGCATGAGGACAGGCTGCTGGTCCATGCCGGCGGGGTCCTGCACGAGGTTGAGGATCAGGTTGACGGCGGCCTCGGCGAGCAGGGTGTGGTTAATGGCGATGGCCGAGATGGGCGGCTCGGAGAACATGAACCATTCCAGGTCGTCGAAGCAGATGAGCGAGATGGCATCTGGAATACGGACCGCGTGGTGACGCAGGCTGGTCATGACCTGCGGCATGAGGGCGTTGCTGGCGACGAAAAGAGCGGTCGGCGGGGAAGGGAGCTGCAACAGCTCTTCCGCGGCGAGGAAACCGCGGTCGCCTGAGGCCGGACCCATCTTGATGAGAGCCGGGTCGGAGGGGATCGAGGCATCCTTCAGAGCCTTGAGGTAACCCTGCAGGCGGTCGTAGTTGCTGCTGTGAGCCGCATCGCCGCCGATGAGGCCGATACGCGTATGGCCCAACTGAAGCAGATGCTTCGTGGCAGCCTGCGCACCGGCAAAATCCTCGAAGACAATCGTCGGAATCGGACGGCCCTCCAGCTTGCGAACAATGGAGACGGCGGGGATGCGCCGGCTGAGCAGGGTATCGATCAGTTTCTGGTTGGAGGCGGTTGGGACCCAGATGAGGCCGTCCACATCGTGACCGACCAACTGGAGGAAGGCGGCCTGCTCGATGCCGGGATCATCGCGCGTGGAAGATAGGAGCAGCTGATACCCCTGCCGGTACAGCAACTGGCTGATATCATCCGCCAGCGCGGTGTAATACTGGTTCAGCAGGTTGGGAATGAGCAGGCCGACCGTGTTGCTGTGCCGCTGGCGCAGGCTCTTGGCGCGCAGGTTCGGCTGGTAATTCAGCTTCTCGGCGGCCTTGTGGACGCGGGTACGGATACGCTCCGAGTAGTAGCCGGAGTTATTGAGCACACGGGAGACCGTAGCCACCGAGGTGTGCGCGGCAGCAGCCACATCCCTCAGATTCGCACGCTTGCGATGGTCAGACTTCACTGCGAACCTCCTCCAGCTCCGGAACCCGGCCTGCCTCAACCCAGGAGGCGATCTCCATCACGCGGTCAATGGAGTTGTGGCACATGAACAGATCCACGACGCCCAGGATCATGGGCCGGTCGACCATTGCGAACAGGCTGGCGACGTACCGGCGAAAATCCGGATCCGAACAGCGGTCTTCGAGGAGGGGAGACGGAATGCCGCCCCACATGCGAGGGCCGTGCTCCCATGCCTTCCAGGCATCCTCGAACTGGCAGGGAGTGAGCGGATACGGGGAAAACGATTCGCAAATATCCAGACCGGTCTCGGGCAGCAGGTCCAGCAACGGCTTCAGATTGCCATCGGTGTGGCTGCCAACCCGCTTGCCCTGCGCATGCAAGGCTTCGCAGTACTTCTGATAAACGGGCAGGCAGAAGTCACGAAACAGGGGCGGGCTGGTCATGGGGCCGTGGAGGTTGTCCGGGAACTCCACATACGGGACATCCAGCGAAGTGATCGCATCGATGTGCTCCAGCATGTGCCGGTCCAGAATGCCGAGCAGGCGGCGGACCTGCGCGGGTCTGGCGCGCAACGCGCGGAAGAGAGGGACCTCTCCCAGGTACTCCAGCAGCACCTGCTGGAACGGGATGCGGAAGAGTAGAGGCACGACGAGGCCGTTCTCGCCGACCTGGAGCTCGTCGGCGCGGACCTTATCGTGGAGGGGAACGATCTCGGCCTTGTCAAGGATGTATTCCGCAACCGCGAAGTCCTCGTCGGTCTGGATCAGGTGCTGGACGAGATACGGATCCGTCCCGGTTTCCACATTCTGCGGCAGCAGCTTGTGCCGGAGCGTCAGGTGGCCGCGCGGCGTGATCAGCTCGGTGCGCGTCTCGCCGACGCGATCCGTGGGCACGAAGTCCCACATGCCGGGGAAGTTCTCCACCGTGGGCTGAAAGCAGGCATGGGACGGCACGCCGTTGAACGTGACCCGCAGCTCGACGCCGCGCAGCCGGAGCGCAAACGGAGCCGAGAATTTGAGCCGCCCCACGCCGGCCGCGGCGTGGACCTGATCCAACGTCAGGCCGCGGAAGGCGGGGGGAAGAGAATCGGAGCGCGCCCGGCTCTTATACCAGGCCTCGAGGCGGGTAATGAACGGCAGGCGCTGCGGCATCTCGTTCCGCAGGACTGCCAGAGCCCTTTGGCGCATGCTCGCAGTGCCGCCCATCGCGCCCCTACTTGACCGCGCCGCCGGTCAGACCGCGGATGAAGAAACGTTGGCCGAAGATGTAAACGATGACGATCGGGATGGTCGCGACCAGCAGGCCTGCCATGGTGGCCGGGATGTCGACGTAGTTGCGGGAGCGCAGGGCCGAAATGCCGACCATGAGGGTCTTCAGCTCGTCCTTCTGCATGAAGACAAGGGCGATCAG
>DATKAF010000329.1:0-4029 GCA_035498395.1 Anaerolineales bacterium
GCTTCGGGCCGGTCCAGCAGGTCGCGTCCGACCAGATAGTGATTGATCCCCGCTTCCGATAGCAGCTCCGCGATCGGGCCGATGCTGCTGTCCCTGCCAAAAGTCTGCGGGTCGATCAGGATTACCGTCGTGCGGATGCCGCGCCAGTTCAGGCTGGCCGCCACATGGATCCATTCGCCTTGTGTCGAGGGCGTGATGATGACCAGGCTTGAGCGTCGTCCGAGCATCGGACCCGCTGTCTCGAGCAGTGCTGCAAGACCCGTATCCCCCGGCTGGAGCATGGCAAGCTGCCGCATGATTTGCCAGCGCTGGCCCTCGCCCGGGTACGGCCGGATCCACGCTGGAGGCTGGCTGCCAGCAGCCAGCCCGACCGGCTGGTGTTCCCCCAGGCCGCGCTCTGCCAGCGACGCCGCCAGGATGACGCCCAGCTCGACGGTAGATTCCGCTTCGCTTGCATTGGCCTGCACGGATCTATCCAGGTCCAGCGCGATCCACCATGCGCCGGAGGGTGCGCCTTCCAGGATGCGGACGTATGGCTGGTTTTGTCGCGCGCTCGTCGGCCAGTGGATCAATCGCAGGCTGTCGCCCGGTTCATAGGGCCGGACCGATTCTGCATGGACCGTCCTCTCCGCGGCGCGCGGCTGTGGATGCCCCTCGCTCTGCCAGCCGCCCGCCGCGATCTCGATGTGCGGCAGCGGGATGATGGGCGGCAAAACGGTGATGCTGGCCTCTTCCGGCCAGGTGAGCTCCACTTCATGGATTCCCAATGGATCGCCTGTCACCAGGCTGGTGTGCCCCAGCGTATAGATGCCGCGTCGCTGGCACACGCCGCTTGTATGCCAGGTGTTCTGGCTCTGTCCGTCCACGCCGGTTGCCCGCGCGATCCGGTAACCCGGCATCGTGGAGCGGTCGCGGATTTCCAGCCAGGTTGCCGCCAGGAAGCCGGGGTTGCTGATGGAGATCCGCTCCTCCAGCCGGTCTCCGACCTGCGCCCAGCCGAATCGCATGAGCCGTTCTAGGCGGATGTTCCGCTGCAGGGCTCGCGCCCACAGATAGGATAGCAGCCACAGCAGCGTGAATGCGGTCAGCAGTCCCTTCCATACCGGCGTCGGGCTGATCAACTGCGCCACCAGCAGGCACAGCGTGGTCAGCGGGACGGCGAGGGATCGGATGCGGAGCCGGGAGATCATGAGGTCATTATACGTCCGCCTCAGATGCAGTAAGATAAGCGTATGTCTGCCCTGGTGCTGAAAGCGGGACGTGAGCGGTCGCTTCTGCGCCGCCATCCGTGGATATTCTCCGGCGCGGTACAGAGCGTCGACGAAGGACTTCAACCCGGCGACACGATCGATATTCTGTCCTCGGTGGGGGAGTTCCTCGCCCGCGGCTTCTTCAGCCCTCTCTCCCAGATCCGCGCCCGCGTCTGGAGCTTCCACGACGAGCCGATCGACGAGGATTTCTTCCGCGGCCGCATCCGCTCCGCGCTGGCGTTGCGCCGCATGTTGGATCTCGCTTCGGAGACGGACGCGGTCCGCCTCGTGCACGCCGAATCGGATGGCTTGCCAGGCCTCATCGTCGACCGCTATGCCGGTGCGCTGGTGATGCAGTGCCTGACAACCGGCGTGGATGCACGGCGTGAGCTTCTTGCGGGTCTTCTCGTCGAGGAAACCGGCGTCGGCAATATCTTCGAGCGCTCCGATGCGGATGTCCGCGAGCTGGAGGGTCTCCCCGTGCGGATCGGGGTGCTGCGCGGCTCCCTCGCTTCTCCCATCTTTCCGATCACGGAACACGGTCTCCGTTTCAACGTGGATTTGGCCTCCGGCCATAAGACCGGTTTCTATCTCGACCAGCGCGCCAATCGCCGGCAGGTGCGCCTCCTCGCGGAAGGCAGGCAGGTGCTGGACTGCTTCTGTTACACGGGCGGCTTCAGCCTGAACGCGCTGCGTGGCGGCGCCGCATCCGTGCTCGCCGTTGATGTCTCGCCGGAGGCCCTCCGGATGGCCGGGGAGAACCTCCTGCTCAATTCCCTGCCGCCGGATCGCTTCACTACGCTGGAAGGCGATATGTTTCAGGTGCTGCGAAAGTTCCGCGATGAGCGCCGTTCCTTCGACATGATCATCCTCGACCCGCCCAAGTTCGCGCCGACCTCCGCGCAGGTGGAGAAGGCTTCGCGCGGCTACAAGGACATCAATCTCCTGGCGTTCAAGCTTCTGAGGCCGGGCGGGCTGCTGTTCACGTTCTCGTGCTCGGGCGGCGTCGATGCGGACCTCTTTCAGAAGATCGTCGCCTCGGCCGCGTTGGATGCCGGTGCGCAGGCGCAGATCGTCCAGCATCTCTTTCAGGCCGCCGACCATCCCGTTGCACTCAATTTCCCGGAAGGGACCTATCTGAAAGGGTTGATCTGCCACAAAACCGCGTGAGGCCAGGAATTTTCCCGCCGGTCGTGTAGTCTGTAGGATGCCAGCACTTCCGTATCAGAAACCCGTTTGCGACCGCTCTGGCGTAAGCAATAATGCGTGTTTGTGACTTCCCAAGCGAGCTCATATATCTCCTTCTTCACAGCCAACCGGAGGAATTTCAATGAAGCACTATAAGTATCTGATCATCGGCGGTGGCATGACCGGCGACGCCGCCGTCCGAGGCATCCGCGAGCTGGACCCCGACGGTTCCGTCGGCCTGATTGGCGACGAGACCGATATGCCCTATGCGCGCCCGCCCCTCACCAAGGGCATGTGGAAAGGCCGCCCGTTCGAGCGGATCTGGCGCGGCACCGACAAGCTGAACGTGGAGTTCCACCTCGGCCGGCATGCCGTCAAGCTCGATCCGTCTGCGAAGCAGGTCGTCGACGACCGGGGCGACGAGTACACCTATGACAGGCTGTTGCTTGCCACTGGCGGCACGCCAAACCAGCTTCCGTTCGGCCAGGAGCATATCGTCTACTTCCGCACGCTCCAGGATTACCTTCACGTCCGCCAGCTCAGCGACACGCGGCAAAGCTTCCTCGTCATCGGCGGCGGCTTCATCGGCTCCGAGATCGCCGCGGCCCTCGCCATGCAGGGCAAGCAGGTGACAGTTGTTCTCCGGGAGAAGTCCATTGGCGAGTCGGTCTACCCTGCCGATCTCTCCAAGTACATAGATGACTACTTTCGGAACAAAGGTGTGACGCTCATGCCTTCCGATTCCGCCACCTCTGTGGAGCGGAAAGGAGAGCGCTTCGTCGTCCGTACGGACTCGGGCCATGAGTTGGAAGTGGACGCGGTCGTGGCTGGTATCGGCATCCGCCCGAATGTGGACCTCGCCAAATCTGCCAATCTCCAGGTCGACAACGGCATTGTCGTGGACGATCACCTGCGGACCTCAGCGCCGGACGTATACGCGGCCGGCGATGTTGCGATGTTCCCGCACCCGCTCCTCGGCAAATCGGTCCGTGTCGAGCATGAGGACAATGCCCTCATGATGGGCAAACAGGCGGGCCGCAACATGGCGGGCACGCAGGAAGCCTACGTTCATGCCCCTTACTTCTATTCGGATCTGTTCGAGCTGGGATACGAGGCCATCGGCACGCTCAGCAGCAAGCTCGAGACCGTCGCGGATTGGGAGAAGCCCTATCAAAAGGGTGTGATCTACTACCTCGACCAGGGACGCGTGCGCGGCGTCCTGCTCTGGAATGTCTGGCAGAAACTGCCCGATGCCACCGCCGTGCTTGCCGAGCCCGGCCCCTTCAAGCCGGAGCAGCTCAAAGGCCGCATCAAGGGCTAACGCTCGCTCGTCGCGCACAGCGCGCATGCCAATAGGACCGGCAGCCAGGACTTGCGGGAGTGTCAAGCATCCCGCAAGTTTTCGCGTTCCGTTGTAATTGCCGGAGACCCGAGGTTCTAAGTCCGATACCACCCTGGTGGTGATGGCGACGCCTTCCCCCTTCCATTAGCCTGTTGATACTATTTCTTCCTTTCGTCGTCCCCAAGCGACGAAATGGCCCGCAGCAGCCCGACGAGCATCACGCCCAGCTTGAGGCCTTCGCCCGTCGTG
>DATKAF010000330.1:0-7349 GCA_035498395.1 Anaerolineales bacterium
CCGTGAAGTAGCCATTGTTCGAGAGCGACGCGTAGGCCGTCGCCAATTGGAGCAGGCTGATTTGCCCGCCACCTAGCGCAAGCGAAAGGTCGTAGCTCTCCGGGTCGCCCAGCGACGTGATGCCCAGCTGCCGAGCAAGGTTGATGGTGTCCTGGATGCCCACCTGCTGGAGCGTCTTCACCGCCGGGATGTTGAGCGATGAAGCCAGCGCGGTGCGTACAGATACCGGCCCATGTTCGCGGCCGTCGTAATCCTTCGGCGTGTACGGCTGACCGTTGTGCGTGAGGAACGTGCTGGTGACGTCGAGGATGGAGGTTGCCGCGGTCCATGGCTGTGCGCGCTTCGGGTCCAGGGCTTGAGCGTAGATGAACGGCTTGAAAGCCGAGCCGGTCTGGCGCGGCGAGGTCGCCATGTCGAGCGCGCCGTCGATGGAATCGTCGAAGTAATCCGCGCTGCCGATCAGGCTCAGGATCTCACCACTGTGCGGGTCGAGCACCACCAGCGCGGCATTGTTGACATTATGAACGATCTGACCTTCCAGAGGCTTGAATGCCGCCACTCGCCGCTTCAGTATCTCTTCGGCTTTGTGCTGGTCGTCCAGGTCGAGCGTGGTGCGGACGATGAGGCTCTGCGTTCGATCCAGCGCGCCAGACGCGAACAGCGCGTCGAGCTGGTCCTTCACCAGCCAGATGAAGTGCGGCGCTTCGATGGGATAAGGCTGCGGGTTGTAGCTGAGCGGCGCGGCCTCGGCAGCGGACCGCTGTGCGGGCGTGATACGTCCCTGCTGCTCCATCAGCCCCAGCACCACCTGCTGGCGCTCTCCCGCCAGCTCCGGGTGCGTGAACGGGTCGTAGTAGCCGGGGGCTTGCGGAAGGCCTGCCAGCAGCGCACATTCGGGCAGGATCAGGTCGCGGGCGGGCTTGCCGAAATAGGTCTGCGAGGCCGCCTCGACGCCGTAGGCCATGCCGCCGTAGTTGACCTGGTTGAGGTAGAGGGCAAGGAGATCGGCCTTCGTTAGCTTGCGGGTCAGTTGCCAGGCCAGCACGGCTTCGCGCATCTTGCGCCGTATGCTGATCTCGTTCCGCTCGTCCTGTGCGAGGACCAGGTTGCGGGCCAGCTGCTGCGTGATGGTGCTTCCGCCCGAGACGGTCGAACCGCTGCGCAGGTTCAACCACAGGGCGCGGGCGATGCCGCCCGGATCGATGCCGGGATTGGTGTAGAAGTTCTTGTCCTCGACCGCGATGGTCGCATCCTTCATGCACTGCGGTATCGCGCTGAACGGCAGGACCGCGTGCCGCCCGCCCTCCTGCGGCAGGATGTCATACAGGAGCTGGCCGTTGCGGTCTGTGATGCGGATGCTCGGCGTATCGAGATTTGCCGCCAGCGCGTCAGTGGATGGCAGGTTCCAGAAGACGTAGAGTACCGCGGCGACGATGGCGAGTAGGCTGGCGAGCAGGATAATCGCCGTCTTGCGGCAGTTGAGCTTCATAGAATGATTCTAGCGCGGAGGAAGGCTAGCATATATGCTCAATTGCAAACGTGTCATAGCGAGGCGCGATGGTCGAGTGGCCAGTGTTCTCCTGGCGTATCGAGACCAGTCCCCGGCTCTCTTCCAGGGAGCGAGACCCGAGCGACACTCGTGCAGCAAGCCCCGAAGCGAAGCGTAGGGCAAGCAATCTCTGCTGAGTCGTGTCCTTCGTGTTCAGCATACTGAAATACAGACGCATCGGTGCCTCTCGCAGTTCCACCGAAAAGTCTGAAATCCAAAATCTGAAATCTGAAATCCACAGGTGGTATATTCAGGCACATCATGAAGATTTACCTCGTCGACGGCACCTATGAGCTGTTCCGGAACCACTTTGGCGCGCCCCCGCGGCAGGCGCCCGACGGGCGGCAGGTGGGCGCCACCCTCGGCCTGCTGCGTACGCTCTACATGCTGGTGACGACGCCCGGCGTCACGCACGTGGGCGTTGCGTTCGACCATGTCATCGAATCGTTCCGCAATGACCTGTATGCAGCCTACAAGACCTCGGCAGGGGTCGATCCGGCGCTGCTGGCACAGTTCCCACTTGCCGAAGAGGCGACTGAGGCGCTCGGCTTGACGGTCTGGCCGATGGTCGAATTCGAAGCCGACGACGCGCTCGCCACGGCGGTCAAGCGTTACGGGCGGCTGACGTCGGTGAACCAGATCGTCGTGTGCTCACCCGACAAGGACTTGGCGCAGCTTGTCGAGGGGCAACGCGTCGTCTGCTGGGACCGCCGCAAGGATGCCATCATCAACGAGGCGGCAGTCGTGGAGAAATACGGCGTCCACCCCGCCTCCATACCGGACTGGCTGGCACTGGTGGGCGACAGCGCGGACGGTTACCCTGGCATCCCCGGCTGGGGAGCGAAATCCGCCTCGGCCGTGCTGGCACGCTACGGGCACATCGATGCCATTCCGCAAGACCCAGCCAGGTGGAAAGTGGCATCCATCACGCCGGGCCGCGCGGCTACGCTCTCCGAAGCGCTGCAATCGCGCCGGGCTGAGGCGGAGCTCTTCCTGCAACTGGCCACCCTGCGGCGGGATGCGCCCGTCAAAGAGAAGCTGCGCGAGCTGGAGTGGCGCGGTGCAACGCCGGAACTGAAGAGCATCTGCCATTTCCTGGGAGATGACAAGTTCCCGCTGCGCGTCGAGCGCTGGCGCCCGACGTGAAGCGCCTAGCCATGGCGCGGGCGGCGGCGGGTCTGCCTTTATTGGGGAAAGCGTATAATAGTTATGAGAACTGCCCGAATTCGCGAGAGGCGCTTATGGCTATCCCGGGTATGGATCGGAAAGCTGCTTTAGGTGGGAGATCCGAATATCAGGATATCTTCGAGTCCAGCGCCGACGGCATCATCATTAGCGACATCACGTCCGGATGCGTTTTGCAGGCCAACCCCGCTGCCTGCCGGATGCATGGCTACACGCGCGAGCAGATGATCGGTGCGGAGCTCTCGTCGCTGATCCACGCCGAAGCCCGGCGGCAGTTCAACGACAACCTCCGGACGTTCCACCCCGACTCTGCGTTCGACACGTGGACGAGGCTGCTGCGGAAGGACGGGAGCACCTCCTACAGCCGCTGGCGCGGCACATCGATGGAGTATCGCGGACACCGTTGCATGCTGTGGAGCGTCCGCGATGTCAGCGAGCGCATCCATGCGGAGCAGACGCTACGCCAGCGCTTGCAGTCGCAGGCGCGCGAGCAGACCGCCATGCTGGGCATCTCCAAAACGCTGGCATCCACGCTCGAATTCCCACCCGGCTTAATCCTCGACCAGCTCCAGGAATTGATCCCATACGACCGGGCGGCGTTCTTCGCGCTGGACGGACCGGCGCTGGTCACCATGGCAACACGCGGCAAGTTGAGCGAGGATCCCGCAGCGCCGATCCGGGTGCATTTGCAGGGTCCTGAAACGCTGACAGTGCTTTTTAACGCAAATCAACCGATCCGTATCGGAAACGTCTGGGGAAAGGGATGGCAGGCGGCCGAGTTGCGCGCGCTGTTGGGTGAGGACGCGTCCATTCTGCTGGACGGCATGCAATCGTGGATGTGGGTGCCGATGGCGGTGAGGGAGGGCATCCTGGGCGGGCTGGGCGTCGTGCACGCCAGGAAGAGCTTCTACACCGCGCATCATGCCAGCCTGGCCCTCGGCGTGGCGCACCAGGCGGTAACGAGTCTGGTGCACACAGAGCTATACCGGAACGCCCAATCGGCGGCGGCGGAGGACGAACGCAAGCGCCTGGCGCAGAGCCTGCACGATGCGGTGAACCAGTCACTGTTCTCCGCAGGTCTCATCGCGGAGGTGCTGCCCGAGGTGTGGGACCGCGACCAGGAGTTGGCACGGCGGTCGCTGGAGGACCTGCGGCGGCTGATGCGCGGTGCCAATGCCGACATGCGCGCCCTGCTGGCGGAGCTGCGCCCTTCGACCATTACAGATGCCGAGATGGGGGCGCTCCTGCAGCTCCTGAACGACGCCTTCACGGGCCGCACCAACATCCCGGTCGAGCTGACCGTAGGCGGGGAAGGGAGCCTGCCGGGCGAGATCCAGTTGGCGATCTACCGCATCTGCCAGGAGGCGCTGGCGAACGTTGCCATGCACGCGGATGCCCGCCGCGTCCAGATGGTTCTGTATCAGGATGGCAGCAGCGTGGAGCTCAGCATCTGCGACGATGGCCGGGGGTTCGATCCGGACGGCATCGCGCCCGGCCACTTTGGACTCCACATCATGCGGGAGCGAGCGGAAGCCGTGGGAGCCTCCCTCTTGATCACGAGCCAGGCGGGCCGCGGCACGGCGCTCAACATCCGCTGGCCGGCTGGCAGCGGGCCGGAGGTTGGATGACCGCTCCTTGTGGAGATCCCATCCGGGTCATGGTGGTGGATGATCATGCCATGGTCCGGCGCGGACTTGCCACGTTCCTCAAGGCCTTCGGCGATATGACGCTGGCGGCGGAAGCGGACGGCGGCGAGACGGCCGTCCGGCTGTGCGCGGAGGCCGCGCCCGACGTGGTGCTGATGGACATGGTGATGCCCGGCATGAACGGCCCGGAGGCGATCCGCATCATCCGGCAGAAGTTCCCGCACGTGCAGGTCATTGCCCTCACCAGCTTCAAGCAGGGCGATCTGGTGCGGGAGGCGCTGCAAGCCGGCGCCATCGGCTACCTGCTAAAAGACATCTCGGCGGAGGAGCTTGCCGGAGCCATCCGGGCGGCGCACAAGGGGCGGGCAACGCTTTCGCCGGAGGCCACACAGTCGCTGGTCGAGACCAGCCACCGACCGGGCGACATCACCGTTGACCTGACCGACCGCGAGCGCGCCGTGCTGGCCCTCATGGTGGAGGGTCTGAACAACACGCAGATCGCGGCCAGGCTGGTGGTCAGCCCGTCCACTGTGAAATCCCACGTAAGCTCCATCTTGGCCAAGCTCGGCGTCGCCAGCCGCACGGAAGCCGTCAGCCTGGCGCTGCGGCAGCACCTCGTCACCTGAAACGCGCCTCCCCCAACTGGCGGAGGAAAACATCCCCCTGCGGCGCGATGCGCCGGGGGGATGTTTATATTAATATGCTACTGGGCAGGGAACGGGAATCAGCCATGCTGCCCGGGGAGGGATGACCTTTGAAAGCCGAAGCTTTCACAGTCGGACGGCGCGGTCGGAGGATTCATGGCGTGGGAAGCAGTGTGGACGCCAGCAGGGCATCCGGGAATTCCGAGACTCATCTTCTCGAACAGGTGACTGCATTGCGCAACCGGAATGACGACCTGGCTGCCTATGCACATACCGTTGCTCACAACCTCAAGGACCCGCTAGCCGTCATCATTGGGACCTCTGACGCCATCTTCCACATCACAGACCTGACAACCGAGGAACTGCACGCGTACCTGGGGCAGATCGATTCCACCGCGCACAAGATGAATGACATGATCGATAACCTGCTGTTCCTCTCGGAGCTGCATGAGGTCGAAGCGCCCGTTGCGCCATTGGATATGGGCGTGATCGTCTCGAACATCCGGAACCGGCTCTCCTATCTCATCCGCGAGCATCACGCCCAGGTGACGGCCCCTGAATGCTGGCCCGCCGCGCGGGGTTATGCGCCCTGGGTAGAGGAGATCTGGGCAAACCTCATCAGCAACTCGATCAAGTACGGGGGCCAGCCTCCGCACGTGGAGCTGGGCGCCGCCTCGCGCCTCGATGGGCGCGTTCTGTTCTCGACCCGCGACAACGGTCGCGGCCTCTCGCCGGAAGAGCAGGACAGGCTGTTCAAGCCGTTCAGCCAAACCGGGCCGATTCACAAGCCGGGCCATGGGCTTGGCCTGTGGATCGTACGCCGGATCGTGGAAAAGCTCGGTGGTGAGGTCGGAGTAGAGACAGAAGTGGGCAAAGGCAGCCTGTTCTTCTTCACGCTGCCGGCCCTGTGACGCTGCGGACCAACTCAGAGAGAAGCGAGGCAGGCAGCCTGCCCGCGCGAAGGAGAGAAGGAGAAATGGGCAAGAAACTATACTGTGTCAAGGTGGTTATGTACGTGATGGCGGAGAACACATCCGAAGCGTGCCTCGAGGCCACCCGCGCCCAATTCGATATCTTCGAATGCGGCGCGAGGCGGGCCAATCACCTGCATACCGGCTGGGAAGACGCTATCCCGTACAACGCCGATGACGAGCGCACCTGTGCGGAGATCCTCGCCAGCGAGCAAGCCCCGACACCTGCCTCCCCCCTGCCATACACTGCGAGCGTGCTACACCCAACGCTGAGGCTTCCAATGCAGCCCGCAGTAGCGCACACCGCCCTGCACTAGGGGGGTGCTGCCGCACGGAACCCGTCCACTCCCGTGCGGTCCTCTCCCAGTCCGTCTCCCTCCGCCCCGAGGGAGACGGACGCCTTTGAAAGTGAATCGTTTCGAGATATTCCTTGGAGCACATAACAAGACCCCCACTGCCTTCCCCTCCACTTCGTTCCGGAGGCAGGCCGGCACCTTCGCGAAGCATCTCCGCAGCGAAGCGAAGGAGGCGAAACGGAGTGGAGGGAGCCCCCAAATTCGCATACAGTGGCATCGCGGAAGCTCGTCTTGCATGCGAATTTCCGGAGCGAAGCGCACGGAGGCAGGGAGGGGGGCAGATGAGCGATGGACATGGTTATGTTTGGAATTATCAACACTGAGTCATGACACGAGCATTCATCGCCGATTCGAGAGACAGAGAACGGTCCGCGCTGCGCCTCCTGCTCGAGGAGCTTGGAGTGGAGGTCGTCGGTGAGGCCTGCGATTGGGAATCGGCCTCACAGTTGCTGCCGGGCAGCCGGAGCGAGCTGTTGCTGGTCGATTGGGACCTGCTACAGCCGCCCCGCAGCCTCGCATTGGGCGAGCTCCGCAAGCAGTGCAGCACACCGCTGGCCGTGGTGCTGATGAGCCACCATACCGCCCGCGAGCAGGCAGCCATCTCCTCGGGAGCCGATACGTTCATTAGCACGCGTGAGATCGCGGGGCGGGTGGTCGAGCAGTTCCGCGCCGCGGCGGCAAGCGTGCAGGTCGGCGAGCCCCTCCTGGAACCGGACCGTCCGACTCACTTGTCATCAGTAGACCGGCAGAACTTCAGGGGTTGAATCAGGCATCGGTCGCTTGAGCAGTTGCAGCCGCCCGGCTGATACTGTTTACCGGCAGTTTGCAGATAACCAAACCTTGGAACCGCTAACAAGACCCCCACCGCCTACCGCACCATCGCGAAGCACTCCTCGCGAAGCATCTCCGCAGCGAAGCGAAGGGAGGCAGGAAGGGGTTGAGAACTGATGTTTGGTGTTTTGGTGTAGACCCGCGTGCCAGGTTTGCACCTAACCAGC
>DATKAF010000331.1:0-44540 GCA_035498395.1 Anaerolineales bacterium
GGGCTGAAGGCCAGCGAGCGGTTGTCTGGGGACCAGGCCAGGTCGCGGAACATCTCGTTCACCATCTCATCCCCGAAGGCGGGCTCGAAGACCGGCTTCCAGGTGGAGGCGTCCCAAACGGTCAGATGCGCCTTCCAGGAGTTGCTCGAGTCCCCGCCGGTGAAGAAGGGCTTGCCGTAGTCCTTCGAACTGCCGACCGCCAGCCTGCTGCCATCCGGCGACCAGGCAACGGCGGAAGCAAGCTCGCCGTCGTTCAGGCTGCGCAGGTATTTGTAGGTCGGAAGCTCATAGAGCCGCACGCCTCCGGACGTGGCGAGGGCGAGCAGCTTGCCATCCGGGCTGACGTCGAAAGAGTCGATCCGCTGCGGCAGCGTGGCGATGACCCGCGCCGGGTTGGCATGCGGCATGGAGGTCGCATGCGGCAACGCCGGGACGTTGAACCTGGGCTGCCCGCCCGAGGCGCAGGCTGCCAGCAGGGGAATCATCAAGAGCAGCGACAAGGGGTGAAGTCTCATAGCAGGCGCTCTTGCCCACAATGGTACAGGACAAATGCCTGCCAGAATCCCACGTTTTGGCGGCGAATCCCCGCCGATTGTGAGAGGCGGGCTTGCATAAGATCGAACGCCGGTTTGTTGACGATTCGCGGGGCTTCATGGTATCATTCGCCAGCTAAATACCAGCCTCGGGCTGGATTTGTGTCTATTAGTCCAGTGGATCCGTGGACTGACAGGCTATTTGCGACAAGGAGCGGCGTATCAGTACTAACGAATTTCGAGTGAATGAAGGCATCCGCGTCCCGGAGGTCCGGTTGATCGGAGCCGACGGCAGCAATGTCGGAGTGGTAGCCATCCGGCAGGCCCTCCAGATGGCACGCGATGCCGAGCTGGATCTTGTGGAGGTTTCTCCGGGAGCGACTCCGCCCGTCTGCCGTATCATGGACTTCGGGAAGTTCATCTACGAACGGGCGAAGAAGGAACGCGAAGCGAAGAAGGCGCAGACCAAGATCGAGATCAAAGAGATCCGGCTGCGTCCGAAGACGGCCAATGCCCACCGCGGCTTCAAGGTTGACGATGCAAGGCGCTGGCTGCTGCAAGGGCACAAGGTGCGCGTGACTGTACGCTTCCGCGGCCGCGAGATGGACTATCCCGAGATCGCACTCGAAGACTTGAGAGAGATCGCGCAGTCGCTCGCCGATATAAGCTCGATCGAGGTGCCGCCGATGATGGAAGGCCGGACGATGCTGGTGGTGCTTGCGCCCGGCAAGCCCGGCGGCAAGAAAAAGGAAAAGGTGGAAGCGCCCGCGCCCAGCAAAGCTGAGACGAATAGTTAGACGCTTTTGTCCTGGTTTGAAATGTATCTTGTTCATCCCTGCTGAAAGGAGTACGCATCAGTGCCACGCAAAGCGAAAGCGGGCGGCAAGATGAAGCTGAAAACCCACAAGGCGACAAGCAAGCGGTTCCGAATGACCGGTTCTGGCAAGCTGGTCCGCACGAAGGGTGGGAAGAGCCATCTGCGCCGCCGCACGTCCAAGCGCGCCAAGGTCCTGTTGTCGGAGATGCTGCCCGTGGAGGGCAAGAGCATCGTCCGCAACGTAAAGCGCCTGGCGCCGAACATGGAGAAATAGTCTCCTCCTGTTTTCGTTTTCCCGTCTAGCTGCGGCTACTGGATGTACACAACTGGCGCGCTTTCGCAGCCGCCGACGTCCAGCGGTACGCAAGAAAGGTTCGAATGGCTCGAATTAAGGGTGGTCCGTACGGACACCGTCGTCACAAGCGAGTACTGAAGTATACGAAGGGGCAGCGCGGCGCCAAGCACCTGCTGTTCAAGCGCGCCAACGAGGCGATGCTGAAGAGCATGTGGTACGCCACGCGCGACCGCCGCGTGCGCAAGCGCGACCTGCGCAGGCTGTGGATCGCCCGCATCAATGCGGCAGCCCGCCTCAACGGCACAACCTACAGCCGGCTGGTGGCGGCGATGAAGAAGGCCAACATCACGCTCAACCGCAAGATGCTGGCAGACATCGCGGTGCGCGACCCCAAGGCGTTTGCGGCGGTTGTGGCGCAGGCCAAATAACAACCAGTCTCTGCATCCGGAAAGAGCGAGTGGAACCATCCACTCGCTCTTTCTTTTTGTAGCAAATGGCATCCGGGCTCGTTGTATCCATATACTTGCTTAAATCAAGCAAATATAGTACAGTGTATGCATGCGACCCACTTCCCGGGATGTCCAGCAGATGGTCGTTGCGCTGTTCGCGGTCGTCGGCGGGCTCAAGCGTGTCCAGCGCGGGAACCTGCCCGCTAACCGGCTGGCGCTGCTCCACGTCGTTGCAGCCTACGGCAAAGTTCGCCCGTCCGCCATGGCCGCCGAGCTGCAGCTCAACCAGTCGTCGATCACCCGCGTGGTGCAGGCTCTGGCAGACGAGGGCGCTGTGACCGTCCGCGGCGATCCGCAAGATGCGCGCGCTTGCCTTGTCAGCCTGACGCCCTCGGGCCATAAAGAGCTGGAGAGATTACACAAGATCGGCCTCGCCCGGTTCGCCAAGTTCGTCTCCGGCTGGGACGCCGAGGAAGTGCGCGCCTTTACCCTATTGCTTCGCAAGTTCGAAGAATCGAAAGCCGGCGTCGCCGCGCGCGAGCAACAGGCACGGCGGCCTCGCTGGCGTAAGGAGAATTTACCGTGAAATCGCACAAGGCTCTTACCGGTACCTACCCGGCAGAGGAGAGCAACGCCTGGCGGCGTGCCGCCCCAGTGGTCGCGCTGATTGTTATCTCTCCCGTGCTGACAGAGCTGCTCATGGGCATCGTGCGGGTGAGCAATCTCTGGCTGCTTTTGCCCGAGATGGCTGTCTATGGCACCGCCGCGCTGATCATCCGCGAAGTAATTCGGCGGATGGGTCGGGGCTGGGCCTCCATGTTGCTGCTAGGCCTCGTCTTTGGCATTGCAGAGGAGTGCGTCATTCTGCAAACGTCACTGACCCCGCAGTTCTTCCCCCCGGGGAGCTTCGGCTGGGCTTCTGGCGTGCAATGGATTTATCTCGTGGCGCTCGTTTGGTATGAGGGCGTGTATGCTGTTGTGCTGCCCATCTACCTAGTGGAGATGCTCTTCCCAGCGCTGCGGACAGTCCCTTGGTTGAGCCGCCGCGGGCTCATCATTGCCTGCGTGTTTTTGGTGCTTTCATCGTTTGGCGTGTACGAGCTGTGGCACCGTATCGGGCTGCAACGATACGGGGATAGCGCCTATCAGGTGCCCGCCCTGTATGTTGGGATCGCTCTGCTCATCAGCGCGATGTTGGTCGGCCTCGCACTGCTGCCCCGGAAGTTGCCAACGCCCGCGGAAGGAGCACGGCGCAGAACCCCAACTCCCTGGCTGGTTGGAATACTGGCATTTGGCTTTGGCCTGGTCTGGTTTCTGCTCATTGCGTTGCCCTATGTCCCGCCTTCCGGCCTTCAGGGCATGTCGCCGCTCGTTCCAATTGCCGCCGGGCTGGTCTGGATTGCGGCAGGACTCTTCATCCTTATGCGCGCCGCTGCCGGGGTGGGCTGGAACGATCGCCATCGCCTGGCCTTGATCTTCGGCATGAGCCTGGCCAGCATGCTGGGTGGCACAGCAGTGGTCTTGCGGGCCGCGCCGATTGACATCCTCGGCAAGTTCGCTTTCGACCTGGCGGCGCTCGTCTTGTTCATCATCTTTACTGTCCGCTTGCGCCTCCAGCCCGCCCCTTGACATCCCCACATACCAGCGGCCTTCGACCCCGCCGGAGTACAATCTTGGCAGGACCGCAACTTGCCAGCCCGGCAAGTACTGAAAGGCTAGTTCGCTCATGCTCGCCGAACGCTTCCTGCCCACCGGGCAGACACTCCAGCTTGTTCAGGGCGACCTCACCGCCGAGACCACGGACGCCATCGTCAATGCCGCCAACTCGCACCTCCAGCATGGCGGCGGCGTGGCGGGCGCCATCTCGCGCCGCGGCGGCCCGGCCATCCAGCAACAATCAGATGAATGGGTACGCACACACGGCCCGGTCACGCACGAGCACCCGGCATGGACGAGGGGCGGGCAGCTGTCCGCGAAATACGTGATCCACGCGGTTGGCCCAGTTTGGGGAGATGGGAACGAGGATGCCAAACTTGCGTCCGCCATCGAAGGCGCGCTAACGGCCACGGAAGAACTGGGATGCGAGTCGATCTCGATGCCGGCGCTGTCGACGGGAATCTTCGGCTTTCCAAGGGAGCGTGCGGCGCGGGTGATCTTATCCACTGTGAGAACGCATTTCTCGGGCCGACCGTCAGGGCTCAAGGTTGTGAGGATCGTACTGTTCGATCCGCCGAGCGCGGAGGTGTTCCTGGCCGCGTGGGGTGCGGGATGAACGGCTACAGGGACATATTTCCCATATACAAAGGAGTTCTAGGTAATGCTGGAAGCAAAAAGCACTGAGAACCCCATGAGGCGCGTGATGGGGCTGCGCGATTTCCGCCTGCTGTTCATCGGTACGGCGACCTCCCTGCTGGGGGACCAGTTCGCGCTGATCGCCACGCCGTGGCTGGTGCTGCAAATCAGCGGCGACCCCCTGGCACTGGGCATTGTGCTGGCGCTGGAAGGAATCCCGCGGGCGCTGTTCATGCTGGTGGGCGGCGCGATCACCGATCGCTTCTCGCCGCGCACGATCATGCTGATCGCAGACGCGATTCGGTTCGTGCTGACCGGCCTGATGGCAGTTGTCGTCTTCACGGGCGTCGCGCAGATGTGGATGCTGTATGCCTTTGCCCTGGCATTCGGGCTGGTGGCGGGATTTGCGATCCCGGCGGGGAACAGTTTTGTCCCGATGCTGGTGGACGAGAACGACCTCCAGGCGGGCAACTCCATCATGATGGGCGTGGCGCAACTGGTGGGTTTCGTCGGACCGACCATAGCGGGTATCGTCATAGGCGGGCATTCCGAATCGCTGGCCGGCATTGGGATCGCATTCGCAATCGACGCCGTATCGTTCGCCGTTTCCGCGGTGTGCATGTGGCTCATACGGATGGGCGGAAGGCGTGCAGGCACAGCGAATCTCGCGGGCAGCCAGGAAAGCATCGGGGCTGCCATTCTGACCGGAGTCCGTTACGTGTGGAAAGACGAGGGGCTGCGGGTCATGTTCATCGTCATGGCGTCTGTGAACTTCCTGATCGTCGGCCCGCTGCTGGTCGGCATCCCGGTGCTGGCCGACCAACGATTACCGGAAGGAGCTGTCGCTTACGGGCTGCTGATGTCGGCGTATGCGGGCGGAAACCTGGTGGGGTACCTGCTGGCGGGCGCGCTCCCAAGGCCCGACGGCAAGTCGATGAGGGCGATCCTGCTGGCGCTGCTCACAGCGTTTGGGCTTGTGATCGGCGCACTGGCGTTCATCTATTCCACGTGGGTGGACTTCGTGCTGTTGCTCCTGCTGGGGGTCGGGAACGGGTATGCCGGGATCACCCTGATTACCGGGATGCAGACGCGCACGCCCAGAGAGATGCTGGGAAGAATGATGAGCCTATTCATGCTGGCCGGCACCGGGCTCGTCCCGATCTCACAGGCGATATCGGGGGCCGTCAGCCGGTGGAACCTGAACCTGTTGTTCGTAGCGGCGTGCCTGCTGGACCTGGTGCTTGTGCTGTGGACCTCTCGGCAGCGCGGACTGGCAGCATTCACCGACCATATCACCGCCGAGGTCTCCGTAGAACCGGCACCCGAAGGGTAACAGGAAGATGATCGTTTCCGCGCAGAACGCCAAAGTCAAGCTGGTGAGGGCGCTAGCCGGGCGGGCGAAGGAGCGCCGCGAGGCCCGGGCGTTCCTGGCTGAAGGCGTGCGGCTCGTGGAGGAGGCGCACATCGCCAGCTGGCCGTTCCGTTTCGTGCTGTATAGCGGCGACCTGAGCGAACGAGGGCATGAACTGCTGGCAAAGCTGGCAGAGCGGAAGATTGAGATCGACGAAGTGGACAGCGGACTGATGAAGGGATCGAGCGATACCGACACGCCGCAGGGCATCGTGGCGGTGCTGGCTGACCATCAGCTTCCGATGGTCGATGCGCTGGACTTTGCGCTCATCGCCGATTCGATCCGGGACCCCGGCAACCTGGGCACGCTCCTGCGGAGCGCGGAGGCGGCCGGCGTCCAGGCCGCATTCCTGCCGCCGGAGACCGTCGACGCGTTCTCGCCGAAAGTGGTTAGGGCGGGCATGGGCGCACACTTCCGGGTGCCGATCCGAGAGGCGAGCTGGGAGCAAATCCGAGGCTATACCAAAGGGCTGGCGGTCCACCTGGCGGACATGCAGGGTCCGTCGTGCTGGAATGCGGACTTCCGGCAACCGATGGTACTGATCATCGGTGGGGAGGCTGCCGGGGCAACGGAGGCCGCGCGAGGGCTGGCAGACCGGCTCGTCAGCATCCCGATGCCGGGGAATGCCGAATCGCTCAACGCAGCCGTGGCAGGCTCGATCCTGATGTTCGAGGTCCTCAGGCAGAGGACCGGTACTTAGACGTCCCAACGTTGCAGCACTCCCGCGGAGTAACATGAAAATCCGATCCATCACGTATTTCTGCAACCCAAAGTACCCGCTTGACGAGGCTGTCCTACGCGGAGCCGGAGAATTCCTGGCGAATGCCAGGGAGGTCTACGAGACGGCGGGCTATGACGTGCAATCGACGAGGCTGGCGACGAGGGCGTTTCCGAAGCTGCTCCTGCCTGACGCGAGCCTGCCCGAGTATGCACAGAAGCTTGAGGGAGCGATCCAGCAGGCCGGTATCGCGTACGCCTCGCTGGGACCTGCCTTGCCCGAATCGGCGCGGAGCTACGCGGCTATCCCTGAGGCGCTCGCGGCAACGCGAAATGTCTTCTTCGGCGGCATCATGGCGGATACACGGCGAGGCATCGATGTCGCGGCGGTACGAGCCTGCGCCAGGTTGATTGCCGATGCGGCGCCGCTGGAGCCGAACGGCTTCGCCAACCTGCGCTTCGCCGCGCTGGCGAACGTGGGCCCCGGGTCACCATTCTTTCCGGCTGCCTATCACGAAGCGGATGGGCCGGCATTTGCGATCGCGACCGAGGCGGCTGACCTGGCCGTGGAGGCCTTCGGCGCGGCAAAGACGGTCGACGAGGCGCGGAATGCGCTTATCGCAGAGATCGAGAGACACGGCGCAGCCATCTCCACGACCGCGGCACGCGATCTACGCGGCACGGTGTTTGGCGGCATTGACTTCTCGCTGGCGCCGTTCCCGGAAGAATCGCGGTCGCTGGGCACGGCGTTCGAGCGGCTGGGCGTGCCAACCATCGGGCTGCACGGCTCGCTGGCGGCCGCAGCGATCATCACCGAATCGATCGACAGGGCAGACTTTCCGCGGGCGGGCTTCCGCGGGCTGATGATGCCGGTGTTGGAGGATGCGACCCTCGCCAGGCGGGCTGCCGAAGGAACCCTGAGCGTCAAGGACGTGCTGCTGTACTCCGCGGTGTGCGGCACCGGGCTGGATACGATTCCGCTGCCCGGAGACACGACGGCGGACCACCTCGTGCCCCTGTTGCTGGATCTGTGCGCGCTGGCGCTACGGCTCGACAAGCCGCTGACGGCGCGGTTGATGCCCGTACCGGGCAAGCAGGCGGGGGAGGAGACGCAATTCGATTTCGGGTTCTTCCAGAACAGCCGCGTGATGCGCCTCGAGGCGGGACCCCTGACCGGCGCGCTCGCGGGCGACCAAGTTTTCGCCTTGAGGAAACGATAATCGTGAGGCGAGAATCGTGAAGGGCGGGAATGGGGAATGGGAAGTCGTGAATCGTGAGGGCGACCTTGGCACGTCCCCGCAGGGTCGACCTTTACGTGTCCCCGGAGCGCAGCGTAGAGGATCGGTCCCCGGGGCCGAGCTCGCGAGGCCGCCAGTAGGAACCACCGCCGCCTTCCCGCTGCATCAGGCCGTATCCGACGAGCTCGCGGCGCAGCGTCGCGGTATCCGCATGGAAGCGGCTGAGCATCTCATTGACCTTGTGCTCGCTGTAGCGTTTGCCCGGCTCGAAGACGCGCACGACATATCGAAGGACAGCCTCTAGCTTCTTGCGTTGGGCCGGGATGGTCTTCAAGCTGCCGTCGCGGCGCGAGTAGTCTGCGATCACCTTGCGGTCGTAACCATCCAGGTCCATCTCCGCGATGGCGGCTGCGAAGTCCTGACGTGAAAGCAGGCGGCGCGTGCGCTCTTCCAGAGCGTGCTCCTCGAGGCTGTACACGTTGTAGTAGCTCTCGGTATGCGCGCTGACGAGGCCTGCCTCGGCCAGCCTGGCGAGATGGTGGCTGACCGTCGAGGGGCGCAGATCGAGCAGCGCCGCCAGCTCTTCCACGCTGTAGCTGCGCGCCGACAGCAACCCGACGATCTTCAGCCGGTTGGCATCCGCAAGCGCCTTGTAGAAAGAAAGTAATTCGTCAGTCACGGTTGCCTCGATGAGAGCAGGTCATAGGAAATCGTTGTTCGGATAGCTCGACTCCTGTTTCCCATTTTCTATTCGCTTCTCACTATTCCCTGCTCTCAACCCTCCAGTACTTCGACCCATCTGCCTCGCGGGCCAGGAGAGCCGCCTCGACGAGGGCGCGACGGATGGTAGCGGTGTCCGGGTGGAACCGGCGCAGGATCGCATTGACTTCCTTTTCCGAATACACTCTGCCGGGCTCGAAGGCCGCGGTAAGGTAGTCAAGAATGATGCGCTGTCTGGATGACTGAGCGGGGAAGTGTTTGAGCGATCCGTCCGCGTTCAGATAGGCCGTAAGCACTTTGCGCGTGTTCGCGTCCAGGTCCCGCGCCGGGATGTACTTCTCGCGCGGCTGGGGAAACTGTCCCATCGGAAGGCGCTCCAGGGCAGTTTCATCCAGACTGAATAGCTCTCCAGACCGATGCACGATACCGGCGAATTCCAGCAAGCCCAGATGGTTGAAGACCTGCCGGAACGGCGTGCCAAGCTGGTCGGCGAGCTGTCGCGTTGTGGCATCGCCGCGTGCGAGGAGGCCGATGATGCGCAATCGGTCCGGGTCCGATACGGCTTTTACAAAATCGAGAACGGGGGTATCTTCGTTGTCCATTGTGTACTTCCGTCTAATTAATTCGACAAACGTCGAATTAGATTATAGCAGACAGGCGCCGCGCGTCAAGGGTTTGAACCGGCAGGAATCGGACCGATCCGGGCGAATGGAAGACCTCGCAGAAACCAGGCGTGCCGGATCGACATCGTCAGTTCAAAGCGCCGGGCGGGGCTGGCGATCAGAAGGGTTGCGTAAGCCGCGCATCGGTGCCGCGAGCAAGGGGGATGCCGATGCCTCTCTCCGCGGGCGCTTGCCCGTTTGGGACATCCGCGGCATGCAGTGCGGGCGTATATGGATTAGATTCGATGACTTCACGTTTGTACTATTGGTTTGCGAGGCCTGCGCCGCCGCGCGGTGGTGAATAAGACCGAATCGGTTATAATTTTCGCGTAAGAGTTGGTCCAGACCCGCCCGGAGGTGTTTTGTGGATCTCTCGAAGCATGCCTTCTTTGAGGGAAAGATAGTACCGTTATCCGAAGCAAAGATCAATATTGCCACCCATGGCTTTTTGTACGGCACAGCCGTTTTCGGCGGGATGAGGGCTTACTGGAACGAAGAGAAGAAACGTCTCTTCGTTTTTCGTCCGTATGACCATTACCGGCGGCTGCTGCACTCGGCGCGCATGATGGCGATGCAGACCACCTACGACGAAGAAAGCCTGATCCAGCTTACGCTGGATGTGCTGCGGACCGATGACTGGCATCAGGATGTATACATGCGCCCCACCTTCTATAAGGCGGATATGGGGATCGGCGTGCGCCTACACGACCTCAAGGATGAATTCTGCCTCTTCACGATGCCGTTCGAGAAGTACGTCAAGAACGATACCAACGCGCATGTGACCATCTCGTCGTGGAGGCGAATTGACGACAACATGATCCCGGCGCGCGGCAAGGTGGCGGGCGCGTATGCCAACTCGGCGCTCATCAAGACGGACGCGGTGCAAGCCGGCTTCGACGAGGCGCTCGTGCTGGACGGGAACGGACACGTCTCCGAAGGCTCGGCCATGAACATCTTCATGGTGCGCGATGGCGTGCTCATCACGCCGCCGGTGACCGACAATATCCTGGAGGGGATCACGCGGCGGACGCTGATCGAGCTGGCCCGGAATGAGCTGGCCATCCCGGTGCTGGAGCGCTCGATCGACCGTACGGAATTGTTCATCGCGGAGGAAATGTTCCTGACAGGGACGGCAGCGGAGATCACAGCCATCACGAAGATCGATTACCGCCGGATCGGTGCAGGGAAGATGGGACCGATCACCGTGCAGCTGCGCGGCCTGTACCAGGATGTGATACGCGCCCGGAACCCCAAGTACGGCACGTGGAATGTGGTCGTCTAGTAATTTACGATTGACGATTGGAACCGGGGATGAAAGAGATGAACAGGATTGTTCATCCCCGTCCATCTGTGGTTAAACAGCTCCATCTCCGCACAAGAGCGGGGCTAACGGTTCTCTTTGTAGCGGACGAGGATGAGGTTTTTGTTGCAGTCCTTGTACGTCACGAGGTAGACGTTCTCGGCGAGCGGCAGACCGCCCTGGTCCAGCAGTTGCAGGGTCAGGAGCTTGTTGGACGCAATGGGTGTGGTGCCGAGATCGAACTTGAACCCCGACTGCCCGTACTCCAGAGCCGTGCCGCTGACGGTGAGCTTATCGATCGGCTTGCCGTCGTAGCTGCCGGTCAGCCGGACCGTCCGGTAGAGGACCGGGGCGCCGCTGGCGTCCACGACGGTGCCGCCGATGCCGGAATAGTTGCAGGCCAGATCGGGATACATGATGGTGCTGGCGATGGCGGAGAGGGAGACGCTATAAGGCGCTTTCGGCGTGCTGGTCGGTGGAGGCAGGGTCGGGGTGCGCGTGGGGGGCACCAGGGAGATCGGCGTGTTGGATGGCTGCAGCGTGATGGTGGGTGCCAGAGTCGTCGTGGGCGTAGCGTTGACAAAGGTCGGCGTCCAGGTGGCTTCGAGCTGGATGGGGGTGATGGTCGCCGTGGGTGGGACCAGCGCGGTGGGGAACTGGGGCGGGAGCGGATTCATGGAAGCAGCAGGATTGAAGAACAGATACAGGACGACCGCGCCCACACCGGCGGCAGCGATCAGTACCAGGACCGCCAGCATGTCCCAAATGCTGATCTTCGGTGATGGCTGCCTGGCGGGCGGGTCGAAGCCGAAATCTTCATCCATGGATTGCTCCGAAAAGTAGTGCTGAGAAAAAATGGGGCCGGAAGCAGGAAAGGTCCGGCCGAAGCAGCGATCAGGGCGCGAGGACGATGTGAGCGGCGGCGCGCTGCCCGGTAACCCAGTTCACCAGTGCGGCCTGTTGCAGCGCCAGGTAGGCGTCCGGTGAGAGCGGCCGGTTGGCGTCCCGTTCCAGGACCTTGATGATACTGAATCCGGCATCGGTCTGTATCACAGGGCTGTATTCACCGACCTGCAGTCCGAAAGCGGCTTCCTCCACCTCGGGCTCGAGGAGATATCCCTTGGGAAACCAGCCAAGATCGCCGCGCGTATTTGGGTCGTATTGTGCGGCCAGGGCATCGAAGTCCGCCCCGATCTTCAGCTGCTCGAGCACAGCATTCGCGTCGCCTTCATTATAGAGCAGAATTTGCTGCACATGCGCCTGATCGGCGGTTTTTGGCACGGCTGTCACGATTTTGTCACGCATCCAGGCGGCTGCCAGCGAGCGGGCAAGGGAGAGGCGGAAAACTTCGGGGGAGTCGAAGCCGTTATCCTTCTCCCATTTGAGCAATTGCTCGGGACCGCCTGCCATATCCTGGAGGGCATCGATCCTGGATTGTACGGCGGAGTCGGAAAGCTGGAAGCCGGCGGCCTGGGCGCCCTGTGCCAATAGTTCCTGTGCCACCAGGTCGTCGAGGACGGCCTTGGTGGCGTCCTGGTCCGTGACCGTCTTGCCGAGCGACTGCTGCGCGACCTTGTATTGGGTCAACTGCGCATTGAACTCCCGGAGCGGAACTCCCTTGCCGTTCACCGTGACGGCCATCGGCTCGCTGGTGGCGGTCGGCGGCGCGGGCGTCGGCGTTGGTTGAGTCGGTGTCGGAGTGGGGTGGGCTGCGAACTGCACATCGCACGAGGCCAAAGCCAGCATGAATAGCAGTGGGCCAAGTACTGCCCAAAGCCGGGCAGGCGGAAGAAGGCTTCGGAAGTCCGGATTCATGCGTGTGTGAGGTGCACTCATGCCAGAGACTTCCGAAGTCCTGTCATTCTCCAGTTCAGGCTGTGAAAACATCGGTAGCATTATACTAAGAATAGAATGGACGGTTGAACTTGCCAGGCTGAGGGGCGGGGCAGATCTAACACAAGGAGGCGATGGATGGACACTACCGTACAAGAAGAAGGGATCCAGGCCGAAAGTGGCGAAGATACCTATTATGACCCGCGCCGCATGCTGCGTATCTGCACGGCCTGCCAGATCCTGTCGTGGTTCGCACTGGCGCTGGGCGTGTTCTGCCTGATCGTGTGGGGCTGGTTCATGTTCAGTACATTGCCGTCCGCGCACTTTCCCAGCCTGCAAGCTTTCATGGCCGACGCTGCGCCGCTGGTCATCATCCTGGGCATGGCAGTGCTGCTCTGCTTGTTCTTCTGGGTGTTCCTGCGAGCGATCGCGGAGGCACTGTATATCCTGATGGATATCCAGGAGGGGCAGAACGCCAGCCGGTCATGATGAGCTAAGACACTGCGGCGCAGGCGAGCACCGGAATCCCGACTTGTTCTTGAGAGCCTCCATTGTTGGATTTTGGAGGCTCTCTTAGTGACAATTGAAACCATTTAGGCTTCGTTTGCGACCTGTTTCGAGTGTCCTACGACCGTTTTGTTACCGCGCTCGTCCTACAATGGCACTGTATCCGGTTGCTTGCAATACCAGACGGATCGTGGCAGGCCGGTTGCTTTTTTTTCACAAGAAGCCGAAATCCAGTACATTAACCATTTTATTAACGATTTTCACGTCCGTTTGGGCCCCGTACGGGCGGCCGGCTTCCGACCTGCGCGGGGCGCCCATCGGTGCGCAGACGGCGAGTGGAGCACGCCGATTCTGTGCAAACCATTCTGGCAGTACGCGAGCGTACCATGCCTGAACCTTAGAATCGACCCGGGCCTGCGTAAGATGGGTGACACTTTCCCGTCATGCCAGCGTGCCTGAGTGTAGCAAGAAGCTGGGTAACTTCCACGTGTCGAGGGTGTGATGCCATTGAGTGCAGGTGTCTGCCCGGGAAGCTAACATGGACAAACCGTTTGCACTTATCATCGAAGATGACCGCGACATTGCCGCATTATTCCGGCATGTTCTGGACCTCGCGGGCTATCGAACTGAAATTATCATGCATGGGGGAGAAGCCGTTGAACGCCTGCAGGCTGTCCTGCCCGACATCGTCCTCCTGGATCTCAGCCTGCCAGGCGTTCCCGGTTCACTTATCCTGGAAGATATGCGCGCTGACCCGGTTCTGAAGAACGTGCCCGTCGTGGTGGTGACGGCCCATTCGCACATTGCAGATACGCTGCCGGTGGAACCGGACCTGGTGCTTCTGAAGCCTGTGAACCTGGACCAACTGAGCAACCTGGTGCAGCGGCTGCGCCAGCCGCCGAAATCCGCGCAGGAAGCTCCGTGGGATCCGACCACGCATCTCTACAACCGGGCGTTCTTCTCCGTGCGGCTGACGTACTCGCTCGAGCGCGCCAAGCAGATTGGAGTTAACCGTTTCGGCATCGTGTTCGTCGATCTGGAGCCGTTCGCCGGGTTACAGCGCCACCTGGGACCCGAGAAGCTAAACGCGTTCCTGCGGGAGGTTGCGGCGCACCTCAAGGCCAACCTGCGCCCGACAGATACAATCGCGCGCTTCGATGCCGGGCTATTCCTGGTGCTGATTGAGGACATCCCGGACGACCACATGCCGGCCCGGCTGGCAGGGCGCATCGAGCGGGACCTGAGGGAATTCCTGTGGCACAAGGGAATGCTTCAGGACCTGCACGCGTACGTGGGGATGGTCTCCTGCGGCGCGAGCTACGGCAGCATTGATGAAATACTTGGCGACGTAGAGATCGCCCGCAAGCTGGCGCGGACGGAGAAGAGCCAGGCCTACTACGACCGCGATCTGCTGGTGGCGCTTAGGGGAGCAGTCTACTGATCTGAAGCTGTAAACTCGGGCACTGCTTTCCAACGCGTGCAGAACGTCCCGGCCGGCAACGTATTTGATCGAGCGAAGCCTGCGCGACCTGCACCAGGGGATGGAGTAGTGCATGACGCCCCGCAGGCCATTTACCGGTGAACAGGTCTGCGGGACGTTTGACTTTAAAGGGCACGAGGCGGGCCGCGGCAGAATGGCGTGTGACCGGAGGAAGGATAGGCAGCGAAGCCTTTCGTCCATATAATCAAGCTTTGGAGAGAAGAGTGCGCCTAGCCGGACCACCGGAGCCGGGGCGCGGAAAGCTTGAATGGAAAAACCGTTTGCCCTGATCGTCGAAGATGACCGGGATATTGCGGCTCTGTTCCGCCACGTGCTGGACATGGCCGGCTATCATACAGAGATCGTCATGCACGGGCGGGAGGCGCTAGAACGCCTGAAGACCGCGCAGCCGGATGTCCTGCTGCTCGACCTGAGCCTGCCGGGCGTGCCTGGCGCCAAGATCCTGGAGTGGATGCGCGGCCAGGAGCGTTTTCGGGATGTAGCGGTGGTCGTGGTGACCGCCAACTCTCACATGGCCGACAGTCTCCCGGCGGAGCCGGACCTCGTGCTGCTCAAGCCCGTCAATCTCACCCAGCTCAGCGACTTGGTGCAGCGGCTGCGACACGCGCCGCTTTCGATGCAAGAGAAGCCATGGGACCCGGTCACGCATCTTTACAACCGGTCGTTCTTCTCTGTCCGGCTGACCTATTCGCTCGAACGCGCTCAGCAGTTGCGCGCCAACCGCTTCGGGGTGGTGTTCGTGGAGCTTGATCCATACGCAGAGCTGCGCAATCATCTCGAGCCGGAACAACTGGACGTGCTGCTGCGGGAGATCGCCGGGCACCTGAAGACGAACCTGCGGCCCACCGACACCGTCTCGCGCTTCGACGAGGGCCTGTTCCTGATCCTGGTGGAGGACATCCCCGATTATTCCATCCCGGCCAGGATCGCGGCGCGCATCCAGCTGGACCTGGTGAACCTCATTTCCGAGAGAAAGCCGATCGAGGGACTGCGGACGAATGTCGGGCTGGTGATGTGCAGCGCCGAGTATGCAAGTGTGGCCGATATCCTGGCGGACGTGGACCTGGCGCGCAGGCATTCGGCGACGGCCGAGGCCCACGTGAGTTACGACAGAGCTTTCCTGAAAGAATTGCGAGAGCGGGCGCAGTAGGCGCTTTTCAGCAGGCAGCGCTCTTATCCAGCGGTGGCCGGATGGCAAAAGCAGGGAGGGAGCAAGCCAGGCAGCCCCTCAGGCCGGCTCATGCGGCGGCGCCGCTCAGCACGGTTTCCGCCCGCGCAGCATCCAGCGGCTTGGACAGCAGGTAACCCTGCCCGAAGCCGCACAGCAAGCTCTTCAGCTCGCTCAACTGTTCCCCGGTCTCAATTCCCTCGGCAATGGTCTCCATCCCAAGCTCACGCGCCATGGACACGATGGCACGCACCAGCCCCAGACCCTTCGGGTTGCGCTGCATCTCGCTGATGAACGATTTGTCGATCTTGATGGCATTGATCGGGAACTGCTGTAGGTAGGCAAGAGCCGAATAGCCGGTGCCAAAGTCGTCGACTTCAACGCGGACGCCCATCTTATTCAACGCGGCGATGGTGGCATTGGCTATGGGGTAGTTTTCCACAAGCACGCGTTCGGTGATCTCGAGCCGGAGGCAGGAACCATCCAGGCCGCTGACCTCCAGCGCTCGGAAGATCTTACCGGCGAGGTGCGGCTGCGCGAATTCCCGGTCGGACAGGTTGATGTTCACCGCCAGATCGGCAAGTTGCGGATACTGCTTCTGCCAGTGCGCCAACTGCGTGCAAGCTTGCCGGAGCACCCAATCTCCGATCGACA
This sequence comes from Anaerolineales bacterium, assembly GCA_035498395.1. Classification (GTDB taxonomy): domain Bacteria; phylum Chloroflexota; class Anaerolineae; order Anaerolineales; family Villigracilaceae; genus Fen-1038. Next base: position 16,098 of record DATKAF010000331.1, read on the forward strand.
GAATGAGGTCGGAGGCCTCGGCAACGGCCAGGAAATCCGCCGGCGCCAGTATCCCCTTAATGGGGTGGAACCAGCGGAGGAGCGCCTCCACCGCGACCACCCGGTCAGAGTCCAACGAGGAGATGGGCTGATAGAACAGTTGGAACTCGCCCTTCTGAAGCGCCTGGCGGAGCTCTCCTTCCAGGACCAGCCGGGAGAAGGCCATTTCGCGCATTTCTGAGCGGAACATGACGTAGCGCGATTTGCCGGTCGCCTTCGCCTGGTACATGGCGAGGTCCACATCGCGCAGCAGATCCTCTGCCTGGTCATACTTGACGAGATCCGTGGCGATGCCTATGCTGGCGGTCACGTGGATGTCGCGATCGCCAACACGGAGAGGAACCTCAATTACATGCAACAGCTTTTCTGCAATGGCGCGTGTTGACTCTTCATCCTGCAGGTCGTCGAGCAGGATGGCAAACTCGTCCCCTCCGAAGCGTGCCACCGTATCGCCGGCGCGCAGGTTCTCCACCAGCCTTCTGCCGACCAGGATGAGCAACTGGTCGCCGTAAGCGTGCCCGAGGCTGTCATTGACAAGCTTGAATTGATCCAGATCGAGGAAAAGGACTCCGAAACACATGCCGTCATGCCGGTTGCAGCGCTTAATGGCCTGGCCGAGCCGGTCCAGGAACAAGCGCCGGTTTGCCAGGCCGGTCATCTGGTCATGGAGGACGTCAAAGGCCAGCTTCTCCTCGATGCGCATGCGCTCCGCCATCTCCGCGTTCAGCTCTCGATTGATGGTTTCGAGGCTGGTCGCCTGCTGGTGCAGCCGGGCGGTCAGCTGGCGGTTGTCAGACAGTGCGATGAACTGGCGGAACAGGACGAATACCAGAATCGCGGTCACACCGATGACGACGGCTGTGAAACCCATCGGCACTGGCGCGGTTGCGGCTCTGATCAACAGCGCGAAGGCACACAGCAGCCAGAAATAGGGCAGATAGACCTTGATGTTGTAGGCCCCCCTTTGGAACCTGGGGCCCGGCTGGTACGCTGAGATCGGATTCCCGGGCCGGAGCGCGCTCCACTGCGCGGCACCTGCCATGGCAATGAGCAAGCTGGCAGCGACCCAGCCCATATCCACGGGGTCGCCGCTGGCATATGTCCCGCGCAGCGATTCGAAACCGTAGATGCTGTCCGTGATGATCATCATGAAGAAGCCAGCCGCCAGCAGGTACATGGGGATGGCCGGCTGTTCCGCTTTTTCCGGTTGGAGTGTCACCTTCCCTGCGCTGCGATAATCGTAGGGATCGTGATAAATGAGCAGGAGAAGGGCGCCCAGCAGAAGTAGATCCCCGACAGGATAGGCAACCAGGAGAAATCGTTCTACGGGCGGCGCATCGATATTGTTCTGGATGATCGGTCCGATCAAGTAGTTGCCAAAGCCGAGGATCGCCGCCGTGACAATCACTGCCAGGTCCAACGCGTCGCTTGTATCCACGCCGATGGTCCGCCGGGATTTCAAGAAGAGGAGGATCGCGATCAGCGAGACGGGATAGAACAAGAGGTAGAGGACGTCCGCCGCGGAGGGGAACGGCGACTGATGCAAATAGGCATCCAGTGTCGCCCAGATGATGTCCCCAATTCCATACAGGAACTCGGCCAGCGCCAAAGCTCCCCAGGCCAGCGCCAGGCGCTTTGAGCGACGGGCAGTCTGCAGGGCCGCCAGGAGCAGGAATGCGCTTGCCAGTAGATCGATGACTGGGGGATTCAGATCGGAGAAGACAGCGCGCTGGCCGGAATCGGGAAGCATGTCGGAGATCGTAGCGATGGCGATCAGCAGAAGAGTGCACAGAGCTGCTGCCCACACGAAGACGGCAGGCAGGCGCTTACCGGATGTTGCGCTCCGAAAGCTCATACGATGCGATCCAAATCAGGGTTCTTGCGGCGCAGGGCTACCGCGCGCAGGCGCTATGCCTGCACGGATGCCGCAAGGTGATCTTCAATCGGCTCGCGTTCGCTACTGAATTTGGTTGCATACCCTCCCTCACCCACAGCCGAACCCTGACAACTCCCGATTGCAAGCTGGCCGCCCTCCAGGGGGCCGGATGCACATCCATCGCGGATGCGGCGCGGTCAGCTTGCCTCACAGCACTCCTGTTATCCCGCCGCGGCCTTCAAAAAAGCCGGGTGCTTCTCCAGAAACTCCGGAACTTTTCCCGCGTCCAGCGGCCTGGCAAAATAATAGCCTTGCGCGTACTGGCATTTCGCCTGGCGTACGACATTCATCTGTGCGCGGGTCTCCACGCCCTCGGCAACCACACTCAGCGAGAGGTTCCTGGCTAGACCCATGATCGTATGGATGATCTTGATGCTCTCGGCGTTGTCCACCTGGCTGACGAAGGAGCGATCGATCTTCAGGACATCGATCGGCAGGCGCGAAAGGTAGCCCAGTGTGGAATAGCCGGTGCCGAAATCGTCCAGGGAGAGGTGCACGCCCATGTTCCGCAGCGACCGAAGCCGCTGGATGGCCAATCCCTCGACGTCGATACTGTTCTTCTCCGAGATCTCCAACCACAGCTCATCGTTCTTGATGCCGGTGTCGAGCAGGGCCTCCTCGACCATGTCGAGGAGGTTTGGATTCTCCAGCTGCTTGGCAGAGAGATTGACGGACATGAAGAGAGGGGCGGCCTGCCGGCACTGCCGATTCCAGTAGGCAAGCTGCTGGCAAGCAGTGTGGAGCACCCAGCGCTCGAGGGCGTTCAGCAGCCCTGCGGTGTCGATGGAGGAGAAGAATTGGTCGGGTCGGACCAGGCCACGATCATGGGAATTCCAGCGCAGCAACGCCTCGAAGCCCTCCACCTCGCCCGTATCGAGGGCGACGATGGGCTGGTATTGCAGCAGGAATTCCTCCATCTTGTATGCATTGCGGAGGTCCGTCTGCAGTTTGAGGGAATTCATGAGCTGCTCATGCATGAGCCGGTCATAGACGCGGAAACTGGCTCCGCCGGTCTCCTTGCTCTTATACATGGCGATGTCAGCGTCGCGCATGGCGTCTTCTGCGAACTCATAGCCTGTGGAACTCAGCGTGATGCCCATGCTGAGCAGGATGACGAACTCGTGTCCCTTGATGCTGTAAGGCTCGGATGTGCTGGCAATGACCCGCTGCGCCAGGGGCAGTACTTCCTGGACCTCGCGGACGCCGTCGACGAGGACGGCAAACTCGTCGCCGCCGAAGCGGGCCACGGTGTCCAACTCGCGGAAAATGCCCTGGAGCCGGGAACCGATCTCACGCAGCACATCGTCCCCGAGCTGATGTCCGAGGCTGTCATTGACCAGCTTGAAATTGTTGGCGTCGATAAAGAACACCGCGAAGCCATAGTCGGGATGGCGTTTCACGCGGGCAATGGAGTGAGAAAGCCGTTCGAGGAACAGCTTGCGGTTCGGCAGGCCGGTCAGCGTGTCATAATTGGCCGAATGCAGGAGCGCCTGTTCGTATTTGAGGCGCTGGATCGCCATGGCGGCGTGGTGGCTCACGCCCACAACGAGCAGCCGGTCCAGATCGTCGAAACAGCGCGAGGCGGGCGCTTCTTTGATCGCATAAATAAGGGCAGCGGTGTCCTGGTCGATGAGCACCGGGGAAAGGACCAGGGAGCCGATCTCCGGCCGCAAGCCGGTATCGGCCTGCTCGCCTTGCAGCAGGAGCGGCGCTTTCATCCTCAGGATGTATTCGACAAGCTCCGGCGAGCCCAACAGGTCCGGCAGATCGCCGAAGTCGTCCTGCAGGACGACGCCACAGCGCTCGGCATTCAGCATCTGGCCGAGGAACACAGAAATCCGACGCTGCGCTTCGGCGATGCTCTGTACCCGGGACAACTGGATCGAGAGGTTATGGAGCAGGACCGTGTAGTGGTCCAGTGAGCGGATCAGGAGGTTCTCGTAGTCGCCTGGCGGCTCCGCCGGCACCGCCCAACGGGCGGCCGGGCGAGCCTCATCCTTGACGACGGCCGTCAGGATGTGCAGCCCGATTCGCACCTGGTCGTTATGGTTCAACACCTGGGGTCCTGTGATCTCGCGCCCGTTGACGAAGGTCCCATTGGTACTACCAGCATCCCAGATCACGAGCTGATCGTCGTCGTCGAGCTCGAGCACAGCGTGATTGCGCGAGGCTGCCTCGTCTGCGATGACGATGTCGTGGCCGGACATTCTGCCAACGGTGGTCTTCCCGGGCTTAATGTCATATTCGGTTCGCTCGGTATCGGGCGACTGGACGATAATTTCCCAGGCCATGCACCCAAATGCTACCATAGAGTGCCCTTGGGCCCTTCTCTTTAATATGTTTGTGGAAGGTGGCCGGACGGCTACCCGCACGGCATGCTGCTGTCTATACGAGAGCACCAGCAGCGGACCCATCAGACCCAAGCTTGCAACCGGGCGGTGAGAGGCCTGCTCCAGGCGGTACAATTGAGCCTTGGGAGAATCAAGGCGTAATGAACAATGAACCTGCACCGACCGCACATGAGGCAAGGCAAGACGGTCTGATCGTTATCGCGGGGGCCGGAGGCTTCATCGGCGGCTGGCTGACCCGCCATTTCCGGGACCTGGGCCACAGCCGCATCCGGGCGATCGACAAGAAGCCGCTCCAGAACTGGTATCAGCGCACGCCCGGCGTCGAAAACCTGTGCCTCGACCTGAGCGAGCGCGAGGCCTGCGTGCGCGCCACGGAGAACGCGGCGGAGGTCTATAACCTGGCGGCGGATATGGGGGGCATGGGTTTCATCGAGCGGTTCCGGGTGGAATGCATGCGCTCGGCGCTCATCAACACGCACCTCGTGGAGGCCGCCTACCGGGCGGGGGTGGAGCGCTATTTCTTTGCCTCGTCTGCCTGCGTATACAACACGACGCTGCAACAGGACCCGAACGTGCGAGCGCTGAAGGAGTCGGATGCGTACCCGGCGATGGCAGAGCGCGGCTATGGCTGGGAGAAACTGTTCGCGGAAATGCTGTGCCAGGAATACTGGGCTGAGCGGCACATGAAGACCTTCCTGGCGCGCTTCCATAACGTGTACGGTCCGCACGGAACGTGGGACGGCGGCAGGGAAAAAGCGCCTGCGGCGATCTGCCGCAAGGTGATCGAGGCCAGGCACACGGGTTCGCACGAGATCATGATCTGGGGCGATGGAACGCAAACACGCAGCTACACCTATATTGAAGACTGCATCCGGGGCATCGACCGCATCGTGCATTGCGACGAGCTGATCGCGACGCCGATCAACCTGGGCTCCAGCGAGCTGATCTCCGTCGACGATCTGGTCAGCCTGGCGGAAGGGTTCGCGGGGATCCGGCTGCAGCGCAAGTACGATCCGAGCGCGCCGCGCGGTGTGGCGGGACGCAACAGCGACAATACGTTCATCCAGCAAGTGTTGGGGTGGGCGCCATCCACCGCATTCCAGGATGGGCTGTCGAAGACCTATGCATGGATCGAGCAGCAGTACCTGGCCCGCAAGGCCGGGAAGCGCGTGGTGCAGGACAGCATGTAGGCGCAGAAGCATAAGAGCAAGCCGACAAGAACGCACAAAAAAAGCAGGAGCGAACCAGCGTCCGCTCCTGCTTTTTGATCCACAGCCGTTCGTCTCATTCTTCTTCAAAGCGTCAGGGATTTGCGCAGCCGGAGACGGAACTTCCAGGGGAGCCAGGAATACAACAGCTTGCGGGCGATCATGCGCAGGCGCATCACCGAGAACCAGCTTCCGCCCTCGCGCTCCAGCACGCGCAGCATGTCTGGGTAGCAGCGGTCGTCGTTGACGATGGTCTTGCCATCCTCGTGGATGCGGAACTGGGCCCAACGCTTGGGCACGTATAGAATGCGGGATACCTTGGCGAACTTCACCCACAGGTCGTAATCAAAGCTGAAGAAGAGCGAGATGTCCAGCGGGCCGACACGTTTCCAAAGGTCGGCACGGAAGAACGTGGTGGCTTGCGGGATATGCACGGAGCCTTGCAGCATGCGGCGGTAATCCGTCTGCCGCGCCGCAAACTGCCCGATGGGCGCGCCGGAGTTGTCGATCAGGTCCGCGTCGCCATACACCATGCCGACATCGGGTTGCCCGGTCAGCACGGCGACCGCTTCTGCAACCGCATCCGGATAGTAGATGTCATCAGAGTTCAGCCAGGCAAGGACCTCGCCGGTGGCATGGGAGAAGCCCTTGTTGAGAGCATCGGCATGGCCCTTGTCCTTCTCGGAGACCCACCATGCGAAGCGCTGTTGGTATTTCCGGATGATTTCCAGGCTGCCGTCCTTGGAGCCGCCATCCACGACGATGTACTCGATGTCCGGATACGTCTGTGCCAGCACCGAACGAATGGATTCCTCCAGGAAACGACCCTGGTTGAACGAAGGTGTGATGATGGAAACCTTGGGATGTTCCTGCAATAGGGGCATAGGAGAGGCGAGGATCATAGCATAGGGGAAAAAGTGATGTGGACAGGGTGAGAGCTGCCAGAAGCGGGCGACCTAGACCTTCTCGTCTGCGAGAGCCTGCAGGTACTGGGCGTAGCCGTTGTTCGACATGCCTCTCGCCAGCGAGCGCAGGTCGTCGGCGGTGATATAGCCCATACGATAGGCGATCTCTTCGGGGCAGGAGATCATCAGGCCCTGCCGTTCCTGTACCGCCTGCACAAAGCTCGCGGATTGCAGCAGCGAATCGTGGGTGCCTGCGTCCAGCCATGCCACGCCGCGGCTCAGGACCTCCAGGCGGAGCTGGCCGCGCTGCATGTAGATGCGATTGAGGTCCGTGATCTCCAATTCACCGCGGGGTGATGGCTTCAGACTATCTGCCAGTTGGACGACCTGCGAATCGTAGAAATACATGCCCGGGACCGCGTAGTGGGACTTGGGCTGGTGTGGTTTCTCCTCCAGGCTCAGCACCCGGCCATCGGCGTCGAACTCCACGACGCCGTAGCGTTCCGGGTCGCGGACGGCATAACCGAAGACCATTGCGCCTTCGGTGATGGAGGCTGCCGCGCGCAAGGTCTCGGGCAAGCCCTGCCCGAAGAAGATGTTGTCGCCTAGGATGAGGCAGGCGGGGTTGCCGTCGATGAAGGCGGCGCCCACGCGGAAGGCATCGGCGAGGCCGCGCGGCTCATCCTGCTCCTGGTAGCACAGGCGCAGTCCCCATTGCTGCCCATCGAGCAGGAGCCGCCGGAAGAGGGGCAGGTCCTCGGGGGTGCAAATCACAAGCACGTCCCGGATGCCCGCCAGCATCAGGGTCGAGAGCGGGTAGTAGATCATGGGCTTGTCGTAGACCGGCAGCAGCTGCTTGCTGACCGGAAGGGTGAGCGGATGGAGGCGCGTGCCTCTTCCTCCGGCTAGCAGAAGGCCTCTCATGGGCATAGTTCCACTCCACAGCGACCCGAGCGATCAGCCCTGGCCGTATTGCTTCTCCATCCAGCGCTGGTAATCCTTCTGCTCGCGGATGGCCTTGATCCACTCCGGGTGCGACAGGAACCAGTCAACGGTTTCGCGCAGGCCGTCATCGAGGGAATGCTGCGGCCGCCAGCCCAGCTCGCGCCGTATCTTCGTCGTGTCCATGTCGTAACGCCGGTCATGGCCCGGTCGGTCGGTCACGAACTGGATCAGTGCCCGGTGCGGGGCATGCTCGGGCTCCTTTGCATCCATCTGGTCGCAAATGGCCTGAACGATGTCCAGGTTGGCGGGCTGATTCTCTCCGCCGATGTTGTATGTCTCGCCCACCCTGCCCTTGCGAAGGATCAGCAGGATGGCCTCGCAATGATCCTGCACAAAGAGCCAGTCTCGGATCTGCTGACCATCGCCGTACACGGGCAGCGGCCTGCCTGCATGCGCATTGGTGATGGTGAGAGGGATGAGCTTTTCGGGGAACTGGCAGGGACCGTAGTTGTTGGAGCAGTTGGAGATGGTAATGGGCAGGGCGTAGGTGCGGTGATAGGCACGCACCAGATGATCGCTGGCGGCCTTCGATGCGGCGTAGGGGGAACTGGGAGCGTAGGTGGTCGTCTCCGAGAAGGGCGGATCATGCGGCCCGAGCGAACCGTAGACTTCGTCGGTGGAGACGTGGTGAAAATGGGTTTCGCCGGAGGCGAAGGCGCCCTCTTCGAGCCAATACTGGCGTGCCGCCTCGAGCAGAACGAACGTACCCTGCACATTGGTGTGAATGAATGGCTCGGGCCCAAGGATCGAACGGTCGACGTGCGATTCGGCGGCGAGGTGCACGATCGTATCCACCCGGTATCTGCGCAGCAGGTCGTGGACCAGAGCCCGGTCGCAGATGTCGCCCTCGACGAACGTGTGCCGGCCTTCGTCGGGGAGATCGCGGAGGTTTTCGAGACTCCCCGCGTATGTCAGCGCATCGAGGTTCACGACGTGCACATCGTGCGCGGCGTGCAACAGGTGGCGCACAAAGTTCGAGCCGATAAAGCCCGCACCGCCGGTGACCAGAACGTTTTTCATAGAGCTTTTATGAGAATCGACGGTGGAGATGCCCCGAGCTGACCGGCCCGCAAAGAACAAACACCCTGACTGGACGTTTCTTCCAATAGGTAGAACCGGGCTCGCTCGTGCGCCGGGAGTCCTCCGTTCCATCGGATTATACCTAGAAAGGATGATGCGTGGTCCTGCTGGAGATACACGATGAAGAAACCATTGCTTGCAGCCCTGACATTGTGCCTGATGGCGATCCTGGCCGCCGGATGCGATCTAAACCAGGTCGTCACGATCGATACGCCCGTGCCGGCGGCGACAACCTCGAACCCTCCCGTGCCGACTGCGGCGCCCGGGCAGTCGCCGAGCGGCAGCGTCATCGATCTGCCCGGCGCGCGAGTCAACATTTATGCGCCGGGGCCGAACCCGATGATGGACACGCGCGGCAGTGGGGGAGTCGTTGCCGGCATCCTGCTCGGGCTGTGGCACGGCATCATCTCGCCGATCACGTTGGTCCTGTCATTCCTGAATCCTAACGTGCAGATGTACGAAGTGCACAACGACGGCGCGCCGTATAACCTGGGCTTCTTCCTTGGCATTGCCATCCTCATTGGAGCGTTCGGACTGCTGCGAAGGTAGCTCGCGAGGCGGGCGGGATAGCAGTCTCAAGTTACCCGCCGGAGGATGAGCAGCAGGCCCATCTTCTGGCGGACCATATGGCGGGAAAAGTGCGACGTCCACCGTTCCATTGCATCTACCGTGCAGACACCGGAAGCCAACCTTGAAAGACGTATACTGAAAACGTCAGAATTGGATCAAGGTAACTAACTGCAGGGCAACAGTGAAGGCGTCCCTGCGGTGGGGCGCTGTCAACGAGAGGATATGGAAGGCGGGGCCATGGATATCACTCAACTGTTGAGCGGCCTGGAGGCGGGACGCTCCACCTGGTACAGAAAGGCCTGGAAGGCGCTGGTCGAACCGGCTGCCTCGATACAGGACCCGGCCGCGCGGCGGAGTGCGCGCCTGCTATCCATCTTCCTGCTCTGCCTGTTCGCTCTGTTCCTGTGTACGAATGTCATCTACCTGATCGGCGTCCCGGGCTATAAGCTGCCGGCGGCGGACCTGATCGGGTATGCGATGCTCATCCTGACCTATCTGACGAGCCGAACGCGGTTCACGGGTGTGGCAGTCGTCGTGCTGCTGATCATGTTCCCTCTGAACGTGTTCTCCAATGTGCTGGAGGGCACCTCGCTCAACCTGGCCGTCACACTTTCGTTCCTCATCCCGAGCTACATCCTTGCCAGCATTTTCCTCAGCACACTTTGGACAGGGGTGTATGGCTACGGCGTCAACCTGCTCATCATTCTGCTGCCATGGCTGGCGCCGGGGGCTGTCCCGAATTCCAATGCGGTGTTCGGGGCGGTGTCCGTCGGGCTCGTGTCGGTAACACTTTGCATCGTTGCCATGATCCATCGGGAGGGCATCGAGCGCGAGCGGCGCGCCAGGCTGAAGGGAGATTACAACAATACGCTCGTCGGCTGGTCGCACGCGCTGGAAATCCGCGACAAGGAGACCGAAGGGCATTCGCGCCGCGTGGTCGAGCTGACGCTCGAGCTGGCGGAAGCATGCGGCGTGGGTGGCTCGGACCTGGAGTACGTATACCAGGGAGCGCTGCTGCACGACATCGGCAAGATGGCGATCCCGGACCGGATCCTCTTCAAGAACACGCCGCTGGACGAGGACGAATGGGATGTCATGCGGACGCATCCCAAGGTGGCGTATGATATGCTGTCGTCGATCTCGTTCCTGGAGAAGGCGCTGGTGATCCCCGCGTATCATCATGAGTGGTGGAACGGAGGCGGCTATCCGTTCGGGCTGAAAGGGGAGGAAATCCCGCTGCCGGCGCGGATCTTCGCCGTCGTCGACGTGTGGGATGCCTTGCTCTCCGACCGCCCGTACCGGAAGGCATGGACACGCGAAGAGGTCGTGAAGTACTTCCGGGAGCAAGCCGGGCGGCAGTTCGACCCGGCGATCGTCGAACAGTTCCTGGCGCTCCAGGCTTGAAACAGCAAACCCTGACCTGAAAAATCGAAAAGGCGCAGTATCCGCCGCCCGGCATAGCCGGGCAGCGTTGATTCCTGCCTGGAAGCAGGGAGGCCGTGTGCGGGGATGGCGCCGGGGGCGTCACCTTTCGGAAACTTTTTTTCGACGGGCATCGTCTTGAGGTTATCCGGCAGACTGGATGGCACATTATCCAGCCTACGAGCGTTCGAAGCCGCGATACGTCGATCGGAGGATGAGCCATGAGAATACGCCCCTTGTCTCTCTTGCTCGCACCACTGTGGCTGCTTGCCGGGCTGTACATACTCGCTTCTTGCAATGCTCCTGCGACAGGTCCTTCAGCCGTTGTTGTTCCCAGCTCGAGCGGAGGAATCGCAACGGCCTCCGTTATTACGGTCGTGCCCGCTGTAACGTCGCAGCCGGGGGGCATTCCCAATGTAACCGTGCCGCCAGCGCCAAGTGCGGAGCCGCCGACGCCACTTCCAACCCTCGCGTCCGCCAGCCTCACGCCCACTGAGCTGAAGTACCGGATCCTGGACCAATTTCCGAACTTCTTTTACTGCGACCCCGACTATTACCCAGTTGCCCGATCAGATGAAGGTGAAGTGGCGAAGGAGCGTTTCCCTGAGCTGCAAAACGACCAGGAGGAATTCCAGGCGATCCTCGCCCTCAATCACCTCAGCGGCATGACCACGTTTACAGATGGGCAGAAGCTGCTGATCTACCGCGAACACAAGAAGCTTGCCGCCCTGCACTTTCAACTCATTGCCGATCAATACCAATTCCAGCTAACCACCGGCGGGGATCAAGCCTACAATATTCAGGGCACGATCGACGGCTCCGGGCACATTAATGTACAAGAAAAGACAGCTGCTTTCGCCACTTGCCCGATCTGCTTGGCCGCGCATACTCGGATCGATACGCCGCGCGGAGCAGTGATGGTGGAGGAAATAAAGCCTGGCGACGTGGTCTGGACAGTAGATGCATCCGGGATGCGCGTCGCGGCCCCGGTCACCCAGGTGGCACGCGTGCCGGTTTCATTAGGGCACATCCTGGTACATGTCGTACTGGACGATGGGCGTGAGTTGTGGGCTTCTCCAGGCCACCCGACCGCCGATGGCAGACGCCTGGTCCAGCTACAGCCAGGCGACCGGCTTGACGGCTCGTGGGTGATTTCGGCGGAACAGGTCGCCTACGATGGCATGGCAACTTATGATGTGCTGCCCGCCGGGCCCACAGGATACTATTGGGCAGACGGTATCTTGATGGGAAGCACGTTGAAACCCTGAGGATCTACATATCTCGCCAATCTGCCGAGCTGACGGTGAATCTCGTTCGCTCACAGACATAGGCATGGCATGACTTTCTTGCGCTGCTACTTCCTCTGTGTGCTGGTTTTGAGTGCTTGTTTGCCGCGCGCAGCGTCTTCGCCTACGCCGACCATGAAGGCGACCTCAGCACCTATTCTGCCATTGACCGCGACACCCGGATTAATCTTGCGCGGTCGCGTTCATCTGCCAGACGGCAGCGGCATAGCCGGTGTGGCAGTATGCCGGAACTACGCGTCCTATCCCGGCGGCGTCATTGCCACGACGGGTGCAGACGGCAGCTTCCAACCGGGGCCAGCCTTCATTCCGGGCGATGAGATGGTGGGGGTATGGCCGGTCGCGGCCGGATATACTTTCGAGCCGCCGTTTGTCCGGTGGCGGCATTACTATGGGCTCGAGGACCGCGAGCTTGACTTTGTCGCTTCGCCGGAGGCTGCTGGAACCTTAGCCCCACCGGGACCCTGCTCCTAAGCTCACTCAACTCTTTCCAGAGCCATTCGCGGCAAGGGCGGGGACGCCGACATCATCAAACGTTGACACCGCATTCATCTGTGGAACGATGACAGCAGGTGCGTTCTCTGATATTGTTTGATGGGCGGGTTCAACGTTTTCCATTGAACTTTCCACCGTCATCGGCAAGTCCATGTGACCGGAGGCCGGTTTTTCCCCGTGCTAGACATCAACTTCCTGGATTCCATCCCGCTCTGGCTGCTATACCCGCTGACGTTCCTGCTGGCGTACGGCGCCTTTGAGATCGGGTACCGCTACGGCATATACTGGCGGAAGAAGACGAATGCGGATGTCGAGAATGAGATGAGCGCCTTGTCGGGCGCCACGCTCGCGATGCTGGCGTTCCTGCTGGCTTTCGTCGTCAGCATCGCCACCAGCCGATATGACACGCGCCGGCAATTGGTGGTCGAGGAGGCGAACGCCATCCATACAGCCTACCTGCGGGCCGGCTACTTGCCTGACCCTTATCCGAGCGACATCCGATCAATCCTGCAGCAGTATCTGGACGTACGGCTTAAAGCAGTACAGGGCAGTAATGTCTCCCTGGAGGATGCCAAACTCCGTTCGGAACAGCTACAGGGCGAACTGTGGAGCGCGACGGAGGCGGTTGTGAAGGCGAATCCGGGGAGAGACGAGATCTCCGCTTACATCGAATCTGTCAACGACGTCATCAACGTCGGAACCACACGCGCTACGATCGCGCTCAACTCGCGGCTGCCTGCGGCCATGGTGTTGGGAATCTATCTAGTTGCCGCACTCGCCATGATGATCACGGGTTTCCAAATCGGCCATGCGCAGAAGCGCAATCTTTTCGGCATCCTCGTCATGATCGCCCTTTTTACGCTGGTCATCATGCTTATTATTGACCTCGATCGCCCGCAGGAAGGTTTCCTGCAAGTGAGTCAACAAGCGCTCATCGACTTGCAAAGGCTGATCGGGACGCCTACGCCTTAGCCCTCTGCAGTGCCAACTCAGCACATTGGCCCAAGCCGTATATAATTCCAAGCATCACTCGACGCTGCGGGAGGGAAGGCACATGGCTGGGGAAATCTCTGTGTTCAAGTCATCGGGAGGCGAGGCCAGGAGCCTGGCATCTTACCAGGCCGCTTTGGCTCGCTGGCCCGTGCCCTACGAAGAGCTTGATCTACCGACATCCTTTGGCGCAACCCACGTAATCATCAGCGGGTCATCGGGCTCCCCACCAGTCGTGCTCCTGCATGGCCAGGATTCGAGCGCTACCTCGTGGGGATGTAATATTGCTGATCTGAGCGCGGCGTTCCGCTGCCATGCCGTCGATACGATCGGCGATTTTGGCCGGAGCAAGCCGAGGCGGCTGCCAGCGAGCCGGCAAGATTACTCCGAGTGGCTAAAGAACGTATTCGATGCGCTGCAGTTGGATGTCGCAGACATCGTGGGCTTATCATATGGCGGTTTCCTTGCGGTCAATTTCGCATTGGACCACCCTCAAGCCGTTCGCCGGATGGTGCTCCTCTCGCCGGGCATTCCAAACTTCGGTCCACTGACATGGCGATGGGCCAATTTCGGGCTGCCGATGATGTTGCTGCCATCACGCCGGACGATCCGCCGCTTTATCGGCGGCGCTTCCACACGAGGTTACGTTGCGGATGACCCCGTGTACGAGCAGATGATCGTGGCGATGCCCGAACTCCGGCACGGATCATTCATGCGACCCGTCTTTACGGATGCGGAGCTTGGCCGCGTAACCACTCAGACCATGCTACTGATCGGCGATCAAGAGATCATGTATGAGCCGCGCGGAGCCCTGGAACGGGCTGCCAGGCTCTTGCCGAATTCGCGCACGGTATTGGTCCAGAATGCCGGGCATATGCTGAATAGCGATCAGCCGGCGGTGGTGGACAAGCTTATCGTGGATTTCCTGGCGGAATGATGGACTGCACGGCGTTCAAGCCGCCGCTGGCGCCGTGCTGCGATTGAACCAGGCCGCGCCGATCCACGCACCCAGGCGGCTAACGCCGCGTTAAGAAGCAACCCGAAGAAGCTGAAGCCATACATGGATGTCAGTCATGCTCCGCACCGCGCCGGGCGGCTCGAAACGTCCTATAATGCAATCGTCCATTTGCTGCTCAGGGAAGAAAGGGAGGCGCGTCCATGATCTACTTTGTTGTGAGCCTCGCCAGCGGCCTGCTGTTCGGGATCATGGACGGCTTCGCCAATGCCAATCCGCTTGCCACCCGACTCTACCAACTCTACAATCCGGTGGCGCGGACGGCCGTCAACGTGCCGGCGGGGATTGTCATCGACCTGGTGTACGGCTTCCTCATGGCGGCGATCTATCTGCTGCTGTACCACAGCCTGCCGGGCGGCTTGGGGATCATCAAGGGCGTGAGCTATGCCCTGCTCATGTGGTTCTTCCGCGTGGTGATGTCGGTCCTTTCGCAGTGGGTGATGTTCAACATCCCGTACAGCAGCGTTTTGTACACCGCGGGCGCCGGATTGGTGGAGCTGCTGGTGATCGGCATGCTCTACGGGTTGACGCTCAAGCCCAAAGAGGAAGAATAAGCAGCCAGCGGGAGTAATGAGGGGCGCTCCGCGTCGTTCGGACATAGATGCTGAAACTCTTCATCCAATCGCTGGCCGGACTGCTCTTCCTGCTGGGCGTGCTGGCGCTGGCCCTATTCTGGTCTGCCGGCACGATCGACTTCTGGCAGGCATGGTTGTACCTGGCCGTGTTTGTGGCGTGTGTCATCCTGATCACCGGCTACCTGATCGCGTGTGACCGCCGCCTGCTGCAAAGCCGGCTGAATGTGGGGCCTGTCGCCGAAACGCGGCGCTCACAGCAGGCGATCCAGGGCCTTGCCAGCCTGTTCTTCCTTGCGCTCTACGTTTTTTTCGGGGCTGGATCGCCGCATGGGGTGGTCGCACGTGCCGCCGTGGATCAGATGAGCATGCTGGAGCAGCTTGGTTTCGGGCCGAACGGTCACTGATCCGTTTTTTTTTCCATATATGGAGAGCGCCTGGCATTTATGCCAGGCGCTGCTGTTTCCATGCAATGCGCTGCTCAGCCGGGCTTAATGCCGGGGTAGTAGGATGAGCCCCATGGACATCGGTCTACCCGAACTGCTGATCATATTGGTGGTGGTGCTGCTGCTGTTCGGCCCCGGGCGCATTTCGCGTACCGCCGGCGAACTCGGCAAGGGGCTTCGCAACTTCCGCGAAGGCCTGAGCGGCAAAGACGATCCGAAAGACGATCACCCGGACGAGCCTCCGCCCTCCGCCCCCAGCGGATCGTGAAAGCTGACTTTCGCGGCTGTTGTTATTCTTCTGCGTGCCCCCAGCTCTGTTACCGGCAGCCGGTCTTCGCCGCAAGCGCAAACATCGGAGGCAAACGGACCGCCGATGCCGTTTGCTTAGCCCTTGAACGCCTGATCCACGTCATCCAGGTGCTCGTTCCGATGCAGCGAACGGTTCACCCAGCGCGGGTTGTGGGCTCTCACTTGTTCGAGGAGGGCCTCGGGGAAACTCTCCAGCTGCCTGTCGAGGGCCTCGGCGGTCTCGACCGCAAGGCGTGCAGCGTCACTGCCCGGGACGAGCTGACAGATGGGGAGCAGCAGGTCATTGACGACCGTGTCCACTTCCACAGCTGACAGTCTTCCCTCGCGCTGCGTACGATCGAGCACGAACTGTACGCGGCGGTCCCAGAATGCCAGGTGGACCAGGGTGACCGCCACGTTCCAATCCGCGCCGACCTTGTGATCCATGTCGGCGCTTGTCAGCCCCTGGACTAGCTTCTTCAGCCGGTCGGTGGAGGCCCTGTTCCGCTGTACAAAAGTCCGGTCCATGTTGACTCCTTTGGAAAATGCGAATATCAGGCGGCGAACGGGAATCCGTGCAATGATACCCGTTATGCGCGCGAACCGAGCCGCGACGCCGGGCCGGGTTCCCGCACGTTGAAGTCTCTATTGCTGTAATTTGGTTTGGAGAGCTCGAATCTGACGCCCGCCTGTGTGCGGACGGATCCGTTGACCGGGAGTGTTGACTCCCGGTCAACGGCCGTCAAGCCCCGACACTGCCCTAACCCCCGTATGCGACAGTGCTCACGCGCTGCCGCTTACGGCCCAAGAAAAACGATCCCAAGCAGAACCACCACTACCACGATTGCAGCCATTGTACGAACCTTTGCCTGCCTTGTGCAAGCGCCGCAAGAGCCGTCCCACTCTTGTGGCCGTAAACCAGATAGGCTTTATCTAGAATACCCCGTTTCGTCTGAATAATCAATATGCGGGACTTGCAGTTAAGTCAGCCTAACCGCAATGAAAAGTGATGGGCCGTCGCTGCCGGCTCCCTGCTACCTGGGCAGCTCATCTCCCGGAAAGCTCTTGGATGGGTGCAGCTCATAGGTGAAAATGCCGGCCTTGATCGCCGGGTCGGCATCCATGATCTCGGTGACCTTCTGCATGTCGGTATTGAAAATATAGACGCCACTCACGCCGCTTTCATCCGCGATCGGGCAGACGATGGCGAGGACGCCATCCGCTCGCAATGAAAAATTCCGGCGCGCGTGTTCCCAGACCAGCTTGTTCGCCCCCGGCTCTTTCCTCTTGGCCGTCATACGGATAATGCAGACGCAATACTCCCTTGCATTGTCCAACATCTGGTGCATGTAATCGTCGGTGATGATGGCCAACTGCCTCTCCTTTCCATAGATAAGGCGGCTTCGATCGCCGGCTGGTTCGACGCTGTGGCTATTGTAACCCCGGGTGGGTGAATCCGTATCGCCATGCCCGGTGTGAAGCCGGGAGGCAGGGAATCAGCGCCGCTGGGGCTGCCGGAACTCCAGGCCGAGGAGCATGAGCGTCCTATCCGGGCCCTTCGATTGCAGCTCGACGACCAGGCCACCGGTACGTCCAAACCCGGCAACGACCGCCTCCGTCTCGGATCTCGGCTGGAGCACCATGGAGATCTTACCGATCTTGCGCGCCGTGGTGCGCAGCATGAGAATGCCGTTTTCGATGCCCAGGTGGAGTAAAGTAAAAGGCGGCAGGCGATCCTCCGTCACGAGTTGATACCTGCCCACCGCATTGGACCACGCGGCAGGGATCCGCGCCGGGACGTATTCGCTGCCAAATGCCGCCCTGAATCCGTATTGCTCGACACCTAAAACCCGCTTGTTATTCATGCGCCGGACGGTCAAACGCAGCGCGGCGATCGACGGGACCTTGACCGGCAGGAGGCCGAACAGCAGGAGCTGCAGGGCGTACCATCCATCCCCCACGGGATCAAGGAGCAGGTTTTGCCCTTGCATTTTCATTCGGAGCTTTTCGCGTTGGCGATAGATCTGCACGATTCCAGTTGTGCCTGCAAAACGGCCTTCAGGAGATTCCTCGCCGCCAACTGCCTCGGGGGTAGCTTGCTGTGGAACCAAAGCAGGTTGCTTCACGCTTCTGAGGTCAAGCGCTATTTTCAACATGTCGTCGGCGATGAGCCCCACGTTCACCATGCCGCCATCAGAATTCGAGAGCACGATCGCGGCCAATCCGGCATCAGGCAGTGCGACCAGGATACTGAAGAAATGCGGCGAGCCTCCATCATGCCAGCACACGCGGCCAGCCGACTCCAGCGCTGGACGGCTTAGCATCCAGTTGAGGCCGATATGGAAGCCGAGGTCGAGCGGAACGCCCGCATTCTGCGGGGAAAGCATTTCTGCCACCGTTCGGGCTTGCAGGATCCGCGTTCCGTGATACGCACCCTGCCCAAGGATCATGCCAGCGAATCGTGCCATGTCCTCAACACACGATAGGATCGCGCCTGCCGGCGCGTCCCGCAAGGTCGGGTCTTCTGCCTGGACTCCGCGTACATAGGCCCGCGAGAACAGATCCCCGGCACGCGCGGCGCTCAGCGCGGAACTGGACATTCCAAGTGGCGCAAGGATGTTTTGCTCCACATAATCCTGATAGGTAGTGCTGCTAACTCGTTCGATGATGACGCCCATCAGGGAGGTTGCCAGGTTGGAGTAGGAAAAGACGGTGTTTGGGGGAAAGCAGAGCGGGCACTCATGTAAATAGTCGATCACTCTTCGGAATGCGTGAGGATCTTCCTCCCAGTACCCTGCGTACCAATCGCTGGGCAAGCCAGAATGGTGTGTCATCAGGGTGCGCGGCGTGATCTTCAAGAGGTCGGCCGCACTCGCCCTGGCGGAGAATTCAGGGACATACGAGGACACGGGACGATCCAAATCCAGCAGCCCGCGTTCGCACAGTTGCATGGCGGCAGTGCCGGTGAAAAGCTTTGTGATCGAGCCGATCTTGTATATGGTCCGAGACGTCGCCGGTTGTTTTGCCTCCTGGTTGGCGAAGCCATAGCCTTGGGAGAACAGAACGTCGCCTTCATCGACCAGCGCGGCGCTCAGACCCGTGATGTGCTTCTCTCGCATCAAGCGTTCGATGCGCGGCGACATCTCGCTTGCGATCCGCTCGGCCACCTGTGAGCTTGTTGACACTGCCATCCCGATTCTCCTTCTCTGCGCCCGGTGCCCTTGCTCGCCGGCTATCCTCCCTTGTGCTCCCATTGCACGCGCAATCCTAATCTGCAAATCAACCTGCGAACCCTGGATGCTGCGAGGATTCTAACCCCAAAGAAATCTCGTGCGGATTGCAGCTTCCAGTGCCCAGATGGCAGGCTGCTGGCGCTGCCCGAAGCCCTCGCCTCAAAGACCAGGGATGCGTTGAACTTCCTGTTCTGCGGGATCCCGATGCCAGCCAACAGCGGCAAGGACAGGCTTTTGAACGATCCAGCGACGAGCACGGATGGCCGGTTCCTGAAAGGCGGCCGGGCCTAGGGATCGATGCGGGTCAGTACGATGATGGGTATCCTGCGGCCGGCGCGCTGCCGGTACATCCCATAGCCCGGATACATATCGGTCGCAAACGCCCAGAACCGATCATACTCCTCGCCGGCGGCCTCATGCGCGGCGTACTGCGCGGTGGAGCCGTTGATGCGACAGGAGGCCCGAGGATCCTTCGTCAAGTTGAAGTACCAGGAGGGGTAGCGACGCTGGCCCCAGTTGGAGGCGATCAACGCCAGCCGGCGCGGATCGTCCGGGTCGTGGATAGGCAGGAGCGGTGATGTGCGCAGCAGATCGGTACGCGCGCCGGTCGTCGTGACCATGACTAGCGGCACGCCGGCAAGCAAGGCAGTCAGGCTGCTCTCACCCCCCGAGATGCTGAACACAGCTTTATCCAGATAGCGGAGCCCACGGCCCAGCAGCCACGCCAGCGGCGGGGTGGCAGCGAGCCGCTGAATCATTGTATGAAAAGGCCGGTATCGAACAGGAGACATGTGTGATCTCCGGGGGCTACTGAAGCCGGATCTCGAGCGATTGCTTTCCTTCGTCACTGCCCCAGAGACGCAGTAAGAACGCGATATCGCGCATCCTGCCGGACTCGGCGAGCTTTGCCCTAAAGATACGGGTATCGGCGCCGTCGCCGGCTGCATCGTCCGGCTTGCCGAGGTTCCACAGCGTTTTGATGATGACATCGACCTTCAGGCGATCATACTGAAAGGGCAGCCTGGAGAGATAGGCAAGCTGGGCCCGTTCGGTGGTGAACTGTTTCGGATCCGGCGCCGGGTTGGAGGGGCGGATCCAGACGCTTTGGCGGTGGTTCGATTTGCCGAGGGTAGTCAGCAGCATATTGATGTAGCTGGCTTCGCCGTCCGGCTCGCTGCGCTGCCAGCCGGGCGGGCCGTCCTTGCGGGTGATGGGCGTCAGCGCAAAGGTCTTGCGCTCGTGGATGAACAGTCGGGCTTTCGGCTTCAAAACGGGAAAGACGACCGCCGGCCAGTCAGCGGGCAGGAACGGCAGCATGCCTGAATCGATGATAACCAGGTCACTGCCCTTCACACCGGCTGCCAGCGCGGAGGGGTGGCCTTCGAAGACCAGCACGCTGTGCCCGAGGTAGGCAAAGCCCAGCAGGAGGCCCAGGAACGGGATGCACTTCGTCTTGCTCCTGTCTTCCAGATACGCTTCCAGACGCGTGTAAGATATGGCCGTGATCTGAAGAGGCTGGTCCGTGCCGAGCAAGCTTCGCAGCGGCGCCAATTCCTTCCCGGTTTTGGTGTTCGGAAGAGGGGAGGGCGACAGACTGACGATCCGGCCGGGGGTGATGATCGCCACGTAGCGCTGTCCTTTGACGGCACGCAGGCTGCGAATGTCCTCGTGCACGAGCTGCTGGAGCTCCGCGGCTTGAGCCGAGGCCGGGAGATCTTCCGACGTCAGCATTTCGCGCACGTATGCGAAGAAGCCCTCGATGTCGGAGAGTACGTCGACTTCCGGCATGCAGGGCTCGAAGAGGTCCTTTGGCTGGGGCGACCCGGGCAGCGTGCCGATATGCTCAAAGTTCACCATACCGTTTTCCTATCGGCTCCGGAATCGAACGACCAGCAAGGCCGTC
Source organism: Anaerolineales bacterium (assembly GCA_035498395.1). GTDB lineage: Bacteria > Chloroflexota > Anaerolineae > Anaerolineales > Villigracilaceae > Fen-1038. The sequence goes on from DATKAF010000331.1 coordinate 36,860, forward strand.
GCCAGCGACAGGAGCAGGCCCCATGCGATGTATCCTATGTCGGTGATGGCGGGGCTGGCGAGGACAATGCCTGCCAGATGCACCAGGCTCAACAAGCCGGCGGCAGCCAGCAGCCAACGGATGCCCTGCTCGAGCGGGCTGCGCCCGAATGCCGCGGCTGCGAACAGCGCGGCGAGGCCGAAGAACAACCCCCAGCCCAGATGCTCCATGGAATACGTGATCGAGAAGCTGTTGCGGACATCCAGCACGGCGCTGAGCGGCGATTCGCCGGCATTGGCGAGTTTTGGCATGACGGCAAGCTGCACAAACCAGTTCACGCTACTGGTGGCGCACAGCACGGCGCTGAAGGCCGCTGCGATCTCGGCGAGCGGCTGGCGATCCTCTGCTACCAGGCGGGAAAGAGACACGAATAGCACGAGCAGGCTGCAGTTCCAGATCAGCGCTACGACTGCTGAAATGCTCTGCACGCCCGGCGAAGAAGCCGCATGCAAGCTGCCGTTCACCAGCAGCCTGCCAGCCAATCCGAGAAGGTATAGGACAGCGCAGATCGTTGCAACAACCGCCGCCCGGACCAGAATGCGGCGAGCGGTGTCCGTGCCCTGCGAACTGCCCAATGGAGCGCTCATGCCTGCAATCCAGCCCTGTATGCGAGCTTCCTGTCCCTTGGCAGCATGGGCCGATTCTACACCGCCTGTCTCTATTTTGCAGTCCTGTGCGCTATAATCTAGATACGCAACGAGAGGAGGGTATTCCATGCCGAAACCATTCGTTCTCATTGTGGAAGATGAACGCGACATAGCGGCCCTGTTCCGCCACTTGATGGACATGGCAGGTTACCGCACGGAGATCGTTTCCAACGGGACGCTCGCCCTGGAGCGGCTGTCCAACGTCCACCCGGACATTGTGCTGCTGGACCTCTCGCTGCCGCGTACGCCGGGTGCGGTGGTGCTCCAGCAAATCCGCCTCGACCAACGCCTGAACGACGTGCCGGTGATCGTCATCACTGCTTATTACGAGCTTGCCAAGGAGCTTGAAGTGGAGCCGGACCTGGTCATGATGAAGCCGGTCAGCCCGCAACAGTTGATCGCACTGGTGGAACGGCTGCGCCGCGACCGCCTGCATATGGACCTGGCTCCGCTGAACACGGCGCCGTGGGATATCGTGACCGAGCTATACAACCGTTCGTTCTTCCTGTACCGCCTGGACTCAGCCCTCCGCACTATGCAGGAGAACGGGCAAGCCCTGTTTGCCGTGCTGGCTGTGACCCCGAACCGCTACAATGACATCCTGAGCAAGCACGGGCAGGAAGAGGCCGACGATTTTCTACGGTCCATGGCCGCCTCTCTCAAGGCTTGCGTACGCCCCACGGATACCGTGGCCCGCATCGAAGGAGATCGCTTTTTCATTCTCATCGAACAGGCGCCGGGGCTGCGCATCCCGGATATGATCGCGGCGCGCATCCAGAAGCGGGTCAGCTTCGGTCCTGCGGATTCCGCAGCGGTTGCAGCGAGCTGCACCATTGGCATCCTGCTGTGTGACAAGCGATATGCGGATGCGGCGGGCATCCTGCGCGACAGTATGCTGGCATGTCAGCTTGCCCTCGAGGCGGGCCCGGGCGCTTGCCTGAGCTTCGATCGGGACTCCCTTGCCGCGGCCACGACCGTCGCGAAATAGGTCACGCCGCGGGCCGCTCATCTCCCCATTCCATCCAGTCATCGAAAAACTTACGGTGTGGGATCAAAAACGCGCCGCAGCGTTTCGCTACAGCGCGTCATTTGGCGGTCGCAGACGGTGAGGCCGCCGGGACTCGACTTAGCGGCGGGTGCGGCTGGAACTCTTCCGCGAGCTCGACTTCCGTGTGGAAGATTTCCGCGAGGATGCCTTTCGGCTCGGGACTTTCGCACCCGATCGACGCGCCTGGGACAGCCCGATTGCGATCGCCTGCTTGCGGCTGGTGACCTTCTTCCGAGACTTGCCGCTCTTCAACGTGCCCCGCTTGCGCTCGTGCATCGCCTTGCCGACCTTCTTTGACGCGCTGCGACTGTATTTTGCCATTGCTGCTCCTTTCGGCGGCCGTAGAACAGCGAGCGAGGCGCCGCCAACCAGGGGAACCATCGAACGGCTACCCTGGCGAACGACGCCTCCCCGTCAGACTCCACGGATCGCTCGCTACTTGCGTCGAACCTCCCTCGCATCACAAAGGATGGACGGAGACAGGATGCTACCCGTAGAAACGAGCCGGCTAGGCAAATGTTATATATCGCACAAGGCGCACGATGACGATCGACAGGCTTGTATCGCTTCAACAGCGGCTTTTCAAGGCTCAATGAGAAGCGCGTGCCGGTCCCCTTCCTCGGCGCATTCTGCGATGCGGCGGCCCAGATCGTAGGCGGCCTTCAGCAAATCCGGGTGCTTCGCGGCATCACCCTGGGCGCTGACCGAGCCGTACACCATGCCGACGATGGGGGCATTGAGAAAGCGGAACATGCTCTCGAACGTATGGATGGCGTTGATCCCGCCGGATGTGTATAGATCCGTATCGGCATAAGTCAGAACGATTCCGACTGGCTTGCCCCGGAACACATCATGCTCCAGGCTCCATAATCCATACCAGCGGTCGATGCACAGCTTGAGCTGCGCGCTGTATGTGAACCAGTAGATCGGGCTGGCGAGGAGCAAGGCACCGGCTTCGATCAGCTTCGGATACAAGCCCTGCATGTCATCGTCGATCACGCAATATTCGCCAGTATCCCGGCACAGGTCGCAGCCATCGCAGGCGCGGATATCCATGCTTTGCAGGCTGACGCTCTCGGTTTCCCAGCCTGCATCTGCCGCGCCCGCGCTCACCCGGTCTGCCAGCACCGCGCTATTGCCTGCCTCGCGCGGGCTCCCCTTCAATATCAGCAACTTGCGTCCCATCCTGCCTCCCAAAGCTTTGAATTGAGGAGTATTCGAGCAGCTTGCTTGTGAGCGGCCCCCTTAGCCCAGATGCACCTGATTGCCGCCGGGTTTGTTCCGATACATCAAGACATCGGCGCGCCGGACCACAGACTCCGGATCGTCGTGCGGCAAAATGAGCGTGCCGCCAACCGACACTGTGATGGTCAGGCTGCCGGTCTCCAGATCCAGGCGCGAGCATTCCACCAGCATGCGCAATTTGTCGGCCAGCGCGCGGAGCGCCTCCAACGAGGCCACATCATGCAGGAGAACGACGAACTCGTCGCCGCCCCAGCGCGCCACGACGTCCGTTTCGCGGGTGTTGTGGCGGAGCGTGGCGGAGACCACACGCAGGGCCTTGTCGCCGATCTCATGACCATAGCGGTCATTGAACGATTTGAATCTGTCGATATCAATGAAAAGAAGCGCGCTGCCCGCCTGCGCCTGCTGCTGCAATTCCGCGATGGCCCCGTGCAGCCGCTGCTCCATGTAGAGCCGGTTCGCCGCGCCGGTCAGCGGATCGGTGTGGGCGCTGTGCCGCAGCTCGCGCAGTTCGGTGCGAATGGAGGTCAAGCCCGTATCGTTGCTGAACGTCTCGACGGCGCCGAGGATGTTTCCGTCCGCATCACGGAGCGCGGCGGCCCTGACCAGCACTGGCACGCGATGCCCATCGGCATGGTGGAGGAACACGTCCGCTTCACGGGGCTGACCGTCGAGCATGCAGGCGGCGAGCGGGCAGCCATCGTTGCATAGCTGGGATCCGCCCTCGGTGACGTGGTTCAGCATGTTGTCACCGCACGAGCGTCCCACGACCTGGTCACTGCAATACCCCGTGATGCGCTCCGCGCCCTTGTTCCAGTAGGTGATCAGACGCTGCCGGTCGACGAAATAGACGCCATCGTAGAGGTTGTCGATAATACCTTTGTAAAAGTCCTTCTCTTCTGGCATGGGACCTCGGTAAGGAGACGCGCGCTACAAGTCAGGTGGATAGTTCGACGACGAGCATATCGAGTGACACATCGAGGGGCATGCGGCCCGTTTTGGCCGCGGCGTCCATCTCCAGCAGCCGGTGGTAGATCTTCTCGAGGGTGGCGAGGCTGAAGCGCCGCGCCTGCCCGAAAGCTTTTTTGGCGACGAAAGGGTGAACGCCGAGCACTTGCGCGGCATCGGCCTCGCTGCCGCCCTGATCGATCACCTCGCGCGCCAGCAGCAGCAGGCGGAACTGCCGGATGATCATGGGCCAGACGCTGAAGGCGTCGTCATCTTCCAGCATTCTTCGAAGCAGTTTCTGCGCAGCCTTGCCATTGCCAAGTGCCAGGGCATCCACCAGGTCAAAGATGCCGGCCTCCGCCGTAACGATGCTGACCGCCTGGACATCCTTGGCCGTGATGGGGCGCGACCAGTTGACATAGGTTAGCAGCTTGGTGATCTCCTGGGCCGCCTGCTGAGGCGCGGGACCGACCATCTCAGCCAGCCGGGCTGCAGCGCTGGATTCGATCTGCCCGCCCTGCGCACCCGCCTGCTTGCTGATCCAACGGGGCATTTCGGCCTGGGTGGGCAGCATACAACGTTCCACGCCGATGCCCGCCTTCCTGGCCCATTTGACGAGCCAATGTTTCTCCTCCTCTCGCGGATCGACGGCCTCTGTAATGACCAGCCTGGCGGTGGGCGGCACCTGCTCGAGGAAGGCAAAGAATTTCTTGCGCGTGGGCGGGCTTGAGTAACGCGCCGAAGGACCTGACAGCAGCACCAGCCTCTGCTCCGCGAGGAACGGCATGGCGTTGACGGCATTGTTGAGATCGTCCTCTGCCATGGTGCGGGCTTCCAGGCGCGCTGTGTTCATCGCCGCGCTGGTCGGGTCGCTGAATACCGCGCTGAGCTGGTCGACGCGCCGCCGCATGGCGAACTCGTCGTTGCCGTAGAGCAGGATCATGTGTGCGTCGGTCTTTGCCATCTAAGGGGTTTCGTGCGCCGGCTGTCTCAGCCCTTCGCGTTTGCGCGCTCTCCGATCAACCGATCTGGAGCTGCTGACCGCCGGAGATCCTGACCTCTCCGCTCGTCGTGCGCACCCGGTGAGCCTGCAGGCGGCCCTCCATGGTGGGCGTGATGCCAACCAGGCGCAGGTTGCCCATGTCCGCATCGGTGGTGATCTTCGACTGGATGATGGGCCCGAGAGGCTGGCTGAGAGCGAGACCCACGAGCGCGAACACAATGGCGAACGGAACCCGCATAAGGCGCCCGGTCAGCGACCGAGCCCCGCGCAACACGAACCAGGCAAATGTGCCAGCCATGAGCATCGAGGTAGCCATGTTGGTGCCGCAGCCCGCGTGAATGGCAAGGTTGCTTTCACCGGCGCGCAGGCGGGTCAGCGCCTGGTTGACGGCGGCTTGGACGTCGGCGGTCGGGACATTGGCAAGGATGAAGAAACCGGTCGGGTTGGAATGCCCGGCCATTGGCTTGGAAGGATACTTATCTGCAAGCACGTGCAGGGTGGCGTGCTCGAGCGCGTGGTTGCGCCGGGTTTCGAGCACGAATGGCAGATCGAGGATCGAATTTGTCATACGGCATCACATCCATTTACTTTCGGGATAAATTTGTTCATTCCAGCAATCGTAAATCGAAAATCGTAAATTACCTCATTGCCTCGTACGTCTCGAGCAGATGCATTAGGATCAGGTCGGCAAAGGCGTTGACCTTGCGCAGGATGTCTGCCCAGGCGCGCCCCGATGGAGCATTGGCTTCCTGGTAAACCTGGATGACCGATTCGAGCAGCACGTTACGGAAGAACAGAAAGGCACGGGCAGCCTCCACGGTGTTCAGGCCGAAGCGGTGGGCGCGGGAAGCATATTCGTAGCCGATGGAATGGGCTTCCGCTGTCCCGCTCTCGCCTTCTGACAGGAGATAATTCACGAGCCCCTGGAACAGGGTGTGCGCCGACTGCCGGTATTGTGCACGGGCGTTGTCGTCGAGCTTCTGATACCACGCCTCAGATTCGAGATGCCCTTCTGAGATCTGCATGCGGATATTGTGCACCGCAGCCTGCACGACGCTCAACGGGTCGATGACCTGCTTGCCGCGCGACGACTCGGACCACAGCAGCACTTCGCTGCGCTTATAGCGGCGATGCCCGCCGCGCGTCCGATAGACCGGCAGCAGACCCTTGTCGGACCAGATGCGGACAGTGCTGGAGTGGACTCCCAGGAGCTCGGCGGCGGCGTGCAGGGAAAGCCATTGATCGTCAGCGTTCATATGGATCGGTAAGCCTGCATCGGGGAAGCGAGGTCCCTTCTGGAAGGCTGAGTTCCAGTAGTCTACTACTCTTTCCTCATCTGGCGGGCCACCTGCATCAGCTCATGGGCCGAGCGGAGCGTGCCCTCGCCCACCTCGCCGAGCATCTGCGAAAGCTCGAGCAACTGCGGCTCGCCGTCCAGCTTCTCCACCCGCGTGAGCGTGCGGTTCTCCTGGATGAGCTTCTGCACCTGGAAATGCTCATCGCCGAAGGCCGCCAACTGCGGCAGATGTGTCACACAAAAGACCTGGTGATTACGTCCCAGGTGCCAGAGCTTGTGACCCACGACCAGGCCAACCCGTCCACCGATGCCCTGGTCGATCTCGTCGAAGATCAGGGTCGGGATCTGGTCGGCACGTGCCAGTATGTCTTTTAGCGCCAGCATCAAGCGTGAGGTCTCACCACCCGAGGCGATCTTGGCCAGCGGCTTGAGACCTTCACCGGGGTTTGGCGCCACCAGGAATTCCACCCGATCGAAGCCGCTCGGATCGAACGCCACGCGCGAGCCGTCGGGCAGGGGGATGCCGTTCGGGTCGGGCCTTGTCTGGAAGTCGACCGCGAAGCGCGCGGCGGCCATCTTCAGATCATCCAGCTCGGTCTCGATGCCCTTCCCCAGTTTCTCCGCGGCTGCCTTGCGCGTGGCGGACAACGTCTGCCCCTGCTTCGAAAGCGTCTCCAGCAGTCCTCGTTCTTCCGCTTCGAGCGCCTGGATGCGCTCGGTGGCGGTCGAGATGCTCTCCAACTTCCTGCGCGCCTCTTCGCCGAACTTGAGCACGGCCGGGATATCGCCGCCGTATTTCCGCGTCAGGTTGTGGACAAGGTTGAGGCGTTCCTCCACCTCGTCTAGACGCTTCGGGTTGTATTCGATCTCTTCCAGGTAGTCGCGCAAGCTGCGGACGAGCTCGGCCAGCGTGTCTTCCAGCAGCGCGGCCTGATCGACAAGCTCCGCCTGGGCGGTATCGATTTTGGCAAGCCCTGCCATGGCGCGCGAGGCCTGCCCAACCAGATCGCTGGCCGCTGCCGATTCCTGGGAGCCCTCATCAAGGACTTCCAGGGCCTGCTGCGCGAATTCGGCGAGCGACTCGGCGTTTGCCAGCCGGTCACGCTCCTTGCGAAGCTCTTCTTCTTCACCCGTCCTCAGGTGGGCATCTTCGATCTCACCTGTCTGGAATGTCAGCATTTCGACGCGCCGCTCGGCATCGGCCTGGGCTTCGCGGATTTGCCGCAGCTCCGTCCGGACGTCTGCCAGCTTGCGATAGGTGCGCTGGAACTCGCCGAGCGGCTTGCCCACGTCGGCGAACCGGTCGAGCAATCCCAGGTGAGCGCGCGGGTCGAGCAGCGATAGGTGCTCCGACTGCCCGTGGATATCCACCAGCGATGAACCGATCTCTTTCAGCAGAGCCACACCCACGGCACGGCCGTTGACGCGGGCAATGTTGCGGCCCTCGCGTCGGA
>DATKAF010000332.1:0-23087 GCA_035498395.1 Anaerolineales bacterium
ATTTCTCGTTGCCCTATACCTCGCATCGGCAATCCTCGCCTTTCTGATCAGGCAACCCAAAATGGTGTGGCGCAACGTTGGAATGGCTGTCTTTCTTGCAATCACTGACGTGATCCTTCTGAGTGTAACCACCTAGTTCGATCTGAGCCGGTCTGCTGGTAGGCTTTACGGCCCTGGTGTGGTACTTTTACAGATCGCAAGCCGTTTTGCAATTGGACGGAGAAACAGTGCGAACCATATTCATTATGTCCTTTGTTGGTGGTGTACTGACGGGCATAATCTTGATTATGATCTTTATGAAGCTATTTAGGAAACATCTTCCACGATTCTGGGCACTGGCTTATCCGCATCTTCCTGCAAGGCCAACTGCAGCCCCACTTGTGCCATGACGGCATAATAATCCGCGGTCGCCGTACGCTCACACGAGCGTGCGTAGCCCGGTCTGGTGCCACCCTGCTCGACCGCCCGAGCACCCCTATGATTTCGCGTGCTGATTAGAACGCCGAGGGTCTATTCGGCCGAGAGATACTTCTCAACGGAGGCGGCCAAGCGAACCGAACAACAACTGTAAGAGGTCCAGCAGGCCGACAGCCAGGAGTATAACGCCGATGATCCACCTGTATGGAGTCAGCGCGCTTCCGAGACGCCCCAACCCCGCGCCAACCCTCGGGATCGTCCGCAGCGTGCTGACGGCCAGAACCAGCCCGGCAAGGATGAGCAGGATGCCCTCCAGGCTCAGCAGTTCCAGTAGCCCGGCAATGATGGCGATCACGCCCAGCGCGACTTCGAACGGCGCCAGCCAGCCCGCGAATCGCTCCAGCACCGGCCCGACGCCGGGAACCTTGCCCAGCGCCCCGGTCAGCAGCGCCAGCCCAACGAGAATGGCGACGACGATAGTGATCATGCGTGCACTGCCTCCAGCTACCTCACCGTCAGCACATACTCCTGCTCGCCCTGTTGCCCGTTCACGTTCGTGCCATAACACCAGGCGTACACCTTGAAGGTGAACGACCCTGCTTCCTCGGGGACGCCGTGGATGTGGGCTGTGTGCTCGCCTTCCACGTTGTCCAGCGCCAGCCCCTTCGGCAGGCTGCCCTCCGATATCGAGAACGCGCCCGCCGGCGTGACGTTTCCCGTGATGCTGATCTTCACGTCATACGGAGCGCCTGCTTGCGCCTCCGGCAGCTTCTCCGGCTCGAACTTCAATGGCCCGCGCGGTGTAGTGAGGAGAGAGCAGGCCACCGACGCCACGCACAGCAGGCTTGCGAAGAGGGCAATCCGGATTCGGCTTCGCTTCATCTGGGCTCCTTTAGACGCTATCAGACAGTATAGGCGTCTCGCCGCTGTTCCTCAAGCCCCGGTTCTGCCCACTTCAAAAACATTAATCCGAATCTACGCAAACCTGCATTGACCCTTACGGTAAGCGCAGGGAGAATATGCCAGGTTTTCGGGATGAGGGCCGCCATGGGTACACAGACACCCCAGCAAAGCAAGTCACACGCGCCAAAAGACTCGATCCTATTTGAAAAGGTCGTGCCGGTCGCTCTGATCGTCATGGGCGTGCTGACCGTCCTCCTGATCCTGTTTGCCGCAGCCGTGCTGCTGGGCTTCATCCACTTCTAGTTGATTTGGAGGGAATACATGTCGGTCAATCAGCTTCTTCCGTTCATCTCGACTGCCATCATGCTCGGGTTCACCGTCTGGGTCTTGCAGCGGTACGCCGTCCGTCGCGCCCCGCCTTTCCTTTTTTGGGGCATTGGGCTCGCAATGTTTGCCTCCGGTAGCTTCGCCGAGGCCTATCTCTCGCTCGCCTGGAATCAGTGGGTATTCTTCGTCTGGTACCTCTTCGGCGCGGCCCTCAACGCGGCCTGGATCGGGCACGGCACCCTGAATCTGCTCTTCCGCAGGCCATGGGTTACGGTGGTAACTGCCGTGCTGGTCATTGGCAGCCTCTTCGCGGGCTATCTGATGCTCAAGGCCATGCCCACCCTGAATACCTCCGTCTTCACCACGTCAAAGCCGGTCAGTGAGCAGTACGGTACTAAAGTGGTTCCGCCGGGTGAGACAGCGCCCGCCGGGACGCAGACTGCCACCGTCACCTATCGTGGCCAGGAGGTAACGGTCATCCCCGGGCTGCTGCCGCTCGGCTCCCCCGTGCGGCTGATGACGCCCTTCTTTAACATTTACGGTCTCATCACATTGGTGGGCGGCGCGATCTGGTCCGCCTATCTCTTCTGGCGCAAGCGTGTCCTGCCGAACCGTGTCATCGGCAACGTGCTCATCGCCGCCGGCGCCCTCTCGATCGGCTCCGCCAGCGCGCTGACCCGCTTTGGTTACGGCGAGCTCCTCTACCTCGGCGAGCTGCTGGCTGCCATCCTGATGTTTGCCGGCTTCCGTTTGGCGGCCCGCCCGCAGCCGCAGGAGGCTGCACAGCCTGCCGTGGCGTCGGCGGATTAAGAATAAGTACTACCCTGGAGCAGGAGAGAGCTCCTGCATATCGGCTGGAGCTTTCGATTCGGAAAGGTCTGGCTAAGCGGGCTGCGCCTTTGGCGCAGCCCGCTTTCATATTAAAATCGATGCGGCAAGCTTGCATTGGCGCACAATACGTGTACAATGGGAGTTGCCAACCGTCAACGCCGCGACTGCGGCGTTCCCTTAACTCAAAGGAGTCGCCATGTACCACACCATCATCATCGTGGGGAATCTGGGGAAGGACCCGGAGATGCGCTATACCCCCTCCGGGCAGGCCGTGACCTCATTCTCTGTGGCATCCAACCGCAAGTACACCTCGTCCAACGGTGAGCAGGTAAACGAGACCATCTGGTTCCGCATCTCTGCCTGGGGTAAGCAAGCCGAGATCTGCAACCAGTACCTCAAGAAGGGCAGCAAGGTGCTGGTCGAAGGGCGTCTTACCCCGGATAAGAACACTGGCGGCCCGCGCATCTGGCAAAAGCAGGACGGCTCATCCGGCGCCTCGTTCGAAGTGACCGCCGGGACGGTCCGCTTCCTCAGCACCCGCGCCGACGGCGATGGCGGCGGCATGTCGTCCGATACAGGGGACATGGCGACCGCACCCGCCGAAGACGACATCCCGTTCTAAGCGCTGCACTCCCTACATTGCCGATCTCTGGTCACTACATTCACTAACTTCCTTCCAAATCCTATTTCCAGGGAAAATCCTCCATGTCTGTACCTCCGAAAACCTCCGTTTCCCCGACGCTCGAGATCCCGACCGGGCTGGAGATCGTCTACGCCAACCTGGCGCGCATCTCCCACTCCCCCGCCGACATCGTCATCGACTTCGCCCATCTGCTGCCCGCCGACACCAACGCGGTCGTCAAGGCCCGCGTGTTGATGTCGCCTCTCTCTGCCAAGCTGCTGCTGCGCGCACTCACCGAGAACCTGGCGCGCTATGAGGCGGCCTTCGGCGAGATCCACGTGCCAATGAACACCTCCCTTGCGGAGCACCTGTTCCGGCCCCACCCGCCTTCCGAAAACGAGCCGTAAAACGCTCCTCTCCACGCGGATTCCATCCACGCCGCCACCGCTTGTTGTTGAGAGCTCACACATATGCATAAACTGGAAAACATCGCCGACCAGATCCGCCAGGACTTCGATACGCGCACGACCACCCGCGACCGCGCCCTTGCACAGGCGCGCCAGCTCACGCGCGCCTGCTCGCTCGCCATCCGCGCCGTCCACCGAGACGAAACCCCGGTCATGCAGGAGCACCTGGACGAAGCCAAGCGCTTGGCGCTCTCCCTCAAGAGCGACCTCGCCGCGCACCCCGACCTTTTCTACGCCGGCTACACCCAGGATGCCATGAAGGAATTCGTCGAAGCCAACGTCACCTGCGCCCTCATCCAGAACCGCCCTCTGCTGACCCCCGAGGAGCTGGGCGTCGCCGGTTTCACATACCTGAACGGCCTGGCCGAGGTCGTGGGCGAGCTGCGCCGCCGAACTCTCGACATCCTGCGTCACGGCTATTCGCAGGAAGCCGAGCGGCTCCTCGGCATCATGGATGACATCTACTCCGTGCTGGTCACCATGGACTACCCCGATGCCATCACCAACGGCTTGCGCCGCCAGACCGACCTTGCCCGCGGCATCATCGAAAAGACCCGCGGTGACGTAACGTTCAGCCTGCGTGGCGAGCATCTGGAGCAGGCCATTGGGCGCCTCAGCGCCCAGATCAACGGCAGTCCGGTCCTCCCCGAGGCCGGTGAGCATATTCTCCCGCCTGACGATCAAGAATAGTCTGCATGGCTAAAGCGGGAAAGAGGTATCCACTTCTCGTCTACACTCGAATGATGGATCGCTGGTGGCCTCCGGTCTTCCTGATCGGCGCCGCCCTGCTGGCCCTCGCCTGGTGGCGCTACCAGGACCTATACACGCGCCTCACGCAGCCCTGGGCCTGGATGATACTGGCGGGTGCGGGCGCCCTTTGCATCCTGTCCGCCCTCTTCTTGATGCTCCTCCGCAAGAGCGCTTATGTTCGCGCCTACGCCGATCACTTCCTGGTAGCCACCCCGTTCCTCCGGATGAATGTTTCCTACCGCCGCATCCGCCGCACAAGCAGCGTTAGCATGGCGGCCTTGTTTCCGCCCGCTCGCATTCATGGGCTGAGGCGCGATACCATCGAGCCTCTCCTCAGGCGCACCGCGGTTGTCATCGACCTCAATTCTCTACCCATGCCGAAGGCGACCCTCCGCCTCTTTCTCTCCCCGTTCTTCTTCAAAGACGAGACGCCCCACATCGTCTTGCTGGTGAATGACTGGCTGGGCTTCAGCACCGAGCTCGAAAGCAGGCGGTCCGGCGTCAGTCCGGATGCCGTGACCGTTCGTCGCTCCCAGTCGTCCATCCTTTCGGACTTGTCTCGCAGATGAACATCTATTTCGCGTGCTCCATCACGGGCGGGCGCGAGTTCGAGCCGGTCTATCAGGCGTTGATGGCCGCCCTCCTTGCCGACGGTCACGAAGTGCCCACCGCCCACCTCGCCGCCTCCAGTGTCGTGGCGTTGGAAGCCATCGTCTCGCCCGCCGAGGTCTATCAGCGCGACGTGGAGTGGATACGCAAGGCAGATGCGCTGGTGGCCGAGGTCAGCGCGCCTTCGCATGGCGTCGGTTACGAGATTGGCTACGCCCTCGGGCTCGGCAAGCGCGTCCTGTGCCTGTGCCAGGCTGACCGCAAGCTTTCCAAAATGATCAGCGGCAACCCCGACCCCAACTTGCAGCTCGTCATGTATCGGGACGATCGGGACGCAGTTGCGTTGGCCCGCGAATTCCTTCAGAAACTAAGCCGAATCCCCGCTTCTTCGCAATAGTCTACGTCTTTTATGCTTTTTGTTCGTGAATATCATCACGAGCATGGCGTGACATTCGATAATGCCGCTTCTTCCCCGGCTGATGTATCATGCAACTGGAGACGGTTCAAAGACACCTCCAAGATGCTCCTCACTGTCTCCTCCTTTGGCGAAAGCCACCGCCGGCGCTCTCCGGCGGTGGCGCTTTAATCCGGTATTTCCTTCAGGCGGGCAACCGGTATCAAAAAAGATGCGGCCCTCTGCCTCCGCATCCTTCTCGCTGTCCTTCGCTCCTTGCTGCGAGGCTTATACCTCTTTCGGCTCGTATGCCGGCAACACGACAATGAACGTCGCGCCTTCATTCACATCCGATTCCACCCACACCCGCCCGTGATAACTGTCCACGATCGATTTCACGATCGATAGCCCCAACCCCGAGCCTCGCAGTTCCGAGACGTTGCTCCCGCGATAGAACTTCTCGAAGATGCGCTGTTGCTCGTCGAGCGGAATGCCCGGCCCGCTGTCCTTCACCTCGAAGATGAGCTGCCGGTCCTCCGCGTGCACCTGGATGCCGATCTCCCCTCCGGCCGGCGTGTACTTCACCGCATTTCCCACAAGGTTGTCGATCATCTGCCGGATGCGGATCGGGTTTGCACGCAGCGGCGGCAGCCCGTTCGCCACGTCCTGCCTTAGCTGAAGCTTCTTCTTCTGGATCGTCGGCTCGAACTGCCCCAGCGAGTACGCCAGGATGCTTTCGAGTTGTACGCTCTCCCGCCTCGAATCAAAGCCCGCCTCCAGCCGACCGAGGTCCAGCAGTTCGTTGACCAGCGCCGTGATGTTCTGCACGCTGCCCTGGATGCGCCGCACGAATTCCTGTTGTTGCTCCGTGAGCGGCCCCACGCGCTCCACAAGTTCGGCGTAACCCAGCACCGCGGTCAGCGGCGAGCGCAGGTCGTGCGACACCGTGTGTACGAAGTCGCTCTTCATCTGGTCCAGGCGCTTCAGGTACGTGATGTCCTGCATGGTGATCGCCGAGCCGATCTCCGGGATCGGTGTGTGCTGTGCGTTGAACACCCGCCCGTCGTCGAAGTTCAGCTCGTAGTATTTGACCACCCCGTCGCCGTACTTTGCCATCAGCGCCCGCAGGTCCGTGTGGTTGATGACGTCGTCGATGTTGCGGCCCGTCAGGTCCGTGCTGTCCAGGCCGAATGCCTCGCGCGCCACCCGGTTGATCAGGATGAACCGCCTCGCGTCATCCAGCACGATCACGCCGTCCTCGATGCTGGAGAATATCGATTCCAGCCTCGCCTTCTCTTTCTCGGACATGCGGGCCCGGTGCTCCAGCGAGGAGGTCGTAAGCCGGACTTCGCGGCGGATCCAGTCGCCGAGGTGCCGTGCGCGCTCCAGGCTGCGCTGCACCGCTTCGACAATGTCGTCCGTCCGGAGCGGAGGGTGCAGGTAGCCGCTCAGCCCGGCGCTCATCACACTCTTGACAATCCCGGTCGTGTCCCTGTCGGCGTACAACAGGATCGGCAGCGTCGGAAAGCGCTCGAGCTGGCTCCTGGCGATCTCGATCCCGTTCCTGCCATCGAACATCTCGCCGACGAGCAGCAGGGCCGGCGAGGCTTCGTCCAGTACCTTCACCAGGCTGGCATGGTCGTGAACGACGGCTACATCGTAATCGACCGCCTTGAGCGCGCGCTCCATCAGGCTCAGCGCGGGCGATGTATCCAACGCGAGGAGCACCAATTCACGGTCTGTCATGCGGCTAACTCGGCCTCATGGGATCGGCGGGGATCGTTGTTTCGGCGCTATGCGCCAGTCGCTGCATCGAGCTCCGGATGTCCTTCAGGGCGTCTTGCTGTTCCTTCGTCAATGGCCCTTGCTTGCCGGAGAGCAACGTCTCCAACCGGGACATCGCTCCCTGCGTCTCCTCCCGGATCGATTCCCTCGCCGACTCCAGCATGCCCGTGCGGATCTTCTCGTTGGACCGGGCGGCTTCCTTCGACTGCGCGATGGCGCGGAACAGCCGCGCCTGCACCAGGGAGATGCTGCCGAAATCGGCCGCCGCTTCGAGCAGCGTCAAGGCCGCCTTATCGATCTCCCGGTCCGCCTTGCGCGCCACCATCAGCAGCCCGATGACTTCCTTCTGGACTTTCATCGGCAGCACCGCCGCGGACTTTCCGAGCGCCGCCACCTTGAACTTTTCGAGCGGCGCGCCGTGGATGCTCAGTGCTTCACCCGAGAGCGCCACGAGCGCCCCGATCCCGTCGTCGAGCGGCTGGTTGATCCGCCGCGCCCATGCCGCCGGTAGCCCGCGCTGCGCCGCCAGCAGGTAGCTCCTCGATCGGTCGTCGCGTACCAGCAGCCAGGCCAGGTCGGCCTCTGCCAGTTGCTGCGCGCCTTCCAGGATGCGGTCGAACAGCTTCCGTTGGTCTGTCATCGAGATGACCGCCCGGCCTATCTCCAGGATGACCGTCAGCTCGCGCACGTTGCGCTGCAATTCGCTGTGCGTGGCTTCGAGCTGCTGCCCCAGTGCCTGCCGCGTCCGCGCCTCCCGGGTCTGCTCCAGGGCGCGCTCCACCACCCGCACCACCTCGGCATCCCGTGCCGGCCAGAACAGCGCATCCACCGCGCCCAGCCGGAAGGCCTGGATCACGCTCTGCTCCTCGCCCTTCCGCGCAATGACCACCACCGGCGTGCGCAGGCCCTGCGACGTGAGCGCGGTCAGCAGGTCCTTGCCGCTCAGGCCGGGCAGGCTCAAATTGGCAATGATCAGATCGGGGGATGTTTGGGCGGTTTGCTGGATGGCGGTCGCGGCATCGGGGACCACCTGCGTCTCGTAGCCCAGCGGCTTTAACGACTGCCGCGCCAACAGGTCGCTGATGTCAGGGTCGCTCTCGACGATGAGGATTCGTTCGCCCGATGAAGCCATATTGCCGCGTTTTAGTCCCAATGGGATCCACCCGCTGTCCCCGCCGTCTTCCGTACATTGCGTTACTGAGCACGGGTAAATCCTGCAATAATTCTATTCTAACGCAAAAAGTACCCGCCCACACTCCAACTGCGATGCCGTACAAAAAGGATAGGCGCGGCCGCCTGCCCCCGCTGATTCCCTGAGTTGGGAGTCCTTCGACCCAGGCTGCAAGCGTGGGTCGAAGCTGTTCCTGAGAACCAAATATGCCCATCCCTTTCTCCACAAATCCACGGAAAAGTATTCGCCCTCGCTCATATCATAGCGTCCCCGTCAAAAATAGATCGGCAGAGGCGCATGCCCCTGCACATCCCTTTTCTGCGGATTTCTTTGACCCAGGCCACAAGTCCAGGTCAAAGCTGTGCCTCCAACCCGCAGTTCCTTCTCAAAGCTGCGCCGCCGGCCCCAACCCCTCGCTCCCCCGTCGGTTACAATTACCTCCCGAATGGCCCAGCCCCTGGACTTTGCCTCCTACCGGATCGCCGCCGTCGTCCCCGCCTATCGCGTCGAGCGGGAGGTCGAGGCCGTTCTGTGCGATATCCCCCCCTACATCCAACATGTGATCGTCGTGGACGACGCCTCTCCCGACCATACCGCCGAGACGGTCACGCGCCTCGCCGCGACCGACCGCCGCATCGTCCTCCTCCGCTACGAGCACAACCTTGGCGTCGGCGGCGCAATGGTCACCGGCTTCCGCCATGCCCTCAAGCTCGGCGCGCAGGTGGTCGTCAAAATCGACGGCGACGGCCAGATGGACCTCAGCCGCCTGCCCGACCTGCTCACTCCCCTCCTGCTCGGCAAGGCTGACTACGCCAAGGGCAACCGCTTTCGCGACTTCGCCGCCCTGCGCCAGATGCCGCTGTCACGCCGCATCGGCAACATGGGGCTTGCCTTCCTCTCCAAGGCCGCCACCGGCTACTGGAACCTCTTCGACCCGACCAACGGCTTCGTCGCCATCCGTTCCGAGGCGCTCGCCCAATTGCCCCTCGATCAGATCGACCCGACCTATTACTTCGAGACCTCCATGCTGGCGAACCTCTACCTCCTGGGCGCGGTCGTAAAGGATGTTCCCATGCCCGCCCGCTACAAGGGCGAGATTTCCAGCCTCTCCATTCGCCGCGTCTTGTTCGAATTCCCCGGCAAGCTCATCGCCACCCTTGTCCGCCGCCTCGCCCTGAAATACTTCATCTACGACTTCTCGATGGTGACGGTCTACCTCGTGACCGGCCTGCCGCTGCTCCTCTTCGGCGTGATCTTCGGCGCCGTCAAGTGGATCCACTACGCCGGCGAGAACATCCCCGCCCCCACCGGCACGGTCATCCTCCCCACGCTCTGCGTCCTGCTCGGCATCCAGCTCCTGCTCTCCGCCATCGAAAGCGACCTCCGCGCCGTTCCTCGCGAGCCGTTATCTGAGCCTCTGTAGGTTGGGCTCCGCCGGGCGCCCCTGTGGGGTCAGCCCCCGACCATGCTCAATGCAACTCTTCGCCCTGCATCCCGGAAGCAACGTGGACGGGGCCAACCTCCCCGACCAGAGCAGAAATGCACCACTCACGATCTCGGCTCTCGATTCTCGTCTTATCCCGCTTGTTTTTCCGTACGGGAATCGTATACTAGCGGTGTGGAGAGTCTGCCGTATATCCCGGGGCTGAAAGCCGCCGAGCCCGGGCCCCTGTCGCGTTTCCTGCCACCTCTTGAAGAGGGGACTGTCTCGGCCTGGCTCATGCTGCACGCTCCTCCCGCGGCAGCTTCGGCTCATCCCTCTGGATGGCTCATCGACCCGTTCGGCTTTTCGCCGCGATTGGCGGTCGAGGCGGCCCGCGCCGGTTACCGCATCCTCGTCACCGTCAACAACCCGATCACGCGCTTCCTGATGGAGATGGCTGCTCGCCCTCCTTCGGAAGCCGATTTAAAAGCCGCACTGGCGGAGTTGGGCGCTTCTCGCAAGGGAGACGAGCGGCTCGAGACTCATCTGCGGTCCCTCTACCTCACGCCCTGTGAAAAGTGCGGGCACGAGGCGGAAGCCGAATCCTTCCTCTGGCGCAAGGGCGAAGCAGTTCCCTTTGCCCGCGTGTACGAGTGCAAGGATTGCGGTGACAAGGGTGAGCGCCCCGCCGCCTCCGAGGATGGCGAACGCGCCCATCGTTTCGCCGCCGCCGATGGCCTCCATCGGGCACGCGCCCTCGAACGCGTTGCGGCTGTGGATGACCCCGAGCGGCCCTACGTCCATGACGCCATCGACCACTACCTGCCGCGCCCTCTCTACGCCCTCGCCACGATCATCAACCGGCTCGACAGCCTCAACCTTCCCCCCGAGCGCCGCCGCGCCCTCACCGCCCTCGTCCTGGTCGCCTGCGACGCGGGCAACGACCTGTGGGCCTATCCCTCCGAGCGCCCGCGCCCCAAGGCGCTGAACACTCCGCAGCAGTTCCGTGAGCTTAACCTGTGGACGATGCTCGAGCGGGGTTTGACTCTGTGGAACGAGACCGCTGCGCCGGTTCCGTGCGTGTCATGGCCTGAGAAGCTGCCCGAGACGGGCGGCATCTGTATCTACGAAGGACGGCTCAGGGACCTGGCGCACGACGTCAAGCGCGAGCTGCCGATCACGGCGGCTATCGGCTCCATCCCGCGCCCCAACCAGGCCTTCTGGACTCTCTCCGCCCTCTGGGCCGGCTGGCTGTGGGGCCGCGCCGCGGTGGACCCCTTCCGCGTCGCCCTCCGCCGCCGCCGCTACGACTGGACCTGGAGCGCGACCGCCCTCAACGCGGCCTTCCGCCACCTCTTCGAGATCGTCGCTCTCGGCACGCCGTTCTTCGGCTTGCTGCCCGAGGTGGAACCCGCCTTTCTCACTTCCGCATTCGTCGCCCTCAGCGCGGCCGGCTTTGACATCAAAGGCATTGCCCTCCGCACCGAGCATGACCCTCTTCAGCTTCTCTGGGAACGCGGCGAGCGCCTGGAGCGCGAGGACAGCCAGCCCGATGTGGACGGGATTCGCGCCGCCATGCAGCAGCACCTCGCAGAGCGCAGCGAGTCGGCCCGCTACATCTATCTGCACACCGCCGCCCTCTCATCCCTGAGCGAAGCGCATGCGCTCAAGCAGCGCGAGGAGGACTTCGAGAGCGCCCTGCGACGCACGAACGCTGCCGTCCAGGCGGCATTGAGCGAAGACCCGCGCTTCCTTCATTTATCACAGGGCGAGAGCCTCGAGGCGGGCACCTGGGGTTGGAACGAGCCCTTCTCCCTTGAATCGCTCGCCGACCGCGTCGAGATCGCCGTCGTCAACTACCTTCAGCAGCACCCCGATAGCATATACCTCGAGATCGAGGACGAGCTCTGCCGTCAGTTTCCCGGTCTGCTCACACCCTCCAAGGCGCTCCTCTATGCGGTGCTTGACTCCTATGCGGATAAGCGCGGCGCCAGTTGGCGGCTCCGTCCCGAGGACACCTCTGCCGCGCGCCGCCTCGAGATCGGTTCGATGACCGGCCTCGTGGAAGCTGTGGGCAAACGCCTCCGTTACGGAACGCGCAAGCAGGACAAATGGTTGGTCTGGGAAGACTCCCGCAAACCCGTCCAAATGTTTTATACTCTCGCATCCGCGCTCGTCGGGAGGGCCATTGTCAGCAACCCGTATCCGGATGTGCAGCCTGTGCTCGTCGTGCCCGGCGGCCGCGCTGCTCTCATCGCCTATAAGCAGCAGCGTGATCCCGTGCTGGCGCAGCAGATGAAAGCCTACCGCGTGACCAAGTATCGTTTATGGCGGGCGATCTCTCAGCTTCCCATCTTGACCCGCGCAACCTTGGAGGAGCAATTATTGACAGATCCGGTGCTGCAGGCCGAAGGCCAGATGATGATGTTTTGATCGAGCCGTATTAGATCTAGCGCGAGTTTGCCATGCAGGAGGAGTAGAGATGAAGAAGGTAGCAGTTTTCCTGGCCATTGGCCTGATCGTTTTCCTGTCCGCCTGTGGGACGCCCGCCGCGACGCCTACCACCGCGCCCACCGTTGCGCCCACCACCGCTCCCACGACCGTGCCCCCCACCGCCGCCGCTCCGACCACCGCCTCGGAAAGCCCGACCACCTCACCAGCCCCAACCACCGCACCCACCGCGGCTGCCTCGGCCGGCCCCTGTACCGACCAGGCTTCCTTCGTCGCCGACGTCACCGTCCCGGACTATTCGCACTTTGATGCCCGTTCCGCCTTCACCAAGACCTGGCGCGTGAAGAACTCCGGCACCTGCACCTGGTCCACGGACTATAAGGCCGTGTACTCGCATGGAGCCGCCCTCGGTGGTCCTGCATCCATCCCCCTGGTGGAGACCGCGCCGGGTGCGATGGTCGACATCTCCGCTGATATGGTAGCTCCGGCCACCGATGGCAAATACCAGACGTTCTACCAGTTACAAAATGCCTCGGGAGATCCCATCCCGGTCGACGACGGCGCATCGGTCTGGGCCCTGATCACGGTCGGCAACTATCTGGCGGTTCCACCCACCGCCGCGCCGGTTCCCGTTTCATCCGGCGGCGCCGGCCTGCCCACGATCAACTGCGTGACGAACGGCAATGCCGATTTCCTTTCCCAGCTTGCTGCGCTCGTCAACGCCTCCCGGGCCAGCAATAACCTGCCTGCCCTGACGGTCAACGACAAGCTCAGCGCCGCGGCTCAGGCCCACAGTGAAGATATGGCCTGCAACAACTTCCTGAGGCACGATGGCTGGAATGGCTCGACGCCCGACTCCCGCGTCGCTGCCACCGGCTTCTCAGCCACCGGCGTTCGCGAGAACATCTACGCCCAGCCGCCCCAATACGGCGGCAACGCGCAGGCCGCCGTCGATTGGTGGATGGGCGATCCGATCCATCGCGACGCCATCCTGGATCCCGCCATGAAGGAGATCGGCGTCGGCTATGCCGCCTACACCCGCAGCGACCTGGGGGGCTACTTCACGGTCGACTTCGCCGCGCCGTAATGGCCGTAACGGGAGTGATTACAGCAGGTAGGCGAGCCCACAGAAAGATTAATTGCCGCCTGCCCGCGTGCTTTAGAATCGTGCCATGCGAACTTTCCTACTCGTCCTCTGCGCTTCGGCCCTCGGCATCGCATCCTGCGTGACGATCGGCACGCCCACGCCGGTCAGCCTGACCCCGCAGTTCGTGACGGCAACGCTGGCTGCAACCAAGACCCCCTACACCAGCCCGACCACAACCCCGACCGCCGCGACGCCCTCGACTCCCGTAGCCACCTCGGACCCCAACTGCAAGGATGCCGCGGTCTTGCTGCAGGACGTTACCATCGCCGACAACACCAACGTGGCGAACGGCTCCAAGTTCACGAAGACGTGGCAGTTCAAGAACACCGGCTCCTGCAACTGGCACGGCTATACGATCGCATTCATTTCCGGCGACCGCATGGGAGCCCCCGATACCGCTCCGGTTGACGATACGACCGCGAAATCGCCGGTCAATATCTCCGTCGATCTCACCGCGCCATCCACTGACGGCTTCTACACGGGCATCTTCGAGCTGCGGAATTCGGATGGGAAGCCGCTCGCCATCGGCACCGAGAAGTCGTTCTGGGTCAAGATCGCGGTCGGCGACGTCTCTCCGCCCACCATACCGGTTGCCTCCAGTCCAGTTCCGGGAAGCGCCGTCCCGGTTCCGACCAGCGCCGGTACCGCCGCCCCCGCCGCGACAGGTCCTGCCAGTTGCAAGTATGTTCTGAGCGGATCGTACCCGGGCGAGATCATTGCGCTCATTAATAAGGCCCGCACAGGCGCGGGGCTTTCTGCGCTCAATGTGAGTTCGCAGCTTGCGACCGCCGCACAGGGGCACAGCAACGATATGGCGTGCTTCAGCCTGCTGAGCCATTCCGGCTCCAATGGCTCGACGCCCTCGCAGAGGATCGCTGCCGCCGGTTACTCCGCCAGCTATTCGGAGGAGATGATTTACGCCGGTGGTTATCCTCAGGATGCCTTTGACTGGTGGATGGGCGACCCCACGCACCATGACGTCATCTTCGACACGCGCATCAGCGACATCGGCGTCGGCTACACTTATGTCTCCGATAGCGCCTACGGCGGCTACTACACGGTGGATGTGGCAAGCCCGTAGGCAGTATCTCCAGTCCCGCCACTGATCATCGGAGCGAAGTCGTAGCGAAGCGAAGACCCTGCTTTAGCAGGGCGGAGATCCCGCGTTAGCGGGACTGGTCACTGGTAACTGATTACTGACAACTGCCAACCGACAACTGTCAACTGGTACTGGGAGGGACAATGTCGCATGTAGATACCGATTGGAAGTACCAGGGCCTGCAAGTGGTCCGCCTGGAAAACGATCTGCTCTGTGTGGATGTTCTGCCGGAGCTGGGCGGCAAGATCTGGAACTTCGTGCACAGGCCAACCGGCCGCAACCTGCTCTGGCACAATCCGCATCTGCCGCCCGAACGCCAGCTTTTCGGCGCGAAGTTCGACGACGTCTGGTCAGGCGGTTGGGATGAATTGATTCCCAATGATGTTCCCACGCCGGTGCCTTATGGCGACGTGCTGCCGGATCATGGCGAGGTCTGGGCACAGGCCAGCGAATGGACGGTCCTTGAGACAGGAGACGAGTCGGCCGCAGCCCGCTTTGTGAACTACGGCCGCGTCTGGCCAACGTGCTTCGAAAAGACGATCACCCTGCGCGCCGGTGACCCATTCTGCCGTATCCATTACCGCTATACCAACCTCGCAGCGGCGCCGTTCGATTTTCTGTGGAACATCCACCCTCCCTTGGTGATCTCATCCGCGACTCGCGTCGACATCCCCGCTCGAACGGGAATCACCGATGCGTGGAGCACCGACCTCTTCGAGGGCGGCACGGCGTACGAGTGGCCGTATGCCGTGGACAAGTCTGGCAGGCAGCACGATATGCGCTGCGTGCCGCCGCCCGGCAACTGGGCTGACATGCACTACCTCCCGGATGTGGCGGCAGGCTGGTACGCGGTCACCGACACGGATGCCGAAGTCGGATTTGGGATCGCGTTCCCGACCGCTGTCTTTCCTCATCTCTGGCTGTTCCGCGCCTTCGGCGGCTGGCGCGGGCTATACACCCTTATCGTCGAGAACTCGAACGGCTATCCTTACGACCTGAATACAGCTCGAAAGCAAGGCCACTGCGGCCATTTGGAGCCCGGCGAAACGCTCGAGGTTGAGATCATGGCAGTTGCATACACGGGTCTGACCTCCGTGAAGTCCATTGACGCCAGCGGCCGCGTGATGGGCTAGTCCTCATTGATGAAGTATATCCTCCAACACCTCGTATCCTTCTTGTTGCCAATCACGGTGCTTATTGTCATTCCGCTGCTGATCGAGCCTCATTGGACCATGGCGTCCGGCCTCCAATTGATTGCCGGACTCGGCATTCTGCTGGCCGGCCTCTTCGTGGTGGGGCAGACCATCCTGACGTTCATCCGCATTGGGAAAGGCACGCTGGCGCCGTGGAGCCCGACCCGCAAGTTGGTGGTGGGCGGCATGTATGGCTACGTTCGCAATCCGATGATCCTCGGCGTGATCACGGTGCTGCTTGGAGAAGCCTTGGCGTTCTCATCCATCCCCATATTAAGTTGGGCGATCTTCGTTTTCCTCATCAACACACTTTATTTCATCGTCTCAGAAGAGCCGGGACTGGAGGACCGCTTCGGGGAGGAATACCGGGAGTACAAGAAGAACGTGCCGCGTTGGATCCCGAGGCGCAGGCCGTGGAAGCCGTAGCTCGGGCTCCGCGGAGCGTCCCGCTCGCGGGGTCAGCCCGACTCAGGATCTGGAGCGCCTACCGCGCATACTTATCGGTCGGATCGTTCGAGCGGCGGTTTGTGCGGTACGCCGACTCGATCTCTTCCCGGAGCGCCGCCTGCTCGTCGGCGTTGCTCTCCGGGTACTCGTCCACGTATTCCACATCGACCTGGTTGTAGCCCTGCTGCCGCAGGTATTCGTTGACGAACCTGGCGTAATCGTCCGTATCCCAGTCGGCCTCTTTGCGGCCATACAGTATCTTGTTTCGAGCGATCAGGAACTTGATGTCTCTTTTCACGGCAGACTCCTGTTGAAGTTACTCTCTTAAACGACAAGCGGGCGGAGGATGCTCCGCCCGCTTGTCGTATTATCCAAAGGGGAAGTAGAAGACCGAATTCAAGATATGGGTGGAAGAACACCACCCATATCTTGAATTCGGAAGCGTGCACAACGTGCGAGCATCAACTAAACAACGATGCTGACCAGCCGCCCCTGTGCGACGATCACCTTGCGCGGCTCCTTGCCGTCCATGTGCTTTCGGACGGTTTCGCTTGCCAGTGCGGCCGCGCGGATCTCATCCTCGCTTGCGCCGGCCGGGACAGTGACGCGGTCCCGGACCTTGCCGTTCACCTGCACCGGTATCTCGATCACGTCCTCCCTGGCGGCCGCCTCGTCCACCTTGGGCCACGACTGCTGATGGATGGAGTAGGGCTGGCCCATGTGGACCGTCCACAGCTCCTCAGCGATGTGCGGGCAGGCGGGCGCTAGCATCTTCAGGTAGGTCTCGGAAGCTTCCTTCCATTCGGGTGTTCCGGCCGCTCCTGCCTCGCGTGCTTTCTGCATCTCGTTCAGCAGCTCCATCAGCGACGAGATGATGGTATTGAACTCGAACTTCTCGTAGTCGTTCGTGACGCGCTTCAGCGTCTGGTGCACCTTTCGACGCAGGCTGCGCAGCACTTCGGCAGACGCTGGCTGCCCGGACGGACGGATCGGGTCCGTGAACAGGATCCAGACGCGGCGCAGCCAGCGGGAAACGCCCTCGATCCCCAGCGGATCCCACGGCGCTCCCATCTGCCAGCGGGCAAAGAACATCAGGTAGGCGCGCGTCGTATCGGCGCCGTAGCGCTTCACCAGCTGGTCGGGAGCCTGCACGTTGCCGCGGCTCTTCGACATCTTCTCATGGTCTTCGCCAAGCACCATGCCCTGGTTGCGCAATTGCAGCATCGGCTCGTCGCCCTCCGTCAGGCCCGCATCGCGCAACGCCTTGTGGAAGAAGCGCGTATACAGCAGGTGCATCGTGGCATGCTCGATGCCGCCGGTGTAGGTATCGACCGGCATCCAGTAGTTGTATTCCTTGTCGTCGAACGGCGCCTTGTCGTAGTGCGGGCTCAGGTAGCGCAGGTGATACCACGAGGAGCACATGAACGTGTCCATCGTATCGGTCTCGCGCACGGCCGGCTCGCCGCACACCGGGCAGGTGGTATTCTTCCAGGTAGGGTGCAGCTTCAGGGGCGATTCGCCGGTCGGCTTCCATTCCACATCCTCCGGCAGCAACACAGGCAATTGGTCCTCCGGCACCGGGTTCCAGCCGTGCTTCTCGCAGTAGATCATGGGGATGGGCGCGCCCCAGTAGCGCTGGCGTGAGATCAGCCAGTCGCGGTAGCGGTAATTGACGGCTTCCTTGCCGATCCCCTGCTGCTCCAGCCAATCGATCACCGCGCTGATGCCCGGATTCTTGCGGCCTTTCTCATTGTTGACGCGCGTGCCGTTAAAAGGGCCGGAGTTGACCATCGCGCCATCGCCTACGTAGGCCATTTCCATCGTGTCGCCGTTCAAGATCGGCTCCATCGGGATGCCGTCCGGAGCGACCGGCTGGATGACGGGGATCACGGGCAGGGCATACTTGCGGGCGAATGCAAAGTCGCGCTCATCGTGTGCGGGCACCGCCATGATCGCGCCGGTGCCGTAGCTCATCAGCACGTAGTCCGCGATCCAGACCGGGATGCGCTCGTGATTGACGGGGTTGATCGCATACGTGCCGGTGAAGACACCGGTCTTCTCCTTGTCCGCCGCCTCGCGCTCGATATCGGATTGCCGCGCAGCCTGCTTCTTATATTCGTCGACCGCGGCTCTCTGCTCGTCGGTCGTGATCTGACCGACCAGCGGGTGCTCGGGCGAAAAGACCATGAAGGTCGCGCCCCACAGCGTGTCGGGCCGCGTGGTGAACACCGTCACGGAGAGCTGCTGGTCGCCTTCTGGCGAGAACTGCTCATTGGCGATCGGGAAGTTGACCTCGGCGCCTTCCGAGCGGCCGATCCAGTTGGTTTGCAGCGTCTGCACGGTCTGCGGCCAATCGATCTGCGAGAAGTCCAGCAGCTCGTCGGCGTACTGGGTCGTCCGGAAGAACCATTGTTCCAGTTCCTTCTTGATGACCGGCGTGCCGCACCGCTCGCAGAGCCGGTTCTCCCCCACCACCTGCTCGCGCGCCAATGTTGTGTTGTCCTTCGGGCACCAATCCACGGCGGCCTTCTTGCGGTAAGCCAGTCCCATCTTATAGAACAGGATGAAGAACCACTCCGTCCACTTGTAATACTCGGGATCGGCCGACAGCATCTCGCGGTCCCAGTCGAACATGGCGCCCATGCTCCGCAATTGCTTGCGCATGCGCTCGATGTTCCGATAGGTGCGCTGCATCGGATGGACGCCGTCCCGGATCGCCGCGTTCTCGGCGGGCAGGCCGAACGCGTCGAAGCCCATCGGGAACATCACGTTGTAACCCTGCATGCGCTTGAAGCGGGCGCGGGCGTCCGATGGCGTCATGGCATACCAGTGCCCGATATGCAGGTCACCGCTCGGATAGGGCAGCATCGTCAGCGCGTAGAATTTCGGCTTGCTCTCGTCGATGACCGCGTGATACAGCCTGTCGGCTTCCCACTTGGCCTGCCACTTGGGCTCGATCGTCTGCGGGCGATAGGAAATGTCGCGCTCCGCAGGAGCCGCAGCCACGCTCTTCCTCGGCACGGAGCCTTTGCGGGCATGCGCCTTCGCCGCGGCTTTCACCGGGGCCGCAGCCTTGCGCACGGCTGGCTTTGCCGCCTGTTTGACGGTCGCTTTGCGCGCGGGCGTCTTCTTGCGGGCAGGGACGATCTTCTTTACAGCCGCCTTCTTTCTCGTGGCAGGCGATGGCTTGCGGGCCCGCTTTGTGGTTGTAGCCTTCGGCTTAACCGATTTCTTGGAAGCTGTCTTCTTCTTGGTGGTCGCCATTCTCACCTCGTCTTATCTCACATGAGTCAGCCAGTGGTGCCGGTCCGGCGCCTGGCCTTTTATGATTCCAAAGAATTCGTCCTGTAATCTCCTGGTGATCGGGCCCGGAGCGCCGCCGCTCATCTGGATCTTGTCCACCGAGCGCACCGGGGAGATCTCAACTGCCGTTCCGGTAAGGAAGACCTCCTCAGCCAGGTACAGCATCTCGCGCGGGAAGCTCTGCTCACGCACCTCGTAGCCGAGTTCGTGAGCCAGGGTAAGGATGCAGTCGCGCGTCACTCCCAGCAGGATCGACGCCCCCACCGGCGGTGTATAGAGCGCCCCGCGGTACACCGCGAACACGTTCTCGCCGCTGCCCTCGCTCACCAGGCCGTTCACGTCCAGCACGATGGCATCGGCAAAGCCCAGGTCGCGTGCCTCCATGGTCATGAGCTGCGAGCTGACGTAGTTGCCGCCCGCCTTGGCGAGCGCCGCGAACGTATCGGGGCCGAACTTCCTCCAGCTGCTGACCATCACATCCACGCCCTGGTCGAGGGCTTGCTCACCCAGGTAGCGCCCGAACTCAATGGCATAGATCGCCATTTCGGTCGTGGCCTCGCGCGGGTCCAAGCCGATGGTGCCGTACGCTCTGTATACCAGCGGCCGGATGTATGAGGATTGCAGCCCGTTGCGCCGGACGATCTCGAGGATGGCCGACCGGATCTCCTCGGCGCTGTATGGCACATCCATGCGCATGATACGGCACGAGCCGAACAGGCGGCGGATGTGGGCATCCACCGCCAGGATGGCCGGGCCGTTGGACGTCGCATAGGCGCGCAGTCCTTCGAACACGCTGGAGCCGTAGTGGAGAGCATGCGCCGTGACATGGACCTTTGCATCGTCCCACCCGACGAATTTTCCGTTCTGCCAGATCCATTCCGACTTGTTGAACGGCATACGCCTCTCCTTTGCTGTACCAATAAAAAAAATTCCTTCATCCATTCCAGGGACGAAGGAATCCTCCGCGGTACCACCCGGTTTACGTTTCGTCGCCCGAACATCCCGGCGCTGCAACGTCACTCGAAAGCTGTAACGGGCAGGCCCGTCATCGACTACTGGATTTCACCGATGAAGTCCCCTATCGCTTGGCAGGGAAACCGGCGAGTTCGGTCTTCTTAGTGTGTGCTTCCGCTGGCACCCTGAAGGGCTTCCACCTCGCTCTCCCTTCTCGCTGACGGAATGACCTACTACTCCGGTTCAGACTTCGCACTATGTAATTGTGTTTCCTACGAGTGGACCCACGTGAATCTGTTCCGAACCACACCCTTCCCTATTATCAGGGGAGGACAATCGATTCACTAGAGATCGTATGTAAACAAAAGGCGAGTTTAGTTCGTGTCCGACAATCTCGCCTAGCGGATTAACTATAATCTGATTTGCAACAATCTGCAAGAGCGTTGCCGTTTGTTTATCATTCAGCCGAGGATATAGTTCGCTGATCTTGGCCAACCGCCTGTGGACTGTACCACTGAGATCCGAGACCGGGAAGATTTCTTCCATTGGTCAATGTTTATAACTCATTGATCGGGTTGTTACGGCTCTCCCATACGTCACATGCGTAGAAGACGTTCAGCAGTGCCATGCGCGATGCAATTGATGTCGGCGGGGCTGAGCGGGAGCTGCTCTAGGAAGTTTCGGGCATCCAGCATTGAGCTCCAAGGATAGTCGGCTGAGAACATGATCCGGTCGACCCCCACCTGAAACAACAGGTCGAGGAAATTCGGTAAGTAGTTGAAACTGCTGAAGGTGTAATAAACGTTCTCACGCAGGTAAGCACCGATCGGGCGCTTCAATTTGGTGAGTTGCATGGGCAAATCGTTATCCAGCCTGGGGAGCATAAATGGTAGTGCTTCGCCCATATGGCCGATCACCAGCTGCAGCTGGGGGTAGCGGTCGAACGCTCCGCTGAGGATGATGCGAAGGACATGGACGGCGGTCTCGATGTGCCAACCCCAGCCGGAGGCTGCCAGTTGGGCGGACACTTCCGGTGCAAAGTTCCCTACGTACGAGGCCTGGATGACCGGCTGTGGAGGAGGCGTCGGGTGCAGATAGATGGGCACGTGGAGGGCTTCAGCCTGCTCCAGGATCGGCCAGAAGAACGGATCGTCCAGGTAGCGGCCCTGGGTGTGGCCATTGATCACTCCACCCTTGAAACCATAATCCTGGACTGTGCGTTTCAGCTCAGCAGCGGCGACATCCGGGGCTGCGGTTGGCAAAGTGGCAAAGCCAGCAAAGCGGTCGGGGTGCCGCCGCACAGCCTTTGCCAGATAGTCATTCTCTTGGCGGGCGAGTACCTGCGCGGAGGACGCATCCAGTTGTTCCACACCAGGAGAGTTCAGCGAAAGTACCTGTACGTCGATCCCTGCGGCATCCATGTCTGCGATCCTAAGCTCGTCGAGATCCAAGAGTTGAGCCATAAGGTGAGCATAAATCTGTGCCATCGGAGATTGGGGGGGGGTACGAGCCCGCTCACCGAGTCCGCGGCCTGGCCCGCTCATAAATTCCGGCGTCGCGTAATGCTCTTCCAGTGTGATCGTTCGCAGCGTCTTTTCATTACCAACTTGGTCGCTCATTCTTTATTCTCCGCCTGCCTCTGCCTTGGCTGCCGCACCGTTTTCGTCCTTCCCGAACTGCAGGTCATTCAGAAGCTCTTGCAGCACCTGGATAGTCTCAGCCAGTTTGGGTGTGACGATGGTCTTGATCCGCTCCACTTCCGCCTGCCCCAACGCGGTGACGGTGTAGATGCGGATGCTGCGCTTTTCCGGGTCTTCCCATTTGCCTTCAATGAAGCCCTCTTTTTCGAGCAGCGTAAGCAGCGGGTAGATAGC
Organism: Anaerolineales bacterium; assembly: GCA_035498395.1. Lineage (GTDB taxonomy): Bacteria > Chloroflexota > Anaerolineae > Anaerolineales > Villigracilaceae > Fen-1038. The sequence continues at coordinate 22,168 of DATKAF010000332.1, forward strand.
CCCGGGGTTGGAAACCCACTGGCCGTTGGTTTTTTCTCCCAGCAGGTCCATGATCTCGTTGCCGTAACGCGGCGCCTGTGCAATCAGGTGCAGCACATACAGGGGCAGCAGCCCGCCGCCCTTGCTGAGGAGCGCGGCCACGAACGGATTGAAGCTGTCCATCCCCTGGTGCCATGGGCTGAAACGCCGCCCGCCAAAGATCCAGTGCTCCTCCGGCCAGTCGCCGAAGCTCTGGCGGAAGAACTCGCGCCAAGCTTCCATTTCCTTGGGGGAAAGGGCCTGGACTGCCTCGCCATGCCCGTGTTCATGGTAGTGTTCATGACGGTGTTCGTCGCGCCAGTCTGACCAGAAATTCCGCTCACCGTGGACATGCCGGTGATGGCTGTGCCTGTCTTCCGGCACTTGCTCAGGACCGTATTTGGCGCGTGGGCCATGCCCGGCCTGGTTTTCCCCCTCCTCGGGGGCTGTGTCGTGTCGTTCATCCTTTTGATCTTTCATGATTCTGATATCTCCTTTATTACTATCAATGTTATTGTAATTAATGATATTGAATTCAATATAATTGAACCTATAATACTCCCCCCTCTGTGTTCTGTCAAGGCTTTGTGCGCCTCTATTTAGTTTCTGGTTGATACCTGCCAACTTGCCATTCCGTAGCAGGCAGCGCAGGTATTGCAGGCTATAACCACTATAATAAGAAGAAGCAGCCTGCACAGAACATAGTTGTTGAGAATTTTTGGGGAGCTTACTTGGTTATAAAGAAAACATCCCGAACTCACCTCAGGGTGATGGGCAACTCCTCAAGTTTCGTTCGCTGCTCGAATTGCAGCATCCTGAAGAATTGCTCTACACCGACCTGATGTTGTTCGAGATGGATCTTTGTCAGTGGACCCAGGGGGATTCGAACCCCCGACCTTCTC
>DATKAF010000333.1:0-5212 GCA_035498395.1 Anaerolineales bacterium
TCCCGCAGGCGTTGAAGGATAACATCGATGCGTGGGGAGATTGCCTGGGCGGCGCGCTGGAGGTGCAGGAATGGACGCGCGGGCTGACCGAGGCTGGCTTCCAGAAGATCACGATCGAGCCGAAGGATGCGGGCGGAAAGATCTTGTCGAAGATGCCCATCGGAGTGCCGTTCTCGGCGCAGATCAGCGCAGTGAAGGCGTAGAAAGCTGTCAGCGATCAGCAAAGGGCACGAACCATTGATGGTTGCAGATTGGAAGAACATTTAACGGTGTCTAAGCGAAATAGACGGATGGCAAAAAAACGTGTCCTGTTCCTCTGCACTGGCAATTCCGCCCGCAGCCAGATGGCGGAGGCCATCGTCAATGCGCGGCTCGGAGACCAGTGGCAGGCGGTCAGCGCAGGCACGCAGCCTACCGGTTACGTCCACCCCAAGGCACTGGCAGCCCTGAAGGAGATCGGCATCCAGCATGAGGGCCGCTCAAAATCCGCAGACGAGTTCCGCGATCAGGACTTCGATCTAGTCGTGACGGTCTGCGACTCAGCTGCCGAAGAGTGCCCGGTCTGGCTTGGGAAGGGCAAACGCACTCATCACAGCTTCCTTGATCCTGCCAAAGTGCAAGGGACCGACGAGGACGTGATGAATGCCTTCCGCTCGGCGAGAGATGCAATTGCCCTCGACATCCCGGAACTGCTCAACCAATATTCTTCCTCACATTAATGCACATCGATACTGCCTTTAGAACTACCAAACCACGGAGGATTTAGGACCATGAGCAAGCAGCGCATTTTGTTCCTGTGCACGGGCAATTCGGCCCGCAGCCAGATGGCTGAAGCGTTTCTCCGCATCCACGGTGGAGACCGCTTTGAAGCCTTCAGCGCCGGGCTAGAACCGAAAAGCATCAACCCCCTGACCGTCCGAGTCATGCAGGAAGCCGGGGTGGATATATCCGGGCAACGCTCCAAGGGAGTAAAAGAGTACCTCGGGAACGGACTCTTCCAATCCCTGATCACGCTGTGCGATGACGCTGAGAAGAACTGCCCGACCATCTGGCCGGGAGTTAACGTGCGGATGCACTGGGTCTTCGATGACCCGGCCGCCGCAACCGGTACTGATGAAGAGAAGCTCGCCAAGTTCCGTGAAGTCCGGGATGCGATCGAGCAAAGGATCGAAGAGTGGCTTGCCGCACAATAGGAGACCTGTGACTGCAACCGCAACTGCTATACCAGCGTCGTCCGTCTCACGACGCCTGTCCTTCCTTGATCGCTACCTGACGCTGTGGATCTTCCTTGCCATGGCGCTGGGCGTCGCCATCGGGTACTTCTTCCCCGGTGCTGTCAGCGCATTCAACGCGGTGTTCTCGGTCGGCACAACGAACATTCCCATCGCCATTGGCCTGATCCTGATGATGTACCCGCCGCTGGCAAAGGTCCATTATGAGGAGCTGGGCGACGTGTTCCGCGACTGGAAGATCCTGGGCTTGTCGCTGTTCCAGAACTGGATACTCGGCCCCATCGTGATGTTCTTCCTGGCGGTCGTTTTCCTGCACGACTACCCGGAATATATGGCCGGGCTGATCCTGATCGGCCTGGCACGCTGCATCGCAATGGTCATCGTCTGGAACGATCTGGCACGCGGCGATACGGAGTACGCGACCGGGCTGGTGGCATTCAACAGCATCTTCCAGGTTCTGTTCTACAGCGTGTACGCCTACATCTTCATTACTGTCGTGCCTACCTGGTTCGGCATGCAGGGAGCCATCGTGCCCATCACCATGGGGCAGATCGCCAAGAGCGTCTTTATCTACCTGGGCATCCCCTTCCTGGCAGGCTTCGTCACGCATTTGGTGCTGGTGAGGGTCAAGGGCAGGGAGTGGTATTACTGCGAGTTCATGCCGAAGATCAGCCCGCTGACGCTCGTCGCTCTGCTGTTCACGATCATCGTGATGTTCAGCCTGAAGGGTGAATACATCGTGCAGCTGCCCGGGGACGTGATCCGCATCGCCATCCCGCTTCTGATCTACTTCGCGTTCATGTTCCTGGTGAGCTTCTTCATGGGCAGGGCCATCGGGGCGAATTACCCGAAGACGGCCACGCTCTCCTTCACGGCTGCCAGCAACAACTTCGAGTTGGCGATCGCTGTGGCAGTAGCGGTGTTCGGCATTTCGTCCGGCCAGGCTTTTGCGGCGGTCATCGGCCCGCTGGTGGAAGTCCCGGCCATGATTGCGCTTGTCAACGTGTCGATTTGGTTGAAAAGGCGACTGTTTCCGAGTGCGACGATACAACCTGCGCGCGCTTGAAACCAAAGGCCGCGGATAGCGTTCGATTCCAAACGGAGAGCGCCTCGGCGCTCTCCGTTTGTCATAACCCCTTAGCACTGGAAGCGCCCGGCAACCACAAATTGTTATAATCGCGCCCATGTCTACCGCCGACCGCGCACTGCATTTTGCCGTATTCATGGCGGGATTCCTGCTGGTACTCGGGACGCTGGTCTCGGCCATTTCCACGTTCGTCCTGCCGCGCAGCGACCGCAGCTTCCTGACCCGCCTGGTCTTCCGTTCTCTGCGCCGCGTCTTCAATTTTTTCCTGCATTTCTCCAACACCTACGAGCAGAGCGACCGCATCATGGCCTATTACGCCCCGCTTGGGCTGATGCTGCTGCTGCCGACCTGGTACCTGCTCATCTGCATCGGCTATATGGCCATCTACTGGGCGATCAGCTTCGGCGGCTGGGTTGGCTCGTTCGAGCTGAGCGGCTCGTCGCTTTTCACGCTGGGTTTCTACCAGCCGCACGGCCTGCTGGTCTCAGGGCTGGCATTCTCGGAGGGAATGCTCGGGCTGATCATGGTGGCGCTGCTCATCTCGTACCTGCCGACCATGTACTCGGCGTTCTCGCGGCGCGAGCAGGCCGTGAACATGCTGGAGGTGCGCGCGGGCATCCCGCCCTCGGCGGTCGAGATGCTGCTGCGCTTCCACCGCATCCACGGGCTGGACAAGCTCGGCGACTACTGGCGGGCGTGGGAGACGTGGTTCGCGGAGATCGAAGAGAGCCATACGACGCTCGCCACGCTGGTCTTCTTCCGCTCGCCTGACCGCAACATGTCGTGGATCACGGCAGCGGGCGCGGTGCTGGACGCGGCCTCGCTGACCGTTTCGCTGGTGGACATCCCCCACGACGCAACCGCGGACCTGTGCATCCGCGCCGGATACCTCGCGCTGCGGCGCATCGCCAACCACTTCGACCGGCCCAATCCGCAGGAACCGCGCTTCCCCGACGACCCGATCAGCATCCACCGCTCCGAGTTCGATGCGGTCGTTGCCCAACTGGAAGCAGCGGGGCTGCCGCTCAAACCCGACCGCGAGCAGGCCTGGCGCGACTTCGCCGGCTGGAGGGTCAATTACGACCGTTCGCTGGTGGAGATCTGCGGGCTGGTGATGGCGCCGTTTGCAGTGTGGTCCAGCGACCGCGGCATGGTGCATCCCAGCCGCGGAGTCGCGCACCGCGCCGGGCAACAGGTGTACGATTAAGGCATGGATACGCACACCGTCGCCAACCTGATGCTGCATCGACTGCTCGAATCGGATGAGCCGTCTATTCGTTACAAGGCGCTAACGGGGATCCTGGGCTGCCCGCCGGGATCGGCGGAGGCGAAAGCCGCCCGAGAGGATATCCGCTCATCGTCCCGCGTGGAACGGCTGCTTTCGGAGCGCGGCCCGGATGGGCGCATCCCGCTCGGGCCGTACTCGAAATGGATGGGCGCGCACTGGGTACTGGCCGCGCTGGCCGACATTGGCTACCCGCCCGGCGATGCGGGATTGATACCGCTGCGCGAGCAGGTGTTGGAGTGGCTGCTCGGCGAGCGGCATGCGCGCAGCATCAAGACCATCGCGGGCCGCGTCCGGCGCTGTGCCTCGCAGGAGGGCAATGCGCTGTATGCGATGCTCTCGCTGGGGCTGGCAGACGAGCGCGCGGAGGAGCTGGCCCGCAGGCTGCGGATGTGGCAGTGGCCCGACGGCGGCTGGAACTGCGATAAGAAGCGGGAGGCTGTTCACTCGTCGTTTTGGGAATCGCTGATCCCGCTGCGCGCGCTGGGCCTGCATGCCCGCCTGACCGGCAACGAAGGGTCGCGCGCGGCTGCCAGGTGCGCGGCGGAGGTGTTCCTGAAGCGCGGGCTGTTCCGCCGCCAGCAGGATGGGCAGGTCATGAGGGAAGAGTTCCTGCAACTGCACTATCCAGCCTACTGGCGCTACGACATCCTGGCTGCCCTCAGGGTCATGGTGGAGGCGGGGGTGATCCATGATCCGCGCTGCGGGGAGGCGCTGGATCTGCTGGAGGCGAAGCGCCTGCCGGATGGAGGCTTCGCAGCAGAGGGCAAGTTCTACGTCACCGCAGCCAGCGCGAAGACGAGCCGCTCGACGGTAGGCTGGGGCGATACCAAAGCAGGCAGGATGAACGAGTTCATAACCGTGGAAGCCCTTTCGGTGCTCCAAGCCGCGGGACGGCTAGCGGTGGCGGCATGAAACATCCGGATCACGTCAACCTGCTGCGTCCCGCCGATCTGTCGCTCGGCGGCACCTGGGCCGATTTCGGCGCGGGGACCGGAGCGTTCACGCTCGCGCTGCGCGAGCTGGTCGGCACGGATGCGGAGATCTACGCGGTGGACCGTACCGGCGGAGACCTGCGACAACTGCAAGAGGCGTACCACAAGCGCTTCGGGGATACGGGCAAACTGCACCTGGTGGTCGGCGATTTTACCCGCCCGCTCGACCTGCCGCCGCTGGACGGCATGCTGATGGCGAACTCGCTGCACTATTTCCGCGACGATGCCACCAGTGGGAAGGCGAGTGGGACGGTGACGCCGCCGGACCCAGGGTCGCATCTCGGCGAGCACCTGCGAGACAAGCTCTCACTGCTGCGCTACTTCGGCTCCTTCCTGAAGCCGGGCGGCATGTTCCTGCTGGTGGAGTACAACGTGGATAGCGGCAACCCTTGGGTCCCATACCCGCTGTCATTCCAGACGTGGCAGCGGCTGGCGAAGGAGGCGGGCTTCACCGAGCCGCGCCTGCTGACCACCCACCCATCCAGTTTCCTGCGTGAGTTCTACTCGGCGGTGTGCTACCGAGAGGCGTGAGTCGTGAATCGAGAATCGTCGGTTCTCGATTCACGACCCACGATTCACGAATATCGGTCTATCAGTGGTGCTTGAAGAACTG
>DATKAF010000334.1:0-11734 GCA_035498395.1 Anaerolineales bacterium
CACCACACCGGATGTTTCAACTGGATGATTAATAGAAAGTATAGCATATTTGCACCTTGGCTAGGCGGTTGAGGGGAGGCGGAGGTCACTGAGAACGCCGAACGAAGCCCCCTCTGCAAGGGTGAAGCGCGTGGAACATGGCGAAGAACGCGGCCCGGAGAGATGCCCAAACCTGAGCGATGTGTCAGGATGTGGGAACGCGGTGAGGGTCGATGCGGGCAAGACGAACGGTAGCCTGGATGATCACGAAGGCAATGGCGAGCAGCAAAGGAACAACCAGATAGGCAGCGTGAATGCCAAGGCTGTCCGCGAGGCGGCCCAGGATGAGGGGCAGCAAGAGGATGGCGGCGCCGGACGCCAGAGAGGAGAAGGCGCTGGCTTGCACCGTGCTGCTGCCCGCCGAGCCAATGGCAAGCGAGAGGATCATCGGGTAGAGGCTGGCGACGCCGAGGCCGGTGATGAACAAGCCCAGCATCCCGAAAAGCGGCTTGGGAGCCATCCAATAGACCAGGAAACCAACCGCGGCGACCAGGACGGAGGCGGTGACATAGAGGTGGACGTTGACGCGCGATCCGAAGCGGCTGCCAGCCAGGCGGCCCAGGATCATGCCGCCCAGGAACAGACTGACCGCGCGAGCGGCATCGGCCTTGGCCATGCCGAGGGAAGTCTCCAGGTAATCGGCGCTCCAAAAGATCATGCAGAATTCGACCGATACAGCGGCAAAGATCGCGGCCCAGTAGATCCAGTACAACAGCGGCAGCGAGCGGCTGGTATTCCCCGAGGCGGCGGAGGCCTTCACAGGTGGCAATGCCAGCGTGCCAAAAGCGAAGCGGGTGACCACTACTGCTGCGACGGCAACGACGATCGCCATCCGCCAGCCGAAGACCGTGAGGGCGAACCAGCCGACGAGGATGGGGGCAACCGCGCTCAGGATGGATGCGGCGACATTCGCCTCGGAGAGAGCAAGAGTCCGGAATTCGCCGTGCTGGTCGGCGAGCACGGAAGGGACAACGGTTAGAACGAGGGAGCCAACGAGGCCCATCAAGAAGGAGGCAGTGATGGTGATGACTGCCTTATGACCGGCAATCAGGATCAACGACCCGATGCTGATGCCAAAGGCGCTGATCCACAGTGCGACCCAGCGACCGGTGCGCTGAACGACGGCATGCCCGAGCAACCCGGCGAAGATCATACCGAGGGCGAACGCGGAAAAGTGAAGGCTGCTGACCGTGTAGGATAGCTGGAGCTCGCTCTTGAGGTACGGGGTGATCGGTCCGAAGACGTTGAGGAAGTAGCCGTAGAAGGCCAGCATGAGGTAAGAGAGCCAGGTGACGCGGTTGCGGATCATGGATCTACAGGTTGATAGAGGGGTACCGGAGTCGGTCTAATTGTAATAGGGAAGAGAAGCCCCGCTGAAGCGCCCTTACAGGTTGCTCCGCGAGGGTCTATGCTCGACGCTCCAACTATCAGCTTTCAGAGGTCAGCATTGGCTGCGGCGGGAACGGGGAATAAGACCAATCGGAAATCGGCAATTAAGGGCGGACCGGTGAGGGCCTAGCCGTGGAGACTGAGGGCGAGGCGGTAGAGGCCGAGCAGGGCGAGGATGACGGCGGAGACGAGGATCAGGGTGTGGCGAAGGCGGGGGCCGAGGAGGCCCGTCGTGCCGAGCAGCAGGATGAGGAGGGCGGTGCCACAGGTCATGACGGCGTAGAAGGAGATCAGAAAGACTACGCCGCGGGCTGGGCTGGCCTGCCATGCGGCAAGGAAGGCCGGGCCCATGACGAGCGTCCAGCCCAGCCAGGGATTGGGGTTGAGCAGGTTGACGCCGCAGGCCTCGAGCAGAGAACGCGGGGCGCGGCCATCTTCCGCCGTCCGTGTGACCGGACCGCGCCGCCATTGGCGATAGCTGGACCAGGCGAAGTAGAGCAGGAGCAGACCGCCGGCAGCCTGGAGGAGGCGTGCAGCAGCATCGGGCAGGCGGGTGAGGACCAGCAGAACGGTCAGGACGATCGGACCGTCACTGAGGAGCGGGGATAGCGCGGCGGGGAGGGTGCGCCGCCAGCCGCGCTGGGTGATGCTGGAGAAGAGGTAGGCCTGGAGGGGGCCCGGCTGAATGACAGCAGCCGCCGCGAACCCGGAACCGAGGAGGAGATAGGAGAGCATGCAGATCTCAGATCGACGACGATTTCTTTACAGGATGCCCGCGATTAGATTTACGATGCAGAAGATTCCACCACTAAGAGCACACCGTTCGTGCCGCCGGACCGTCGGCAACGACGGTGCGAGACGGCGAAGGAAGAAAACAAGCAACACGAGCACCTGACAAGACCGCCGCGCAACCAGGCGGGAAGGCAGGATGGTTGCAAGCCGCGGGATCGAGTCGAAGGAGCGGCTATGGCGCCACCGCTTTCTCCGATGGCGGTGAACGCTTCAGGACAGTTCCTCGGCCAGCGCGACGATGATACCTGCAGGGCCCCGCATGTAGCACAGTCGGTAGATGCCCTCATACTCGACGACCTCGCCGAGGAGTTCTGCGCCGTTGGCACGCAGGCGAGAGAGCGTGTCATCGAGGCTTTCGACCGCAAACATGATGCTCCGGAGGCCCAGCGTGTTCGGGGGCGCGATCGCCGGTTCGGTCTCAACCAGTTTTGGATTGCGAAACTTCGTCAGCTCAAGCCGCCCGTGCCCATCTGGGGTCCGCATCATCACGATGTCGACCTGGACGCTTTCGAGCCCGTTGACGCGGTCCACCCACTCGCCCTCGACCGGCGCCTCTCCTTCGACCGTCATGCCGAGCACGGTGAAAAAAGCGATAGCGGCTGCAAGGTCGTCAACGACGACGCTGACGTGGTCCAATCTCTTGATCGTCATGTTCCCAGTATAGCAGAGGCCATGCGCGGCGGTTCAGGCCGGCCGTTCCCGCCAGCTGGACGCGTTTGGCCGAGGAGATGCAGGCAAGGGAGACCGTGCTCAAGTATGCCAATTTGCCTTGTTATAATGCGCGCAGCTGGCATGCGCCGTACGCCAATGCCTGATGACCATGAACATAACCAAGCTATTCTCGAGGCAAAAGGAAGAAAAGCTCGAAAGCGAGTTTCACGTCTCAGTGTATATACTGGTCTATAAATTCAGGCTGGGGGCCGTCGAGTTCGTGGCGGGGACGACGCTGGCGCTCTTCGGCGCGAAACTCTACCAGATCTATGAAACGAGCCTGATCAAGGAACTATCGGAGGACCCGCACGACCTGCTGGCGCGGTTGAGCATGGGCGTGGTGCCCAACTTGCTCACGCACCACACGTTTATCGTGATCTACCTGATCGTGCTGGGCGCGGCCAAGATGGCGGGCGCGGTCGGGCTGGCCTATAAGAATTGGGGCGTGGACCTGCTGGTCGGGCTGACGATCATCATGGCGCTTTTCCAGATCGTCAATCTGATCCTGCACTGGAGCGTCCTTGACCTGCTCTATCTCGTTGTGAGGCTGCTGATCGCGCGGTATCTCGTGGAATTCAAGCCGAAGGCGTGGGTGTCAAGGATATTTCTGAGGGGGAGCCAGGACCCGGAATACCGACCAGGAAGCGATCCTTGATTAGAAAGCAGGACGGCGGCGCTGGAGGATGCTGAAGACCGCTAGCCCAAGGGCGATCAGGGCGAGGAATGCAGCGGTGTACGCAACGAGCGGAGCGGCAGATTGCTTGACCGCGATGCCGACGAACGACCAGACCAACACGAAGAGGAACGCGGCGTCCATTCGGAACAGGGCCATCAGAACACCGATGAGCGCTGCGATGGTCAGCATGATGACCGCCCAAATCTCCGGCGCGATACCGAAGGCGTTCCAGCCGATGGAGTAGAGCCAATCGGAGATGTTGGCGATGGTGGCAACCGATATCCAGCCGAGATAGACGCTGAATGGGACATCCACGCACCATTTTTCGGCAGCGCCTACGGAAGTCCTGCCGACATCGAGGCGGAGATAACTGGCGATGAGAACGGCCAGCAGCCCAAGCATCACGAGGACGCTGAGGCCGAAGCGATTGTAGTGCCAGCAGAACAACCATGCGGCATTGAGAACTCCACTCAGGGCAAACAGGTAGCCCAGCTTGCGAAGGCGCGGGCTGGCCTTCTGAGCGGGCAGCGCCTGATAGATCGCGAAGGCGATCCAGCCGATGTAGATGACACCCCAGATGGCAAAGACATACCCGGCGGGAACAAAGTAGACCTTGAAGCGGTCAGAGATATCCCCCGTGTTCTGGCCGTTCAGCGGGAGGGCGGCGGCCAGGATATTGACCGCCAGCGCGAGGAGCACAGAGAGCATGTTGGCAGCCTGCCGCAATGTGTCTTTTGACATGATGGCCTCCAGTGTACGCCCACGTCGCCGCGTTTCGAAATACGAGGCGACACCCCGGATGATGTGATCAGGATGCCTGCACGAATACCCGCCGATAAGCCAAACGCCGTGATAGCCGGCACAGACCCCGACAAGTCAATCGAGGGCGCGTAAGGTTTCCATCAGCGCGCCGAGGAGGGACTTCAGACGCCGGTGCAGAAGCCGCATATCGGGCGGAGCGGACCAGCGCGAACCGGCGAGGCTGTCGCCGATGACAAAGACGGATGCGGCCTGCGCGCCGCGAACCTGGGCGGCGGCGAACAGACCGGCGCTCTCCATATCGACGGCCTTGACACCCTCACCCTGATAGAGCTGGGCCTCTTCCTGTGTCTCACGATAGGGCGCGTCGGTACTCCAGACAGCGCCAGTCGTGGAGGCAATGCCGCGCACATCCAGCGCAGTGCCGAGGCTGGAGGCGAGGGCGGGAGAAGCCGAGACGTCCCTCGCAGCTGGCAAGTAATGATAGGAGGTGCCTTCGTCGCGGAGGGCGCGGTCGGCGATGACGACGCTGCCGGGCGCCAGGTCAGGCTGAAGACCACCGGCCAGCGAGAGGATCACGAGGCGCTTCACCCCCCACGCCAGGAGCTCGTCGGCGAGGCTGGTGATGGCGGGAGCGCCGATGCCGAAGTTGCCCAGCACCGCCACGCGGCCCTGCGCGCGCTTCCACAGATATACATCGCCGAGGAAACCGCGGACGCGGCGCGAGGGATACTTCCAGGCGAAGCGGTGCATGGCGCCCTTGTAGAGGCAAAGGACCGCGCTGCGCGGCGCGGCCAGCTCACCGAGCCCGCCGTGCTTGCGGCGGAACTCGATCATGTCCTCGGCATGCAGGAGGGGCGCGAGCCTGTGCTTATCGGGGAAGAGCGGGTAGCCCATCGCGCTCTATTCTAACCACAAAGTGCAGGAGATCGGATCATCCGGATGGATGATAGCGAAGAGAGAGAATATAGAAGTCACCCCAGCCGTACCAGGGCCAACGCGGGGAGAGGCGATCGTCGAGCCAGGATAACGAACGGTACAAGCGGGGAAACGATCGCGCAAAGCCCTTGCTCTCCGCTGTTGGGGTGAGGACCGAGAGGCCTTCCAGCGCGAGCAGCTCGAAGCCGGAGCCGAACCAATGCAGCGCCTCGCGGGGGGAAAAGTAATATACGTCGAATTGCAGGCCCTCCAGGTTGGCGCGCACGGCCTTCCGGGAGAGCCGTCGAAAGGCAAGGCGGAAGTGCCCTCGGAACACCTCTGCCATTTCCCACAGGCAAACGTGCGGCATGAGCACCCAGGTGACGATGCCGCCGGGGCGGAGGATGCGCGGGAGCTGAGCGACGACCGGCGTTAGATCGGGAACGCAGTTGAGGCCGCCCAAGTCGGAGAAGACGGCGTCGAAGGGGGCGCCGGGTGTATCGTCGAGGGCAAGGAACGAGCGCTGCTCGACCGTGATGCGGTCCGCCAGATCGAGGTCGCGGACCTTATCGCGCAGCCGCGCCAGCATGCCGGGGGCCACATCCGTGGCGTGGACACGATAGCCGCGCTGCGCGAGCTGGGCGGCATCGGTGCCGGTACCGGCGTTCAGCTCGAGGATATGCGCGCCAGCGGGAACCATGCGCGTGACATGCTCGTAGACCTTGTTCCGCATGCGCGTCAGGTGGGGGTGATCCTGCGCGAACGAATCGTATTTCTCGGCGGTGAGAGAGAACGCCTCCGCGATGGTCTGGACATCGGTTGCGGGTCGATTCATGCGCATAAGGTGGATAAGCCGGGGGATAAGCTGATCAGTTCCTGTGGATAACCGTTCTGTCGCGGTGGAGAAAGTGTCAGAGGGCTGTGGATTCGCTGCTTCGGATTAGACGCGGTGCCCTATCGGGCTAGAGGTCCGCGATAGCGGGAATGATCTCCCTGCCAAAGGTCTCGATGGGCGTGATCTCGTGCGTATCGGGCATGTTGAAGATGCAATGCTGGATGCCGAGAGCGGCAAGAGCGCGGCATTCCTCTACGACGTCCTTGGGAGAGGCTTTATCCGGGGCAAGGTGGACGGTGTTGAGGGTGGTCTTTTCGATGGTGCTGTAATCGCGGCCCAGTCGATCGCAATGGCGCTGAAGAGCCTCCAGCTTGTGACGAAGCGTATCCGCACCGGCGCGGGTGAAGAGGTTGCAAGCATCAGCATATTGCGCGACCAGCCGAAGCGTCTTTTGCTCGCCCATACCGCCGATCATGATCGGCGGGTGAGGCTGGCTGAGGGGCAGAGGGCTGCACAGGGTGCGCTCCAGGTGATAGTACCGGCCTTTGAAGGGCGCGTCGCTGCCGGACCACATCTGCAGGGCGATCTGGAGCGTCTCCTCCTCGCGCTCGAGGCGCTCCTTCGGTGGCGGGAAGGGCACGCCCAGGGAGCGGGATTCGAGCTCGTTCCAGGCGGCGCCGAGGCCGAAGATGGCGCGCCCGCCGGAGAGCACATCCAGCGTGGTAACCGTCTTGATGAGGATGCCGGGATAGCGATAGATCACTCCGGTGACCAGCGCTCCCAGCTTGATGCGCCGGGTGACGCCAGCGAAATAGGAGAGCGTGCTGTAACTTTCCAGCATTTCGTCCTCCGGAGGGCCGAGCGTGGACACCCTACCGGGGTCGCCGATCTGGAAGAAGTGATCCATGACCCAAAGGCTGTAGAAGCCCGCCTCTTCGGCGGCGCGGGCTATGGCGGCGAGGGTCGCGCCCAACTGCGAGGGCCCGCCGGGGTAGGTGAAGTTAGGGACTTGCAGGCTGATTCTCATGGCTGGTTCCTGGTGGTGAGTATCCTCATGCAGCAGCGTGCCGCGGTGAGTAACGTGAAGCCCGGAGGGTCGGTACGTGCTGCTATATGACGCATTCGAGGTGAATATCCTCGGGCTCCAGAACGAACAGGTCGGGGTCGGGAGAGGCGGAGACGGTGCAGCCGAGGCTGGTGTAAAAATCGACCGTGTGCTCGGACGGCGTGGCGGAGATGTAAAGGCCGTGAGCACCGCGAGCTCGTGCTTCGGCCCTGGCCAGCTCGAACAACTGGCGGCCCAAGCCCCGGCCGCGATAACCGCTGCTGACGTGAAGCTGCTTCAACTGCAACAGGTCATGGCGAGGGCCGATGAACTTGGTATCGAGGCTGACCATGGCCACCAGGCAATCGTCTTCGAAGAGACCGTAGAACCAGCCGCCCCGATCGAAGCAGTCTTGCAGGATGGGAGTGTAGCGCTCGGCCTCACCCGGAGGCCAGCTGCGCACGTCGTAGTGTTCGGGCTTGAGGACGAGGCCGCCGTTCTCGAAGTAGTAAATGTTGTCGATCACCTCGCTGCGGTCGATGTCCCACAGGCATGTGATCTCATGGCGCGCAAGTTTGCGGGCGGTCAGCATATCACTCCTTTCCAGCCGGAGGGTGCAGCGTTAGGTCGGTGCAGATCTTCCAGAGCTTCTCTTCGTCCTTGCGGTTGCGGAAGTCGCATTTCACATCCTCGCGGTCCTCGAAGAACTTGTTCGTCAGGCCCTCCACATCGGGCGAGGAGGCCAGCCATACGAGGGTCTCCGCGCCCTCCTCGATGGTACGGCCGCCGGAATACACGGTGAGGCGTTCCACCAGCTCGGGAGGGGCGTTGCGGTAGAGGCGCGTCTCGGTGATGAGGCCGGGCGTCATGGCGTTGGCTGTGACGCCGGTGCCCTTCAGGCGGCGCGCCAGTGCCCACGTGAGCAGGCGGTCGCACGCCTTCGACTGGGCGTAGGCCTTGAAGCTCTCGAAGGGGCGGCGGTCGAATTCCAGGTCGTCGAGGTCGAGATCGCTCGCAAACTGCGAGGCCACGTTGATGATGCGGGAGGGGGCGCTGACGACCAGCGTGTCGAGCAGCTCCTGCGTGAGCAGGAAGTAGCCGAGGACATTGGTGGCGAAGGTGAGCTCGATGCTGTCCACGCTGTCCACCTTGGGGAGGGTGCCGCGGTTGCCGGAGGCGTTGTTGATTAGGACGTGCAGGCGGCGGTACTTTTTGCGGAAGTCCCTGGCGAAGCGGCGAATGGATTCCTGGCTGGAGGTATCGATGTGCATGGGGACAACCAGCGAGGAGCCGGTGAGGCGGGTGATGTCGCTGGCGAGGCTGCGACCGGCAGCCAGATCGCGGCAGCCGAGGATGACTTCGGCGCCCAGGGCGGCCAGTTGGAGGGCGGTCTCTTTACCAACGCCGGAGGTCGGGCCGGTGATCACGACGCGCTTGTTTTTCATGGAGGTCATGGTGATATTGTAGTCCGAGATGGGGAGGGTGGCTGGTCTTCTCTGGCTTCAGCCCTATTCGGGCTGTAGCCAGAGAAAGAACCGCTGAAAAGGGTATGGCGGGTAGATCACCCGCCATACCCTTTTCAGCGGTAACTTCCGTCGGTAGTGGCAATGGGATGGCGGGGGAACCGCCGACGGTGACAGCACCGGGCAGCGGCAATATGGCTTATTGCTAGCTGAGCATTCGGGCGAGGGCGCGCTCGACGTGGATCTTTGTGGTGTCGAAGAGAGGGATGCCGCGGTAGGTCTCGTCGCGCAGGATCAGCGGGAGCTCGGTGCCGCCCAGAACCAGCCCCTGGATGTGCTGTTCATCGATGATGCGATCAAGGACGGAGATCAGGCCGCGGCGGGTTTCGTCGAGGTAGAGGCCGTGCACCAGCTCGTGCATGTATTTGTCATGGATGTAGTCCTGCTCGGCCTCGTCGGGCAGGATGAGCTGGAGGCCGCGCTTGGTGAAAACATCGGGGTAGAAGCTGCCCTGCATCGTGAAGCGCGTCCCGAAGAGGCCAACGACCGAAATGCCTTTGGCGAGGACGGCGTCGCGCGCCGATTCCACGATGCTGATCAGCGGAATCTTCGAGATGCGCCGGACCTCGTCGAACACGATATGCGGGGTGTTGGAGGCCAGCAGCCCAAAATCCGCACCGGCACGGGCCAGCTTATTGACCTCGGCGGCGAGGTAGCCGGTGACCTCGGTCATCTGGTTGGCGCCGATCAGCGCCAGCATCTTCGTCATATCGATGCTGTTGATGAGGATGGGTGGGAAGCTGCCGTCGGGGCGGCGCTCGCGGTAGGCGGCGACGAGCAGGCGATAGTATTCGACGGTGGATTCGGGACCGATGCCGCCGACGATGCCGAGGGTTTTCATGATGTGCGATCCATCTTAGCGGACGAGGCGCCAGAAGAGGATGCCGGCGAGCAGGGCCATCACCGCGCCGAAGATGAACGGAGCAGAGGGGCCCAGGCCCGGCCATGATCCGACCCCCTGCCAGAGCAAGCCGGCGATGACGGAGGCCGGGAGGGCGGTGATGCCGACGGCTCCGTTGTACAGGCCATAGGCGCCGCCGCGCCGCTCCTGCGGAACGTAATCGGCAACGAGGGCGCGGGCGACACCGTCGGTGGCGGCGTAGTAGATGCCATAGAGGGCGAACAGGACCCAAACCTGGAGACCCGTGTGGGAGAGGGCAAGGCCCAGGTAGATCAGGCCGTAGACGATCCAACCGGCAATGATGAGCGTCCGGCGGCCGAGGCGGTCCGAGAGAGATCCGAAAGGCCCGGAGAGCGAGGCGTAGACGAGGTTGAAGGTCATCACCATGAGCATGACCTGCAGGACGTCAAGGCCGCGGTTCTGGCCGAGCAGAACGATGAAGGAATCGGAGGAATTGCCGAGGGTGAAAAGAATGACAACCAGGAGAAAGAGCTTGAAGCGCGTGTCGAGGCCCTCAAGGGTGAGCTGCAGGCGGCCGGTCGACTTGCGCGTGCCGGGGATATCATGCGCGCCATAGGCCAGCACAACAACCGCCAAAATTGCCGGCACAATGCTGACCAGGACGGTGACCTGAAAGGTATGCCGGGTCAGCTCGACCGCTCCGCCCTGCGTCAGCCAGACGATGAGGGCGGCAAGCCCCAGCCCGACGAATGCACCCGCCGTATCGCCGGCGCGGTGGATGCCGAACGCCAGCCCGCGCTGCTTTTCGTCGATGCTGTCCGCGACCAGGGCGTCGCGGGGGGCGGTGCGGATGCCCTTGCCAACCCGGTCGGAGAAGCGCACGCCGAGCACCCAGCCCCACGTCTCTGCGAAGTAGAGGAACGGCTTGGAGAACGCGGAAAGGCCGTAGCCGATCACGGCGAGCAGCTTGCGGCGGCCCAGTTGGTCGGAGAGGGCGCCGGCGTAGATCTTCGTCAGGCTGGCCGTGGTCTCGGCGATGCCGTCGATCAGGCCGATGATGGCAGTGCCAACGCCGAGGACATTGGCGAGGAACAGCGGTATCAGGTTGAAGATCATCTCCGAAGAGATGTCGGTGAGGAAGGATGTGACCGTGACTACCCAGACGTTGCGGGGCAGGGCCTTGATGGAGGAGGTGTCTTCTTCGGCGGCAGCCATGGGAAGAGATTATAGCTGGAACGGAAAAGGAGTGCGGCGGATGCCGCACTCCTCGCTGTCTTGATCGCCGATGAGGGCCACTTGCCGAGCCTCATTCCTCACCGGGTTCTTCGCCACCCGGTGCGCTGGGTTGATCGACGCGAACGACCTCGCCGTGATAGTTGATGGTGACCTTCAAGCCCAGCATGCCGAGATAGGCGCGGCCCTCTTCGGGGATGCCCTGCTGCATAAGCGCGTCGAACTGCTTGTCCATGTTCTTGAGCTGCTGCTCGATCATAGCCCTGGTGAAGATGTCATCCTGGCCGAGCATTTTGGCGGTCTGCTCGGAGATGAGATCCTCGCTGCCTTTCATCATGTCCTGCATGTGAGTAAGAACCTGCCGGTCGACCTGCGCGGCGGGGATGTGGCGCTTGAAGCCGGCATCGTCGATGACGTAAAAGGCTTCGTCACCGACCGTGGTCGTTTCAACCACGCGGTCATTCTCATCTACAACGAGACCTGCAAAGAGTGCTTTGGAAGACATGAATCTGCTCAACCTTGATTGGAGCTGGCTATTTCGACGTGGGTGCCTTCGCCCGGCTTATAGAGGTACTGCGTGTCCACCGGCACGACGGGCTGCGTCCAGCGGTAAATGAACCTGGCATCGTCCGGGCGGAGGTTCACGCATCCGTGACTGCGCGGCTTGCCGTAGTCGTTGTGCCAATAGGTGCCATGGAAGGAGACGCCTGTGCCGGTGAAGAACGAGACCCAAGGCACGCCCGGCAGGTCAAATCCGTGTCCGGCGCCGACGGCCCCATCATTGGTCATGTGGATGGTCGGTCCTTTGTGGAAGGTGAGGAAATTGCCGAGGGGCGTCTTGGTGCCGGAGCCACCGCTGGAGCAGGTCGTGACGAGGACGGGCTTCTCGCCCTCGAACGCGGTGACCGACTGGGTGGCGGTATCGACGTAGATGCGCTTCAGGGCATCCGGC
>DATKAF010000335.1:0-5287 GCA_035498395.1 Anaerolineales bacterium
GACAGCTTCTGCCCAGCAGGCGCGCACGGCCTGGGGCGATCCCGTCATCGAAGGTATATGGACCTTTGCTCCGGACAAGGATGTCAATCCGGTCTGCGGGGATCAGGATGTCGTGAACGGTTGCCAGGAAGGGGACAAGGAAGTCTTCAGGCAACTGGGTCTGCCGCCTGAAAGGCTCAGTTGGCCCGGCAGTCTGGTGCGCGGCACCCCGGACCGGCAGATTCCTTATCAGCCGTGGGCCAGGGCCAAGCAATTGCAGCGCAAGAAGTACCGGCTATCGGCGAATCCACCGGGCATTGAGTTCATTTCAACTGGCGCCCGCTGCCTGTCATACGGGGTTCCATCCACAGTACTCCGGCCTGGCTTCCACGTCTGGCAGTTCCCGACCCACATTCTGATGATCTGGGAGCAACCGTTCCAGATGCATCGGATCATTTGGACCGACGGCCGAGCACCGCCGGGCGCGGATGTGAAATTGTTGCAGGGGTTCTCCGTCGGCCGCTGGGCCGGGAACGTGCTCAGGGTGACGACGACCAACAGCAACGGCTTTCCCTGGATGGGAACCGTGGCAGGCGACTTCTACAGCGAACATGTCCGCCAGATGGAGACGTTCACGGTCCTGGGGCCCAATCAGATCAGCTATCGCGTTGAAATCGAGGATCCCACGGTCTATACGCAGCCCTGGTGGATGGAATGGCACTACACGGTTGCCGCACCGGTTGCCGCTACCGCGGCGTCTGCGGGTCCCATAGGCAAGGGTGGCCTCAGTGCGGGGATGGCGACTAACACGTCGGAGCTGTGGGAGGTGGCCTGCGTGGAGGGAGACCGCAGTCACTACATAGAAAGTGTCAGGCCCCGGCGCTACTGAACGATCCGGGCCCGCCAACCATTGCAGGATCCTGCCAGCAGCGGCGCTACTCCAGGGTCGCCGCGATCACCGGATTTTCGGCGGCATCCTGGGCCGCGATGTCCTCAGCGCTCTTCGGTGTGGGCCCATCTCCGCCGCCGCCGCGCAGCGGGACTTCCCGGACGAACCAGGCCAGCACGGGGATGAGTATGGCAAAGACGACCGCCCATGCGAAAACGTGTGAGATGGACTTGGCCATTGAATCCAGGAAGGGAATCCGAATCTGATCCGGCAGGTGTTTCAGGGCGGCGGGATCGGTGTGTCCACCAACAGCCGCCAGCGCGCCGCCGGCCGCGCCCAAGTGAGCTTGCAGCCCCCCGGCGAGCTGGTGGTTGAAGATGGCACCAAACAGGGAAACGCCGAATGAGCCGCCGATGGAGCGGAAGAACATGGCTGCGCTGCTGGCGACACCCAGGTCCTTTTGATCGACGCTGTTTTGCGTGATCAGCATCGTGGTCTGCATCAGGCAGCCCATACCGATGCCGAGTACGGCGATAGACGCGCTGGTCTGCCAGCGCAGTGTGTGCATGGTCTGCTGCGCGAGCAGCCACATCGCGAAGGCCATCACGACTCCGCCAACGATCGGGAAGACCTTGTAGCGGCCCGTGCGGGTAATCATCTGGCCAACGAACAGCGAGACTACCATCGAAGCACCCATCATCGGCAGCAACAGCAAGCCCGAATTGGTTGCCGATGACCCTTGTACCGTCTGCTGAAACAGCGGCAAGAAGTTGATCACCCCGAACATGGCAAAGCCGAGCAGGAAGCCAATACCGGAAATCAGGCTGAAGTTGCGACGGGTAAATAGCTGCAGAGGCAATATCGGTTCGGCGGCACGCCGTTCAACCCACAGGAAGACACCCATGCTGGCGGCAGCCAGGAAGCCGAGTCCGGCGATCTGTGACGAAGCCCAGGTGTATTGCCTGCCACCCCAGGTCGTTATCAGCACGAGGGCAGTGATGGCTGCGGTGAGCAGGCCTGCACCCAGCCAGTCAATTCGATGCTGGCTGCGCCGTTTGGGCAGATGCAGGGTCGTAAGAATGACCAACAGCGCCACTCCGCCGAGCGGCACGTTGACATAGAAGGCCCAGCGCCAACTCAGGTGATCGGTGATCAATCCACCTACCAATGGGCCACCAATCATGGCCAGCGCCATGCTCGCGGCAATGAAGCCCTGGTAACGACCGCGTTCTCGGGGCGGTACCAGGTCGCCGACGATCGCCATCACATTGACCATCAGGCCACCGGCGCCGAGGCCCTGGATGGCGCGAAAGGCGATGAGCTCGATCATGCCGTCGCGGGCGCCACCGAGCAGTGCAGAGCCGGCAGCTCCGCATAGCGCCGAGCCGATCAGGAAGATCACGATCGAAATAAGAAACACGCCCTTGCGTCCATACAGGTCGCCGACCTTGCCCCAGATCGGCGTCGACACCGAGGTGCCGAGCACGTACGCGGCGACCACCCACGAGAGATGCTCAAGACCGCCCAGTTCGCCCACGATCCGTGGCATCGCCGTACCGACAATGAAGTTGTCCAGCATGGCCAGCATCATCGCCAGCAACAATCCAGGCAGGACTACGACAACCTCGCGCCGCATTTCAGCCGCGGTTGGATTTCTGCCATTCATTCCGGACATGCTGTGCTTGCCTTGGTCAGTCTGACGGATTCGAACGCTTGAGGCTGAGGAAAACGCCTTCCTTCAGCTGGCCGCCGACATGGCCTTGTCGATATCGCTTGCGGCGTGCCGTTCCAGCACCTGGCTGGCCGGATCGCCAATCGGGCGGTTGACCTTGCGGCCCCGCTGCACGGCCGGGCGCTGGGCAACGGCATCTGCCCAACGGATCACATGGCGGTACTCGTGAACGCTCAGGAACTCTCCGGCCCCATATAATTCACCCCTGACCAGCGCGCTATACCATGGCCAGATCGCCATGTCGGCAATCGTGTAGTTCGCTCCGGCGATGAATTCGCACATTGCGAGCTGACGGTCAAGCACATCGAGCTGCCGCTTGACCTCCAGCGCGTAGCGGTCGATGGCGTATTCGATCTTCATGGGCGCTCTGGCGTAGAAATGCCCGAAGGCGAGGCCGAGAACAGGCGTACTGGCCACCTGCCAGAACAACCAGGACAGGCACTCGGCACGCTGCGCGGGTAGCGTTGGCAGGAAGGCGCCGCATTTCTCGGCGAGGTAGACCAGGATGGCACCGGATTCAAACACGCGTACGGGCGTGGGGCCACTGCGGTCGAGCAGGGCCGGGATCTTCGAGTTCGGATTCACCGCGACAAAGCCACTGCTGAACTGAGCGCCCTCCCTGAGGTCGATCAACCACGCGTCGTATTCCGCATCGGCGCGCCCCAGGGCCAGCAGTTCCTCCAGCATTACCGTGATCTTGATGCCGTTGGGAGTTCCCAGCGAGTAGAGCTGCAGCGGGTGGCGCCCGACCGGCAGTTCCTTTTCGTGTGTTGGTCCTGCTACGGGTCGGTTGATGCTCGCGTCCGGGCCAGAGCCTGCGCCTTTCCACACCCAGATCCGGGGCGGTTGGTACGTTCCGGTGTCGGTCATGTTCGCGGGGCCGGTGGGCGCGGCTCGTCAAAGGCGACCTTGACTGCATTGGCGATCTGCGCACGAGAGGGATAACGCGACAGCATCGCCTGTGCGACCTCTTCGGTCGTTGCGTCGAGATCCAGGCCGCGGCCCTTGGCGGCAGTCGTACGGTCGCGGATTTCCGTCAGATAGCTTCGATAGCCCTGGATCAGGCCAGTGTCGCCTATGGGTCCATGGCTGGGCACGACGATCGTGGGTTGCAGTTTCTCGATTCGATCCAGCGTCATCAGCCAATGCGCGATCGTGACCCCGGGCGCCATCAACACGGGCTGTCGCTTCATCGCCAGGTCGCCTGCAAACAGGACGCGATCACCAGGGATCCACACTGCGGTATCGCCGGCGGTGTGATTCGGGCCCATCGCCATAATGCGTGCCTTGACGCCGCCCAGGTCGAGGACATATTCATTGTCGAAACTGATATCCGCCTCGCGAAACGGCACGCCGTCAATCAACGCGGCGAAAACCGGTGAACGCGAGGCGATCATCCGGTTGGTTATCGGAGCCTGATCGCGCAAATCAGCCTGCTGGTCACGCGAGCGGATCAGCTTGCTGGATGCCGGAAAGGCGCCCGCGCCGAGATCGTGTTCAGGATGAGCATGAGTGATGACGATGTAGACGGGCTTGCCGGGGGCCAGCCGTGCGGCAGTAGCTGCGACGATCGCGCCGTTCTTCAACCCCAGCCCGGTGTCGATGACGAGCACCGCCTTGCGGCCGACGACGAAGCCGATGTTGGAGACCATCGGGACCGAGTTGTCGGGGATGGCGTGGACATGGGCGGACAGCGCTGTCAGCGCGGCCGGAATCACGTCCGGCGCAACCATCGCCGGCGGCGTCTGCGCCAACGCCAACAGGGGCGCGAGCGTGCCAACCAACAGCGCACTGAAGGTGCTATTCATCTGCTCTCTCCTCTGCCGGAAACAAGCCGGCGTCAGCGGCTTGCCTGACATTTCACCGCGTCGATGGGCAGTCGCTCCATGACGGTTGAGTGGGCGCCGCGACAGTACTGCCAGATACCATGCAGTATACGTCGCTGACCCATGTCTCCGCCAGTGAAACAGTGGTTCCATTCCTGGCGCTTCGTGACTGGATGGCAATTCCGCTGAACCTTGACGCGTGGCTGGGCACGTGATAACTGTCGCGCGGATCGGGATCCGCGTCGGCGTCTTGCCTGATGGCTGGGTCGCTGCAAATGTGCTCGGCGTCTGAGCCGGGGTCTGGCGAGGCCGCCAGGCACAAGGCGTGCAGAATTGTGCAAGGGAGAATCGTAATGCGTCACCGAGGAAGACTTCTGGTGTCATGCGCGGTGTGGCTGATGGTCGAGGCTCCGGCCTTCGCGCATCACAGCGCCGCGGCATTCGACCTGCAGCGTGAAGTCACGCTGAAGGGCACCGTCACCTCATACCAATTCAAGAATCCGCATATCTACATCTCTCTGAAGGTGCAGAAGGAAGACGGATCCACGGCCATCACGGAAGTCGAAGCGGCGCCTCCCGCAGTGCTGATTCCGCTCGGATTCAGGAAGGATTCCATCAGGATCGGTGAGCAGGTCACGCTTACCGGCAATCCGTCGCGCAACAGAGGCGATAGCCTGCTGGTGGGCAAAGAGCTCTACAAGAGTGACGGCACCTACATGCCATTGAGCCTGGTATCGCGCAGCATCTATCAGGGAAAGGATGGTGTCGCCACCAGCATTGCGGGTACGTGGCTGCCCGCCCGCAGGGATTTCGCGACCTACCTGACGGGCGTACGAGGCTGGCCGTTCACCGAACAAGGGC
>DATKAF010000336.1:0-5682 GCA_035498395.1 Anaerolineales bacterium
CTCGGATTGGGTCAGCAGTTCGTTGAGCTGCTCGTAGGTGATGGCCAGCACTTCCACAGCGCAGTTTTCGCAGGCGCGGATGGAGGCGTGGTTCTTCCGATCACGGAAGAATGCCATCTCGCCGAAGTACTTCCCGGGTCCCAGCTCCAGCGCGATCACGTCCGACTGCCCCGGCCGTGGCAGGATGACTTCCACCGTGCCCTTCGACACGATGTAGAAGGTGTCGTTGCTGTGCCCTTCGGTCAGGATCATGGCCCCGGGTTCGTAATCGATGATCCGGGCCTTGTGCGTGGCCGCCAGCAGTTGGTCGAACGTCAGCGTCGGCAGCGCCCTCGCTACGAACTCGTTGACGATCTCCCCGTCCGTGATGAGTGCGGTGCGCTGGGCCCGCTTGGCAAGCGAGCTGTCGTGCGTGACGATGATGACGGTCTTTCCCTCGGCAACCAGTTGGTTGAACAGGCCAAAGACCGTCTCCGCCGTCTTGGAATCAAGGTTGCCGGTGGGCTCATCGGCCACGATCAATGGGGGATCGTTGGCAAGGGCGCGAGCGAGCGCTGCCCGCTGCTGCTGCCCGCCGGAGATCATGCTGGGCAGCTTGTTGCGATGGTCGGTCAGGCCCACGATATCGAGCAGGTGCTCGGCGCGTTTCTTCCGCTCCCGAGGGGTGTATTTTCCGGCCAGGTCCATCGGCAGGATCACGTTCTGGAGCAGGCTCAGGGATGGCAGGAGCTGGAAGAACTGGAACAGGATGCCCAGGTTCTCGCCCCGCCAGATCGCCATCTGGTTTTCGTTCAACTGATGAATGGGCGTGCCGTTCACCCAGACCTCGCCGGAGCTGGGCCGGTCGATGCCCGACATCATGTTCAGCAGGGTGCTCTTCCCGCTGCCGGACTTGCCGATGATGCTCACGAACTCCCCTTGCTGCACCTGCAAGTCGATGCCTTTCAACGCGTGGTAATCGCCGGCCGCGCTCTTGTAGTACTTGTGGACGCTGCGGATGTCGATCATGGGCAGCGCAGCCTGGCCTTCCTGAATCGCTGCGTCATCGGGTGAGGATGGGAATGCGGTCATCGGTATCCTCGCTTCTTCGAGCGGCCGCCACCTGCTGGGTGGGACGGCCTTGCGCTATTCGGGGAAATGCAGTTTGGCGGTCATCCCCCAGCGCATCTCCGGGAGCTTGTCGGCCAAACGGATGGTCACCTCGTAGACGATGTCGCCCTGTTTCTGCGCATAGTTCTGCGCAACGGATTCGACCGTACCGTCCAGCGTCTGGCCCGGTATGGCATCGAAGGTCACGCTCACGGGCTCGCCCTCCTGGATGTTGACCACGTCATTCTCCGTCAGGTCTGTCGTCTTCACGACCCAGGATGAATAATCCGCCAGGGTGGCGAGCGGCTTGCCGGTGGCTACCGAATCGCCAACCTTTAGATCGAGGTTGGTGATCGTGCCGGCAAACGGCGCGCGCAGCTCCGCGCTGGCAAGAGCGGCGCGGGCACCCGCGGTGCTTTCCGTCATCGAGCTATCCTGCAGGGCGTCCACGTCTTTCTGCGCCTGTGCCACATCAGCCTGGGCGCTCTCCAGCGCGGACTCCATTCCGAGCCACGTCACGACCCGGCGATAATCCACCCAGGCGCTGTCGACCTTCTTCTTGTATTCCTTCGCTAGGTCGCCCGGCTTGTAGTAGCCGGTGTCCACGTACGGGTGGTTTGGCAGCCAGGAATAGTTGTGGTTCGTCCGCAAGCCCTGCACGCTGTCGCCCTTGTATGGTTCGAACTCCGCGATGGCGGTCTGCAGGTCCGATAGCGCCAGGTGTGCGGCGTCGGCTGCCGGCATGCTGCTGAACTTCGCCGGGATGTCGAAGCCGTCGAGCTGATCCTGCGCGTCGTGAACGGCCTGGTGGGCATTTGCCAGGCGCACGGCGGCCTCAGCCTGCGCGGCCTCCAGCGTCTGTGCGGTCTGCGGCTGGCCGCCCGGCGCTTCGACAGGCACGCACTGCTGCACGTAGGTCAGGAATGGAGGCCGCCGGTAATTCCACAGCCGGTGACGCATGATCGGGATCCTGGTGCATGTGGGAGGCGGGGCCTTCGGCGCGATCGGGCTTTGCAGTTGCAGGATGACCTGCCCTGCCTGGACCTCGTCGCCCTCTGCCGCCAGCAGGTTGGTGATCGATCCATTTGCGGCGGGTGACAACGAAACATAACGCACCGGCTCCAGCCGGCCCTCGGCGGTCATGCCGGATGGCGTGGGCGTAGGTGCGGCTCCGCTAGGCTTCGCGGTCGGAGTCCCAGCCGCCGCGCCGCACCCCGAGGCGAGCAGCGCTGCCACGGTCGTCAGGATCGTGAGAAGAAGGATTCGGGGTTTCATGGTTCCCTTTCCACGCGTTCGTATGGTGAGGCTCATTGCACCGGCTCTCGTAACGAACGCAGCGGATTATTGGCCCTCATCCTTGGGGAAGTTCACCTCGGCGGTCATGCCCCAGCGCATTTCGGGCAGCTTGTCGCTCAGGCGGACGGTGACCTCATACACAATATCGCCCTGTTTCTCCGAGTAGTTCTGCCCGATGGATTCCACGAAGCCGTTCAGCGTCTTGCCCGGGACGGCATCCAGCGTAAGCGTTACTGGCTGGCCTTCCTTGATGTTGACCACGTCGATCTCGGTCAGATCGGTGGTCTTGACGACCCAGGAGCCAAAATCTGCCAGCGTGACGACCGGCGTACCGGCTGCAGCCGACTCGCCGACCTTGAGATCCAGGTTCGTGATCGTGCCGCCGAACGGGGCGCGCAGCTCGGCATTGGCAAGCGCCGCGCGGGCGCCGGCCGTGTCCTCGGCCATCGAGCTGTCCTGGAGGCTGGCGTAGTCCTTCTGAGCCTGGGCGAGCTGCGCCTGGGCGCTCTCGACCGCCGACGTCAGGTCCAGCCACTTGACGGCCTTGCGGTACTTCGCCCATGCGTCGTCGAGCGCCTTCTTGAGCCGCTTGCCCGTATTGGTGATGACAGATTCATTATCCTGCTCGGCTTGCGTGAGCTTGAGCTGCTTGTCATTCATCCAGCGGTAGGGCTCGAATGCGTCGCGCGCGGTGTTGAGGGACGCCAGCGTACTGTCGACGGCCTGGTTGGGCGTCATGCCGGCGAAGTCCGCCGGGATGTCATATTCATCCAGGTTGAACTGGGCATCGCGCACGGCCGCATACGCCGTGGTCAGGTTGGCGAGCGTGTCCGCCCGGGCCGACTCGAGGGAGTGCGCCTGGCTGTTCTCGAGCCGGGCGATCACGGCCCCCGCCGCAACGGTATCGCCTTCCTTGGCCACCACCTCGCTGACGAGCCCGCTTGCATTCAGTGAGAGCTGCGTGAAACGCACCGGCTCCACGCGTCCTTCTGCAACTACGACGTTATCCGCCTTGACTGTTGCGATCGCGGCCGGCGTCGGCGTCGCGGCTGCCGGGGTGCAGGCCGTGGCGACGATGCTGAGAGCCACCAGGATAATGAGCGCAGACAGGGTACTGTTCTTCATGACGTGCTTCTCCTCTGCCAATGATCTTCGTACACAACACAGCCATAATCCGCAGGACGAGTCCCGCTCAGTAGGCGGTTCTCTTCCCGGTGAAATTGGCTGTTCGATTCCGGCCGCCGAACAGGATGTTCCGACCTAAGTCAAATATACGCCCTTTTTCGTCCGCCGGTTGCAGGAATGTGACAAACGTCACCGGGAGAGATGGGACGCGTTCCCGGCCCGGCTTTTTCAGGCTCTTGGCGGCAGCAGTCGGTGGGCGCTTGGGCGGCGGCTAACCGTTTTTACCATTCCCCTTGGCTGTTTTGAGAGCTCCCGGGCACCGCCCCGGGACCTCGGGATTCTAAGCCGGCAGTGGAGAGGGAGACGGCTCCGAGTGATCGGGAACGCCGTTCATCCAGCAGCGCCCACTGCGGGTCATCAGCTCGTCGCTCTCCGCCGGTCCCCAGCTTCCCTGGTCGTAGGAGAGGAGCTTTGGAGCCTGTTTCTCGTTCCAGGACTTCAGGATGGGGTCGATCAGCGACCAGGCCGTCTCCACCTCGTCGGCCCGGGTGAATAACGCCGCATCCCCCGAGATGGCATCCAGGATCAGTCGCTCATATGCCTCGGGTATGGAGCTTGCCCCGAAGGCTTCCTCGTAGTGGAACTCCATGTCCACCGAGCGCATGTCTGAGGCGGTATCCGGAACCTTGGCCTCGAAGCGCCAATGCAGGCCCTCGTGGGGTTGCAAGTAGAGCACCAGCTCGTTCGGCGTGGGCCGCCGGGTGGCGTGGGGGAACATCAGGTGGGGCGGCTCTTTGAACTGGATGACCACCTGCGAGAGCTTGTCTTGCAGGCATTTGCCGGAGCGCAGGTAGAACGGCACGCCCTGCCAGCGCCAGTTGTCGATCTGGAACTTGACCGCGCCGAAGGTCGCCGTCGTGGAACCGGACCGGACGCCGTCCTCCTGCAAGTAGCCCTTGTATTGCGCGCGCACCGTGTCGGTGGCGATCTTCTTCTCCGAGAGAGGCTGGATGGAGCTTAACACCTTGACCTTCTCGTTGCGCAGTGCGTCCGCTTGGAACGAGGACGGCGGCTCCATCGCCACTAGGGTCGTGATCTGCAACAGGTGGTTCTGGAACATATCGCGCAGGATGCCCGCGCTGTCGTAGTAACCGGCGCGATGCTCCACGCCGACCGTCTCCGCGACCGTGATCTGCACATGATCGATGTAGTTGCGGTTCCACAGCGGCTCGAAGATCGTGTTGGCAAAGCGGGCGATCAGGATGTTTTGCACGGTCTCCTTGCCAAGATAATGGTCGATGCGATAGATCTGGTGCTCGTTCACGCTCTTGTGGATCTGCTCGTTGAGCTGGCGCGCGGAGGCCAGGTCGGTGCCGAACGGTTTCTCGATGACGATCCGCCGCCAGTACTTCCCTTCATGGAGCTGCCCCGTGGCTGCCAGCTGCTCCACAATGTCGATGAAGAGGCCGGGCGGCGTTGCCATGTAATACATCCGGTCACCGGCGCCTTGATCCCATTTGCTCAGATACTGGTCGAGGCTCTTGAAATCGGCGAGATCCGTGTAGCCGCCCTGCTGGTAGTGCAGGTAGGACGCGAACTCGCGCCACTCGTCCTCGGTGTACTGGAAGGAGGCGAACTGCTTGACGCCATCTGCGAGGTGCTGCCGGAACTGGTCGTCTGTGAAGGGCGTCTTGCTGTGCCCGACGATTTGGAAGTGATCCGGCAGCCGATCCTTCCGACACAGGTTGAAGAGGGATGGGATCAGCTTGCGCTGTGTCAGATCGCCGGAAGCGCCGAAGATGACAATGGAAGTTGGTAGATCGCTCATAATCTTAAAGCTCCTGGGCTGTGCAGGGCAACTTCGATGTGCTATTCAACTTTCTTAACTGCATGACCACCGAATTGGTTTCGCATGGCAGCCAGGAGCCGGGCCGCGAAATTCTGCCGGTCGCGGCTCACGAGGCGCATCTCCAGCGCAAGCGTGATGACTGGCGCGGGCACATTGTGCTCGATGGCCTCTGCCACGGTCCAGCGGCCCTCGCCCGAGTCCTCGACCCACGGCTCCAGGTCGGAGAGAGTCGGGTCGGCTTCGAGGGCGCGGGCCGTCAGGTCGAGGAGCCATGAGCGCACCACGCTCCCGTAGCGCCAGATCTCGGAGATACGGCCAAGGTC
>DATKAF010000337.1:0-5607 GCA_035498395.1 Anaerolineales bacterium
GCGGCCTTCGAGAAAGTTCCGCTGATTCCGGCGCTGAAAGCGGCGATCTCCAACCGCTTCGGCCGCGATTCCTGGCGCATCCTCCGGCCGCCCTTGCGCGAGCTCAGCGACGGACAGCGCCGCGAGCTGACCGATGCCTTGGCCGCTCTCGACGAGGCGGGCTAGCGTGGATTCATGAACGCAATGGCGTCACTGCTTTCCAGGTCCTGGTCTCGAACCCAAGGCAGCCATCAGGCGCCGCGGTCGGCAGTTCGGAAATGTGCCAGGTCCGAACCTGGACATTTCGGCTTATCCGGCCATGATTGAGGCTGCTCGCTGATTGGAATATTTCCTTGCGGGTACCCGTGCTAGCCTCGCCGACGAACCGTCCAGAGCCTGATCGCATCAAGCCGAACCGGCTTGATGCGTGAATCAGTCTCTGGTTTTTTGAATTAGAGCAAGATTCACGGATCAGCTTGATTCAAGCTGATCCGATCTCGCTCTAGACACGGAGATCTGATGAGCCCCGCCGACCGGAACAAGGAGATCACGAAGCGACTCGACCGTCCCTTGCCGACTTTTGCCGCGCGCGAGACGTTCTTCACCACGGCAAAGTCGGCGCAAGCCGCGATATCCATCGCCGGCGTCCCGCTCGATATCGCGACAACCAACCGGGCCGGCGCACGCGATGGTCCCGCCGCGGTCAGGCGCGCAAGCCGAATGACCGGAGGCACCTATCCGGATTTGTGGCCCGATCTTTATGCCCTGGACTTCGCCGATATCGGGAACTTCAGTGTTCTGATGGGCAAACTGGATGAATCGCTGGCCCTGATCGAGCAGCAGGCATTGGAGCACGATCACTTGATTGCCGTGGGAGGCGACCATCTCGTGACCCTTCCGCTGTTGCGAGCTGCAGCCAAGAAGCACGGCGGGCCCTTGGGATTGGTGCATTTCGACGCCCATGTCGACACCTGGGCCGAAAATTACACGGTCGCCGTAACCCATGGGACCAACTTCCGCATCGCCATCATGGAAGGGCTGGTTGACCCCAGACGCATGGTGCAGATCGGCATTCGCTGCCGCGTCGAGCCCGATGTCTGGCAATGGACGCTGGACCAGGGCGTTACGATCATCACCGCCGAGAACGTGCATATGGGCGATCCGGTGGCGATCGCGGCCCGTGTTCGCGATGTCGTGGGCAAGGGCAAGACCTATCTGACCTTTGATATCGACTGCCTCGACCCGTCATGCGCGCCCGGCACCGGCACACCGGAGACCGGCGGACTGCTGGCGTGGCAGGCCCGCGCCATTCTGACCCGGCTCGGCGGAATCGACTTTATCGGCATGGACATGGTGGAAGTGGCTCCCGCCTATGACGTGGGCGAGATCACGGCGCTGAACGGCGCATCCATGATTGCGTTCTACATGGGTCTGCTGGCTGGATCGAAAGGCCGACCCTTGTGACGATTCCCCAAAGAGGCCGCGATGAGGTGCCTGCGCATTTACGCCACGTCGGATGGCGAGTCCCACTTTGATGAGGTGGAAATCCCGACAACGGCGACACAGGTTTTCCCCGACGTAGCGCCGTTTGAGCTTTCGGCTCGCTATCCGGCATCCCATATCCGCTTCACCCGCATCCCGGCAGGGATGCGTGATGTCGGTTGGCATACGGTGCCGGAGCGGATGCTTACAGTGAGGCTTGATGGCTCTGTCGAGTACGAGACCAGCGACGGAGAGGTGCGATACGTTTCTGCCGGCAGTTTTGTGCTGGTGGAGGACACTCACGGAAAGGGCCACATCTCACGCCATTCCGCGGAGGGACAGACCGTCATTTGGATTGCCTTGCCCAACGGCTTCGTTCTGCCTTAGCGGGCTTATCGCTCTTTCCTTTCGGCCGTTACACACTGAACGCAGGAATCGGCCAATTGGCTTTTTTCGGGAGGGGGCTTCCGTGATGAGGCTTTGAGAAGGCATGCGCGATCGAGCCGAGATTATGTTCGTCGGCTGATTCTCGGGGTGTAGACAAGTGGGTGTTGGGTTTGAGGGCTTATCTCCTTGTCTAAGGCGACCCTTCTGGTGCTCTCGCCCAATCGATCATTATGGATATGTCTGAAACCGACCAGGTTGGGAGAGATATCCCTCGCACTCTTTCCTGGAGAGTGTCAGCCCTACCGGCGTTCAGCGGATTCTTTCGCTGCAGCGAAGTCGGGATCGTCCTCGGTTCGCCAGCGCGGAAGATCATCATGGATGACGTTCCATGGGATTTGACTTTCGATGCCCGAGTGAGCTGTGTTTGGCGGCCATTCTTCGGGGTGATCGAGAGTGCCAACCATGACGCTGTGTCCCTGCGGGGTGCGGATTCCAAGCGGGCTGCCACAGTTGGAGCAGAAGCCGCGCTCCAATAATGCAGACGATCGATAATAGGTCGGCATACCTTTGGTGAACCGCAGCGCCCCTTTTTGTGCCCCCTTGAACGCCACGAAAATGCCCGAGGGTTGCCCGTAGGCCCTCTGACACATTCGGCAATGACAATGGGCGACCCACGTAGGCGGCTCAGTCGCCTCAAACCGGACCGCTCCGCACAGGCAGCCTCCCGTGATTGGCAAAGTCTTGTCGGCCATGATTTTCCTCCTGAGTGCCTGACAGATTAGCACGCCAGCCACATCTGCGGGACCAGATGGCACGGGCTTCCAGGCTCAAGTCCTTAGGTTGGGCACTTGTCTTCTGATAGGCAGCAACACCACGGATGTTGGCTTTGGGTCTTCGCCTTGGCGGCGGGCGATTGATCGGCGGGCCCTCCGGGAGTAGCGTCGGCGGAACTACAAGTACGGAGCATGAGATGAGCGAAAGAGCCGAGCGCGCGGTCCTCGCGGGGGGCTGCTTCTGGATCATGCAGCAGCTGCTTCGCGACCGCGACGGGGTCATCTCCACCCGCGTGGGCTGGATTGGCGGGGAGAACGAGGACCCGACCGCAGAGAACAACGTCGGTCATGCCGAGGCGGTCGAGGTCACTTTCGATCCGCACCGTCTCTCCTACCGAGAACTGCTCGAGTACTTCTTCATGATCCATCGAGCCGATTTCGGCGAGGACGTCGTCGGGACCGGCTACCGCTCGGAGATCTTCCACGCGAGCGAGGAGCAGCGTGTGGTCGCCGAGGAAACCATCCGTGACGTCGACGCATCCGGCCATTGGCCCGGCAAGGTGGTGACCCGCGTCAGCGAGGCCGGCCGTTTCTGGGAGGAAGCCCCCGAGGAGCAGGACTGCCTGCAGCGCTTTCGGGTCGGCTGCCCGGCGCCCTTCCCGCGGCAGGGCCAGCCGGCTATGGCTTCCTGAACCGCGCGAAGTAGCCGAAGGTGCCACCCAAGCGCCGCTCGAAGCCGAGGCCCGCGCCGCTGGCGCGCAGCCGCATCGGTCCCAGCCGGGATCTTGCGGACAGCTCGTTTTGCGGTGGGAGGCGCAGGGATGGAGCGGACACGTGCCTGGTCAGCGATGACGGCTTGGGTCATAGGCGGACGTCACTTCGTTTGTGCCAGGACTTCTCGCCAGCGGCGCCGGTAGGTGCCAACCGGTCATTGCAGGCCG
Organism: Anaerolineales bacterium; assembly: GCA_035498395.1. GTDB lineage: Bacteria > Chloroflexota > Anaerolineae > Anaerolineales > Villigracilaceae > Fen-1038. The sequence goes on from DATKAF010000337.1 coordinate 3,563, forward strand.
CAGCCGCGGTGAAGTTCATTCTTCCTTGTCAATGCGCCGCAGGATCGTGCGGTAACGATCGAAAATGGCAGGATGTTCGTAGAGATCCTCCATCTTGAGAATGCCATCGAGCGTAATGCCGGGAAATTGAGGATAGGATGACTTGAGTCTTGCGAGGGCAGCTTCAGCTTGGCTCGTTTCGCCCAACTCGGCATGGCAGACGGTGACACAAACAAGCGACCACGGTGCTACAGTCGCCATCTTGGCGTAGCTGGCGAGCGCCTCGCGATAGCGTCCGGCACCTGTCAGGATGATGCCGAGGAAATCCTCAAACCAACCAACTGCGAACGGGTCACGTCGTTGCGCTTGGGCTAGTTCAGCAAGAGCCGCATCGGACCTGCCGAGATAATTGAGCAGAAGCGCGCGAATGCTGAGAATGAACGGATCATTCGAATTCAGGGCAACAGCGTGGTCAAGGTTTGTCTCGGCTTCCTGGAACCGGCGCATGTACATGAGGGCAAAACCACTGGCGAGATGCCCGTAGGCCTCCTCGGGGTCGAGTTGCAGCGCGGTTTTCGCCATTCGCAGTCCAGATTCAAGATATTTGGGGTCGCATGACCAGTAGAATTTGATCGACTCGACAAAACTTAGCACCGCGCGCGCCCCGGCAAATTCAGGGTCCAGTTCGACGGCTTTTTGCAGATATGGCTCCGCCTGGAACACCGTGTCGTACGCGCCAGCCAACTGGAGCGCCCGTAGATAACTTTCATAGGCAGACATGTTGCCGGTCGGGCGACCCCTGGACCGGGAGGCAATTGCAGTCCTTGCCTGCCGGGCCAGCCGCGCTGAAATCATCTGGGTGATTTCATCCTGGATGGCGAAGATGTCGTGGAGTTCGCGGTCGTAATGCTCGGCCCAGACATGGGCCGTCGAGGTAGCGTCGATCAGCTGAGCACTTACCCGGATCCGGTTTGCAATCTTCCGCACGCTGCCTTCGACGACATACTGGACGCCGAGCTTCCTTGCCACCTCGGCCAAATCATTCGCCTTGCCCCGGAACTGGAAGGAGGAGTTCCGGGCAATGACCAGGAAATCCTTGAACTTGCTGAGTTGCGCAATGATGTCTTCGGTAATGCCATCGCTGAAATAGTCCTGTTCCGGGTCCCCGCTCATATTGTCGAAGGGGAGCACGGCGATCGATGGCCTGCGCTTCTCCTGTGGTTCTGCCGCAGCCACGAACGGCTTGGGGCCAACATATTTGTAGCCCCGGCCGTGCACCGTCATGATCGTTTGCGGGGGTAGTGCCTTGCGCAACGCGGAGATGTGAACCTGCAGGGTGTTCTCCTCCACCACCAGGCCAGGCCAGACGGCGTCGAACAGCTCGCCCTTGCCGACCACTTCGTCCGGCTTGCGCAAGAGGGTGTCGAGAATCTCGAATGATCTCGCCGACAGCTCCACCGGTCCCGCGGGCCCGATGAGCAGCCGCTCGGCGCGCTTCAGCCGATAGTTCCCAAACTCCCAGTCCATTTGCCAGACCCCATCCGTGAGGAGGCAGGGTAATCCAAAACGGCCCCGAAAGCGAACTTCAGGGCGGTTCAGGACTTTTCAGGTCCGGACCAAGGACCTGAGTGAGGGGCGGTCTCATTCTCAACGTCACAGGAAGAACACCGAATCTGGCATCACGACCCGATCACCGCATCGACGACCCGAACCAGGAGACCGATCATGGATCCCATCTCCCGCGTCATGTGCGACGTCGCCGGCCTCCTCGCGCGCGGCTCTGATGCAGCCAGGATGGAGACACGCCGCATGGCCGCCGAGCGTGAGCGCAGATCTGCTGCGCATGCCACAGTCGTTGCGGAACAGCCGATCACCACTGGCACCTCGGCAGGCGAACGCGGGCTCGCCGCGTTGCGTTCAGCGGCAATCATCGCCTTCGGCAGCACCGAACTGCGGTCGAACGGCTGATGGGACGTCGGTCGATGTATGACCTGGTGATCATCGGCGGCGGTATTGCCGGGTCCACCCTTGGTCGTGCCATGGCGCTTCATGGCGCCGAAGTGCTG
>DATKAF010000338.1:0-5642 GCA_035498395.1 Anaerolineales bacterium
TCGGCCGAGAGCAGCACGACGACGTTGGCGCCGCGGATCTGCAGGAACGTCCGGCGGGCTGCGCCGACGAAGTCCAGGCCGGTGGACTGATAGCGCTCGACGAGGTGGACGATCACCTCGGTATCGGTATCCGATTGGAACTCGGCGCCCTCCGCCATGAGCTCGTCCTTCAGCTCCAGGAAGTTCTCCACGATGCCGTTCTGCACCACGACGACGCGGCCGGTCCTGCCGAGATGGGGGTGAGCATTGCGCGCCGAGGGCGCGCCATGCGTGGCCCAGCGCGTGTGACCGATACCGGGCGTCCCGGCGAGCGGCGAGCGTTCGAGGTGGTCGATAAGCTGGGAGAGCTTGCCGGCATCCTTGCGGACTTCGATGCTGCCGTCGTTGAGCACGGCGATGCCGGCCGAATCGTAGCCGCGGTATTCGAGGCGTTTTAGGCCTTCCAGGATGATCGGCGTGGCGTTACGCGGGCCGATGTAACCAACGATTCCACACATGGGACTTCCTCCAGTCTTGATGATCCCGGATTCGCGCGGTGATGATCCGGAATCGTGAGTCGAGAAGGGTCAGCCGTCGTGTCGATGCCTGAGGAGGAGCTCCCCGCCGGGGAGAACTCAGAGATCGGCTTATGGCTCGATGCCAGGCTCCGAAGCTTTGATCGGGCTGTCGCCAGCCGATATTGGGCTGTGGAGCGTTACTGGAGGAAAGAGCGGGGGTGGCTCACCCGGAGGGCTTCCGCTGATCTGTCGATTTTCTCCCACCGCACCCGGAGGGCGGGCAGGATTGGCTCCATCTCGCGATGGAGAACCCTCAACCTCGTCAACTCCGGCAGATTGCTCAGATGTGCCAGAGTCCATGCGCTATCTTTCCCTGAGAAAAAGTGGCGGGCGGCCTCCTGATGCTTCGTCAAATGGCCCGATGATCGGCTCGTCAAACAGGTATGCGCCCTGTCGTCACCCGGCTTGCGGGAATTATACACGCGGCGGTCATCTGGCGAGCTGCACCTCGGGCATGGTGACGGCCAGCCAGTTCTGGTCCTTGACGTAGTAGATCTTGATGTCGCTGGTGCCGTCCACGTCGATCGTGTAGCCGATGATCTGGCTGTGGAAACCATACTTCGAGTCATTGCCCTTGATCCTGATCTGGGCTCCGGGCGCCAGGATGGCGCCCTGGATACTCGATTGCTCGGCGGCATTCAGCACGAGTGGGTGCTGGTTCTCCATGGGCTGGTAGATCAGCAGGCCGTCGTACTGGCCGGCATGCGGTGCCGAGAGATTGACCACGCTGCTGCCCGAGATGCGCAGCTGCCCGCGCTTCATGTAGATCAGGACATTGCCGCCGGAGAGCTGACCGCCATTCAGAACGAAGTTGCCGTCCAGGCAATACACACCGCTTTCGAGCCAGGTGACGCCGATGGGTGGAAAATCGCCGCCGCCCCAATTGCCTGACGAGATGGTATGGCCATCCGGGAGGATTGTGGCTTCCTTGTGACCGCAGCCGACCTTCGGCATGAAGATGGGAGGCGGGTAGGGCATGCCGCCGGTCTTGGTCTGAGGAGGATACGGTGTGAGGAGCTTGGGCTTTTGGATGGACGCGCCGCCGACCACCTTGATGGGGCTGGGGTGTTTGTCGTTGATGCGGATGCTGCCTTCAGCCTGCTGTATGAGGGCACAGGTGGGATTGTTGGAGTTGACCAGGACGCCGCTGCCCCAGATATCGAGGGTGGCTTCCGCATGCACGTTGAAAGCCTTGTGGTTGATGCAGTCGCTGCCTGGCGCCAAGCTGACGACCGCCGCGCCCTCGAACATTGGGGCGAGGACGGACGGCTTGGCGTGGGCGACCGCTTCCGCCACGTTGGTAATCTGTCGCATGCCCACGACGCTGGCAAAGTAGGTCCGCCGCCGCGAGGTAATCCGCACCTGGATGTACTCGATATTCCCCTTGTTGGGGCCGCTGATGGGGGGGCTGTGGATCTCCACCACGCTGGATTTGCCGTTATTAGCGTAACCATTGCTGGCTGCCACCGCGTACGTCTTGCTGATCCAGAGCTGTCCATTGATGCGCGACAGCGCGCCGGCGAGAGCCGCGGAGTCAGCAGCGGTCTGAGCGCGCCGGCGGTCCACATACGCGCCGCCTCCATCGATCGCCAGTGCTGTGATGCCCATCAGAGCAATGATGGCGAAAACGATCAGGATGAGGGCCTGGCCGCGTTCCGCGCCCTGCCTGCGCGAGACCAGTGGCTGTAAGATCTTCTTGATATGAGACATTGAGCAAGGACTATCCTGACTTACAGCAAGCGCAGCAGGCAAACCGAGGCCGGCGCTTGAGGCAACCGGTGTCCTCAACGCCGCGATGGGCTTCAGGGACAACTGGGCGTAAGGATCGTGTTCGTTACCCGCGCCTGCAGGTGGATTTGTTGGCCGATTATGGCGCCGATGAGCGGCATGAACACTGGCTGGAAGTATTCCACGGTCACTTGCACGGCGTTGGCGGTGCTGCCGGTGTTCCCCTCGCAGGGCGAACCGATGGCGATGACGTCGATATTATTGCCTGTGTGAGCGCCGCCATCGGTCGTGCAATCGAAGCTCGTCATGTCCACCGGGCTGTTGGACGCGGCGCGGACGCGTGCGCAGATGCCGTCTGTACCGCTGGAGTTCACCGGCTCGCCGGCATCGTACGTTCCATCGGCATCCGAGTCATGGTATGGCTTGATGGAACCATACAAAGCGCCTTCGCCGGCGGCATCCCGGATGGCGACGTAGCTGAAGAGCGCCATGCCAAAGCTGACCGCGCCTGCCAGCAGGAGCATGATCACGGTAAGACTGATGGCAAGCTCGACCAGGCTCTGGGCGCGCTCGCGGCGTTGAGGTGCTTCTTCCGTTATCGGCGATGTCATAGCTCTACCCTAAGGACTCGATTGCAGGACAAAGTTGCAGCTCTGCTCGGAGAAGGTTACCACAGCTCTGACGGTGGTGGCGGCTGCTGAAAAGGTGAAGGTAAACGGATTGGCGCCGTTGATCAGAGTGAAGGGCGCGCCGGGCAGAACAATGCCGGAGGCGCCGGTGCCGTTGAAGATCTGGGTGCCGTTCAGAACGACCCTGTTGAGGTTGGTGGTGAGCGGCGTCCAAGTGAGGGTCAGCGAAGAGATGTGAATGGGCAGGCCGGAACCGTTGTTGATCGTCCAGGTGGTTGTCGCCGGGCTGCCGCTGGTGTTCGGAATAGCGCCGCTTCCCGTCACCGTCGAGGAGGTGCAGATGAACAGGGGGATTGTCAGCGTGGCCGACGGCGTGTTGGTGATGGCCGGTGTGATCGTGTTGCCGGTGCCGGCCGTGACCGTGTTCGTGACCGCCTTGGCTGTGACGTCGGCAGCGGTGGTCGTATAGCCGGCGGTCTTGCAGACCACGGAAGCACCGATGGCGATCGAGCCAATGGACCCACAGGTTATGCTGCCGATCTTGGTGTCGCTCAACTTGTACGGGTTGGTGACGGTCAGCGCGACGCCGCCCGTGTTCTTCAAGGTATAGGTGTAGGTGATCGACTGGTTGGCGCCAGTGAAGTACGTGATATTCGCCGTCTTGATATAGCCCAGGCGAGCCTGCGTGAATGTAATCACTGTTGCCGAGGCTACGTTCGAAGTGATGGTCTGAGAGTTGAAGATACCCGTCGCGGTGGCGTGATTGATCAGGCTGCCGGCATCCAGATCGGCCTGCACTAGCGAGTATGTTGCGGTGCAGGTCCGCGTGCCGGCGACCGCGAGCGTGCCGGTGGAGAACCCCGTGCAGGTCAGCACGCCGAGTTTGTCATCGGTGATGCCGAAGGGCGCCGACAGTGTAACGTTGCCTGAGTTGGTCAGTGTGTACGTGTAGGTGATGGTGGTGGGCAGCGTGAACGTGTTGCCGGATGCCGGGTGGTCCGGGGAGGCGCTCTTGGCAAGCGTCAGGGCCGCGTTCTGAAGGACGGTAATGGTCACGCCGGCCAGGTTCGATGAAAACGTGCCGGAGGTCGCCTGGGAGGTGTCGATCAGCGCGCTGCCCGCGTCCAGGTCGGCCTGGGTTACTGTGTGCGTGCCGTGACAGGTGGCAGTGGCGCCGGCGGCGAGCGATGCGATAGGCTTGCACGCGGCCTCTGTAACGGTGGTGTTCGCAAGCGTGTTGCTCAGCGAAATGTTCGTAATGGTGGCGCCGGTGCGGTTCTTCACCGTGTAGGTGAACGTGATGACCTCATTCACAACCGAGACGCTGGCCTTATCTGCTGAGATGCTAAGGAACAGGCGCGGCGTGATCACGCGCGTCGTGGATGTGTTGGAGTAAACCGTGTTGCCGCTGTATTGGGCATTGGCCTGCGCCGAATTATCGACGTAGCCCCTGTTAATGTCGGCGTTGGTCAGGGAATAAGTGCCGGTGCAGTTCATGGATGCGCCAGCTGCCAGCGAACTGCCCGGGCAGCTCCAGTTGGAGCCCACCACGGCATCCGCGATGTTGAACGGCGACCCTAGTGTGACATTGCCCGTATTCTGAAGCGCGAACGTATACTGGATGACCTGGCCTACCGCGATGAGGCTCGGAGCGACCCCGCTCTTTGTGAGCGTCAATTGCGGCTCAGGGTCGAAGGTGACCGTGAAGCTCGCCGTGCCGGTCACGCCGAAGCCGAGCGAGTTGCTGCCGAGGGCTGTGACCGTGTTCGTGATGTCCTGCTCGGCGTTCACGTTGGCCTGCGTGGTCACGTAGTTCGCGGTGCAGGTGACGCTGCTTCCGCCACCAGCCAGCGTGAACCCCATGCCGCCCGGGCAGGTGACGGTGGCCTTGTCGTCGGTGAGCGAGATGTTGGTTACCGGGTCGGTGCCTGGATTCGCCACCACGTAGGTGTAGGCGATGGTCTGATTCGCAGCGTTGTAAGTGGCCGGGCTGCCCGTTTTTGCAACCGTCAGTTGACCGCCGCCGGCGCTAGGTGTGTTGCCCGCGTCAATGGCGACGCCCGTCAGGATGGTGCGGCTACTGATGGAGGTGATGGCGAACGGACGCAATGGGACCAAGGACACGATTGGGACCCATTGGGAGGTAACTGTCACGTCAATACGGTGATCGTTGTCTGTGATGGGAGATCCAGGATACGGACAGGTATGCGTGGCTGTGCTGGTGGGGCCGGTATCGTAGGCAATGTCGATCGTGCTGAAGCTCTGGATGAAGGCCACCCGGTTCGCGGCGCCCCGTATCCCGTTGCAGTCGTTGTAGTAGAGCGTGCCGGTGCCGATATCACCGGATGCGGCACCGTAACGAGCCGCCTGCCGGGCAGCCGTCACCACGGAGGCGTATATGAAGATCAGCCTGCCGGTCTCTAACAGACCATAGACAATGAGAAGCAGGATGGGCAGCGCCAGGGCGAACTCGACCATTGCCTGGGCGGTGATGCGCTTCATTGAGAACTTCGGCGACTTAAACATACCTGACCCTATCATCGACCCGGCGTCGATAACGCATTCTCCTCTTCTTCCTCAGCCAACCGGAACGGCCTATCTACTGGTGACGCTCAGGATCCAATTGGGCAGGAACAAGATGAAGAATGCGGCAAGAATGAAGTATGGCCCGTACGGCATGAAGACCAGGAGGGCCTGCTTGCCGTAGTGACCCCGAAACAGCATGGAG
>DATKAF010000339.1:0-32311 GCA_035498395.1 Anaerolineales bacterium
CCACGACACCCCGCGGTTTGTCACGTGTGCCGGCAGCGACATCAACAGTCTGAAACTTGCGCTTATATTCCTGCTCTGCTATCCGGGCGCGCCGTGCATTTTCTACGGAGATGAGATCGGCGTCACGGGCCGCCACGACCCTGAGTGCAGGCAACCCTTCCCTTGGGAGCAAACGCGTTGGAACACCAAGCTGCTGGCGTTCGTCAAGGAACTCATCTCGCTGCGCAAGCGATTTAATGCACTCCGGCGTGGCACCTTCACAAGGATGTATTCGGCCGATGGAGTGTATGCTTTCCAGCGCGCGTGGGAAGGCGAGTCACTTACAGTGGTCCTCAACACAGCGGAGGAACCCCGAACCATAGCGCTCAAAGACAGCCAAGGGGCACGAGGTGACAAGAATGTGCTGTTCGGCATAGCGGAGTTTCCCGGCGGCGCAGGCGGCGGTCAAATCCTGGTCCCGGCCCGTCAAGGCGCCATCATCCGGGTATAACCGCAGGCTCGTGGCGCCGATGCGGGGAATACCTTGGAGCTTCCTGGCCACGAATCCTATGCGGGTCTGCAATACGTATGAGGCGTGCAATGGAGCACAGATCAACTTTGTCAGTAGCGATCCTGGCCAGTCTCTTTGCCATGCAGGCGAGAGCATGTACCTCGCGGACCGGTCCGGCAGCCACCGCTGCCAGCTTCTCTGATCCGAGGGCGTATTGTGCCGCGGTCCGGACCATAGATAAACCCGATGCGCGCTACACGGGAAATGCCGTGCCGGACGCCGTTATCAACGGTTTCGAGAGGGCCGCTGGGCTGGAATCGACCACGGAGCCGATGGAGATGCTTCGGAAGACGACCATCTGGCGCTGCATGAACGGCAAGGTCTACGCCTGCAACTTCGGCGCGAACCTACCCTGCGATTCGAAGGCGAACACCAGCAGATCACCCACGCAGCCGATGACCGATTACTGCAAGGCGAACCCCGGCTCGGACTTCATCCCCATGAGCGTCACCGGGCATGATACCGTTTATAGCTGGCATTGCGCAACGGATATGCCCGAGATACTGGAGCAGACCAGCCAAGTGGACGCTGCAGGATACCTTGCGCAAATCTGGTATGCCGTCACACCCGCTCCCTAGCATTACTCCTGCTGCGCGTCTGGCCAAGCGGCCCCGAGAAGGGCAGGCAAGAGCTCGCCAGACTTGCCCTCCAGGAAGAAATCGACTTTCTTCGTCAATGGCGTCGGCTCAGGGTTGACCTCCACCAGCACTGCGCCGCGGTTGTGCGCGGCGTATGGCAGCGATGCCGCCGGCTGCACGATCCCTGAAGTCCCAATGGAGAAGAACACTTCGCACGACCTGGCAACCAGGACTGCGCCTTCCAGTTCCGCTCGCGGCAACTCCTCCCCGAACCAGACCACATCCGGACGGAGCAGCCCACCGCACACGGTGCAGCGAGGAACTTCGTCCGGGCTCTCGTCCCAGTCGTCCGCGAAGGCACCGCAGACCGAGCACCGCACGCGCTGGATATTGCCGTGCAGCTCGAACAGATTCCGGCTTCCAGCCATGCGGTGCAGCCCGTCAACGTTTTGCGTGATCAGCGCGAAGGATGGGATGCGGTCTTCCATTTCGACCAGCGCATAGTGACCGGGGTTTGGCCGGACGCTCTTCAGCGCTTCACGCCTCCACGCGTACCAATCCCAGACGAGTTTCGGGTCGCGACGAAAAGCCTCCGGCGAAGCCAGGTCTTCCGGCCGGTGCTTCGCCCATAAGCCGGTCTGCGGGTCGCGGAAAGTCCGCAACCCGCTCTCCTGAGATACCCCCGCGCCAGTGAGCGCCGCGATGCGGCGGGCTGTGCGCAAAAGGCCGAGCAGGTGCTCCGGAAACGGTGGAACGATCAAGGACAGGGTTCGATCGTCAGATTGGTCAGATACTGCGTCGATGCGCCGATCCGCTGCAGGCTGGAATCCAGCGCCACAAACTGGTACTGGCCCCACGCCCTCAAATAATCGTGATAGTGTTCGAACGATTTGGCGGTCAGGTCATATGTAAAGACCCCTCCGCCCAGCCGTTCCATGATGGCTCCGCCGCCCCATTGGGTTGTATCTTTCGTCGTGGGGTCCTGGAGCCGCAGGAAGATCAGAACGCTATGCGCCGGCACGCCGTCGGCGACTTTGACGGTGACCTTGAGGGAAGACGGATCACATTTGCCCCAGTAAAGCTTCGTCCCTGACATGAGAATGGTGCTGAACGGACCGTTTCCAAGCAAGGGTTGCGCGGCCACCGTCGCCGGAACGTCCGTGGGGGTTCCGAGCATCCACAGCGTGGCAGGAGCACTTGGTGTCAGCGACGGCGCGGGATGACCATTGGGATAGATCATGGTGGGCGTCAGCGTGAACGTTGGCGTCGGCAGCGTAGGCGTGATGCTTGGCTTCTTCGTGGGCGTCTTAAACACCGTTGCAGTTGTGGTGGCTGCCGGGGGCAAAGGTGAGGGCGCCACTGGCAGGTAATCCATTAATGCGCATCCCGACAGTACGTATGCGATCATTAGTATTACAGTGATGTTCTTCATGACAGACCTCTCATCGATACGGCGACCCCACGCTATTCTATTATACAGGCGGGATTTTTCTCCAAGTGCAATCAGTTTGTAAGCTGGTGGGTGTACGTCACGTGCTACCATTTTGATATGAAACAGGTCACAGTCGATGCAGGCTTGGCGGACCGGCTGTTCGACGGTGTCATAGAAATCGACCAAAGGGGTCGGATTACGGCGTGGAACCTCGCAGCCCAGCGGATCACAGGGCATAGCCCGAGCCACGTCGTCGGCACGGACCTGCAAAGGGGCCCGGCCAGGCATATCGGCGCGTCCGGTAACGAGCTGGCAGATACGCTTGTGCCGCTGCTCTCGACGCTGAAGGATGGTCAGCCACGCGAGTCTCTCACTTACCTGACCCATGCCGACGGATACCGCCTCACCGTGTTGTCGCGAACGCTGCCGGTTCTGGGCCGCTGGCACAAGGCACAGGGCGCCATCCAGGTCTTTACAGACAACCGTGCGCTGATCGCTGCCTTCCAGGCCGTCCAAAAGACGGAAGAGACGGTCCTGTTCGATCCGCTGACCGGCATCGGGAACCGGCCTCACATCGAGATGAAGCTGCGTTCCGCCATCCAGGATTATCCGGCGCGGCACAGCTCATTCGGCATCCTGTTCATCGACATCGACCATTTCAAGGACTTCAATGACAGCTACGGCCACCTCCTCGGAGATAAGATACTGCGTGTCGTAGCCAAGACGCTGCGCCAGAACCTGCGGGCCAGCGATTCGTGCGGGCGTTGGGGCGGCGAGGAGTTCATCGCGCTCGTCCTCGACCTGGAGGCGGCCGGCCTCGCCAAGGTCGCGGAAAAGCTCCGGCGGGCTGTGTCCGAGACGAGAATCTCCGATAAAGATGGTGAGCTGGGGGTGACGGTCTCGATCGGCGCTTCCCTGGCAAGACCGGGAGACACGTTTCAGTCACTGATGGAGCGGGCCGATCAGCTCATGTACGAAAGCAAGCGCCTGGGCCGCAACCGCGTGACGGTGGATTCCTAGCCGGACGCCCGGCCTGCCCGTAGGTGAACGGGGCAACTCTCTGCACAGGCGGCGATGCTTCCCGTAGTACCGCGTCGGATCAAGTAGGCTGTTCTAGACACATATCCGGTTTCTGATATAATGGGCTTCCGTGACTGGTCCTGCCCTGCGGTTTCGGCTGCGGGTATGGAGACCTGCCAAGACTAGAAAGGATGCAAACGTCATGCCGCTCGCGAAAGAAGTCAAGACCAAGTTCATCACCGACTACCATCGTCATGAGAGTGATACTGGATCGCCCGAGGTACAGATCGCGCTCATGACCGGCCGTATTCAACAGCTCACCGAACACCTGCGGGGCAACAAGCACGACGAGTCCTGCCGTCGGGGACTGCTGAAGCTGGTCGGGCAACGCCGCAGGATGCTGGCTTATCTGCGCAAGTCAGATTACCAGCGCTACCTGGCAATCACCGAGAGCCTGAGCCTGCGCCACAAGTGAATCGTGCCAAGATGGAGTAGATGGGCGACACCCATCTACTCTTCGTCTCGGGCATGGCTGCCGGCGCGATGCTGGTGCCGCACAATGCAATCCGCCCGTCAGGAATTGAATAGTGTTGGCAACGCCGGTTGCCGCCGCTCTTCAGTCCCTGACCAGGCGGAACTAGACGACAGGGTTGGCCCATCGAACCTCGCGACATTCCGACAGAACCTTCTCCAGGAAGAGAACGGCGTGTATCCGCGGCTATCGGTTGACGGCCTCCCACTACAGGAGTAATCAGCAATGAAACCTGAATCGAAGCGCTACACCACGAGCGTGGGCACGCGAACCGTCGCGTTCGAAACCGGCAAGCTGGCCTCCCAGGCCGGCGGGGCCGTGACGGTGGGCATCGGCGATGCGATCATTTTTGCCGCTGCGACGATGGGCGGCGTGCGTGAGGGCATCGACTTCTTCCCGCTCTCCGTCGAATACGAGGAGCGGCTGTACGCGGGCGGCAAGATCCCCGGCTCGTTCTTCCGACGCGAGGGACGGCCCTCCTCGGAAGCCATTTTGGTCGCCCGCCTCACGGATCGGCCGCTTCGCCCGCTCTTCCAGCACGGAATGCGCAATGAAGTCCAGGTCATGATGTTCTCTCTTTCCGCCGATGCGGAGAACCCGCTGGACATCCTGGCGATCAACGCCGCATCCGCTGCCATGACGATCTCCGATATCCCATGGGCCGGCCCGGTGGGCGCCGTACGCGTCGGCCGCGTCGACGGCAACTTCCTCGTCAACCCAACCTTTGCCGAGATGGATGCATCCGATCTCGACCTGCGGATCGCAGGCACCAAGGACGCCATCCTGATGGTCGAGTGCGGAGCCAATGAGATTCCCGAAGATGTGATGGCTGCCGCGCTGGAGTTCGGACACAAGTCCCTCCAGCCCCTGATCGAAGTGCAGCTTCAGATGGCGTCCGAGATCGGCAAGCCTAAGCGCGAGCCGACGTTGGAGCTTCCCAACGAGGCCCTTCAGCAGAAGGTGCTCGAGCGCGTCCAAGGCCCCATGGGCGAGCTGCTCGACAGGCCCCTGAGCAAGACCGAGTTCTACACAGGCATGGACGAGCTTGCCGCACAGTTGGTGGTCGACCTGTGTACGGTCCCGGAGGGCGCCCTTGTTACGGATTATCCGGTGGAAAAGGATGTCCGCAATGCCTTCGGCGAAGCCGAACAGAAACTCGTGCGCGAGCGCATCCTGGGAATGGACAAGCGTCCCGACGGCCGCAAGCCCGATGAGATCCGTCCTATCTGGTGCGAGGTCGGCCTCTCCCCGCGCGCCCACGGCTCCGGCCTCTTCACCCGCGGCGAAACGCAGGTCCTCTCGCTTGCAACACTCGGGACGCTGGGCGAGGCGCAGGAACTCGACACGCTGACCCCGACGGACACCAAGCGCTACATGCATCACTACAACTTCCCGCCGTTCTCCACCGGTGAAGTGAAGCCGCTGCGGGGTCAAAGCCGCCGCGAGGTGGGACACGGTGCGCTGGCCGAGCGCGCTCTCGAGCCTGTCATTCCAGCCGAGGAGACATTCCCGTACACCATACGCGTGGTGTCCGAGGTGCTATCCTCGAACGGTTCCACCTCCATGGGTTCGGTATGCGGCTCCACGTTGGCGCTCATGGACGCCGGCGTTCCGATCAAGGCTCCCGTGGCGGGCGTCGCCATGGGACTCATCACCGATGCCACCGGTCGCTACAAGATCCTCACCGACATCCAGGGCACTGAAGACCACCTGGGCGACATGGACTTCAAGGTTGCGGGCACGGCTCAGGGCATCACGGCCCTGCAGATGGATATCAAGATCTCCGGCCTGAGCGCCCAGATGATGAAAGAAGCATTGGAGCAGGCTCATGTTGCGCGCATGTCTATCATGCAGAAGATGCTCGATGTGATCGCCGCACCACGGCCGGAGCTGAAGCCGCACGCGCCGCGCATCATCACAGTCAAGATCCCCGTAGACAAGATCGGCGCGCTCATTGGCCCAGGCGGCAAGAACATCCGCTCACTCCAGGAGGAGACGGGCACCAAGATCGATGTTCAGGAAGATGGGACCGTTTATATTGCGTCGACTGAGGGTACTGGTGCCAAGGTTGCCCAGGAGCGTGTCGAAGCCCTCGGGGAGAGCGCGGTCGTCGGCAACATCTATACCGGCAAGGTTGTCCGCATCGCCGACTTTGGAGCCTTCGTCGAGATCCTACCCGGTGTGGACGGCCTCGTCCACATCTCGCAGCTGGATAGCGAGCGCGTCAACAAGGTCGAAGATGTCGTCAGCATGGGCGACGAGATCACTGTCATGGTCACTGATATCGACCCGCAGGGCAAGATCCGCCTGTCGCGCCAGGCCGTGCTCGAAGGCTGGACCGCAGAAGAGGCGCGCGAGAAAGACCAGCGTCGAGGGGGCGGCGGAGGCCGCGGCGGCGGCGGTCGCTCGGGCGGTGGGTATCGCAGCGGCAACGGCCGCAGCGGTAGCGGCGGAGGGGGGCGCGATCGCCGCGGTAGCGGTCGCCACGAGCAATCGGGGTAGCGAGTAAAACTCCCGCAGGCTAACCTGCGGGAGTTTTCTTTTCTCAGCTCACCTTCCCTGGATTGAATTGGAGACGAATGTTACCTGTGATCTTGTCGTCAGCCGTCATCGACAAAGTTGCGCAACCAATCACGCGCCATTTCCGGCGTCTCCACACGCGCGTCGATACCCGGCAAGGGGTAGCGATGACCAACGCCAATGGCATAACCGCCTCGCCGCTGCACGGCGGCAAACGCGGCGTCATCCTTGTTGTCGTCTCCGAAAACCACGGGGAGATCGAGTCGGACTGGATACTCGGAAAGCAGCCAATCGACGGTCTCGCCCTTATCCGCCGTAGCAGGAGCGATCTCGACGTAACGGTCACCACCCAGCAGCCGGAAAGGCCGGGAGCGGATAACCTCCAAAGCCGCATCACGAGCCGCGTCCACGATGCGTTCTGCATCATCCCTGGCGGCCCAGCGTGCGTGGAGAGCCAAAGCTAGGCCCTTATCTTCCAGCATGAACCCGGGCAGACCGTCTGTCAGCCTCGCCCATATGCCGCGAACTTGCGAAACGATCTCGCGCGACTGAGCACCCGCGGGAGCACGAACCAACGCAATATCCCCCATCTGCATTTCTACGCCATACAACCCGGCAAGGATCAGCCCGCGCACGGGTAGCATCTTTCGCAGATCAGCCAGAGGGCGGCCGCTGAGAATCACCGTGCGAATTACCACTGTTCCAGCTAGTTGAGCCAGAAGTTGTAACAGCGCGGCGTCCGCCAGAGCCTCTGCGGGCGTGGGTGCAATGGGAATCAGGGTGCCATCGTAGTCCAGGAAGAACGTCAGTCGCCCGCCCGACTGCAAGTGAGACAAGACGGCATCGCGGATGCTTCGCTCACTCGCGGGCAAGCTGTACGAACTCCTGGAGCCACCAACGGATGTCCTCCGCCTCGACGCGGCTCTTCATGGCCCGCATGCGCTCCTGCTGCTCCCCTCGATCCATGGTCAGCGCTCGCTGGAGCGCCGAAGCAACCTCCTCGGCGCTGTACGGGTTGGTCAGGATCGCCTCGGGCAGCTGGTAGGAGACGCCAGCAAACTCGCTCAAGACGACGACCCCATCCTCATCCGCCCGCGCCGCGACATACTCCTTGGCGACCAGGTTGAGCCCATCCCGTAGCGGGGTGACGAGGGCAATATCGGCGGCTCGGTAGTACGCCACCAGCTCCGACGGTGAGAAAGACCGATACTGGTAGTGGATGGGATCCCAAAGGCCGTCGCTGTGGCGGCCGTTCACGCGGCCCACCATCTCATCGATGTCGCGTTTCTTCTGGCGATAGGCCTCCACTCCGTCCCGGGAAGGCGTGACAATCTGCATGAGGCTCAGCTTGCCCAGCCACTCGGGATGTGTTTGAAGCAGGTAGTCCAGGCCGCGGAGCCGCTCCACAATCCCCTTGGTGTAGTCCATGCGCTCCACGCCCAGAATCATCACTTGCTTCCCCAGAGCATCGCACAGGTGGTCAACGCGCGCCTCCGTCTCGGGGGAACGAGCCATGCGGCTGATGGCTACCGCATCGATGCCGATGGGCCGGGCCACGACATGGATGCGGCGTCCATCAAATTCCACCCATTCCTCGTCGCATCTGGCTCCCAGGACATCCTCCACGGCGTCCATGAAGTTCCGGGCGTACGCGGGGATGTGGAAGCCGACAACATCAGATGCAAGCAAGCTCCGCAGGATCAGCTCACGCCACGGCAACGTCCGGAAGATCTCCAGCGGCGGAAACGGGATGTGCCAGAAGAACAGCATGCGAGCCTGCGGTCGCTGCATGCGAATGTAGTGAGGCACGCGTGCCATCTGGTAATCATGGACCCAGAACACGTCGCCGTCGCGCGCCTCTTCGAGGGCTGCGCGCGCAAACTCCGCGTTGACGTCCTCGTAGATGTTCCATTCCGACAGGTCATAGCGAACGCGCCCCAGGAAGCTGTGGCAGAGCGGCCACAGCGCGTTGTTCGACAGGCCATTGTAGAAGCCCTGCTTCTGCTCACGCGTAAGCGGCAGGTAGCGCAGCGCATACCGGGGCTTGCGAGAGGGCACTTCGTATCGGCCAGCCGACTCCCCGGATGTGATCCACACGCCGCCTAACTGCTCGATCAACGGCAGCAGCGCGGTCGCCAGCCCCCCGATCGTCCGCTCACGCCGCACGCCGCGAGGGGTTGCGCGGAGCCGGTAGGGTCCCCGGTGAGATACGAGCACGAATTTCGACGTCATGGTCGCGTTCCAGCATGCGCCTCGATCGATCGTTGTACCATTGGCAGGATTTTCCGCTGAAAAATCCTGGACCACGTGAAATTGCCGCGCACCTCGCGCCGCACACGGTGTGCCGCGTCGCCCTCTGCCCACTCGCGAATTCGCCGCGCCACCGAGTACGGAGTTTCGTCCCGCTCGATGAAATACCGGAACTCCGGCAGGTCTTGCGTTACCGGTATGGAGGTAGCGAAAACAGGACGATCCACCATGCCAGCCTCCAGCACGGGCATGCCGAACCCCTCTCGAATACTGGGCATCAGCACCAGATCACAGATGCGATAAAGCTCTCCCACGTGCTCGGGCCCGAGTTCCAGCGGATTCGGGTAATGCGATGTTCCCTGGTAAAGAAAGATCACTTCCCTCCGAAGGTCGAGCGTTTCTCGCATCCCGAGCAATGCCGCCAGGTACTCCGAAATATCCGGCACGTGGGGATCCGGGGGTCCAGTGATGAGCAGGCGGGTTATCTGGCCGGAGGCCTTTAGTTCTTCCACCACGTGCACGGCAAAATCAATGTTCTTTGCTTTGGTGATGCGCACAGGCATGAGCAGGATAAGGTCTGCTGAGAGCAGGTCGAACTCCGCGAAGAGATGCCTGCCAAGATCCGAAAGCCCAAGAAGCTGCGTGACGTCCACGCCGTTCGGTATCACCTCGATGGATCCCGGAGTGCAATTCAGGATGCCGGCAAGCGTGCGCTGCCGAGTGGAAGAGACGGCCACATACATAGCGCCGGGGATGCGGGTGCGGAGCAAGTCCCACGGCTGGCCATCGTACTGAGGCGCGTCCCTCTCCGGGTTCACGTGCCTCGAGATATCATGGCACCAGACAATGAGGTGCGAGATGTCTCCGGAAGCTGCCAACGCATGCACGGAGGCCGTGAGAGCGAGGTTGAAATGGGTGGTGAGGATGTTATGAGCGATGACGACATCGTCCGGACGCAGGATCTGCCTAAGCCGAGTTTCGATCTTTGTCTGCAAGTCCCTAAAGGCTTCCGGCATGTCGCCTTCCTTCAGCTCAGGAAGGAGGCGCAGGTACTCGGGGTTCTCCGAATCCATCTCCGGAATTCGCTCAGCGCCTGGCGAGGTCCCAACGGCACCCGCGGCAACGCGGCCTGCCAAGACCAACGACTCGAAGCCGGATTCTTTGAACCATCGGACATGTTCGGCAATGACGGCCTCCACTCCCCCCACGATCGGCGGCGCGGTGAAGTGCAGGAAGA
Organism: Anaerolineales bacterium; assembly: GCA_035498395.1. Classification (GTDB taxonomy): domain Bacteria; phylum Chloroflexota; class Anaerolineae; order Anaerolineales; family Villigracilaceae; genus Fen-1038. The sequence continues at coordinate 10,120 of DATKAF010000339.1, forward strand.
CGATGCGCGGACCGTCGCCTCTACCCGGCTTTACCGGCTTAGCATCTGCTGCAATCGAGCCTTCACGCTCGGCCACTCGGAATCCAGAATACTGTAATAAATCGAATGGCGCACGTGCCCATCCGGCAGGATCAGGTGATTCCGCAGCATGCCCTCTCTTACTGCGCCCAGTCGTTCGATGGCTCGCTGCGAGCGCTCATTCCTTGAATCCGTTTTAAGCTGCACGCGGATGCACTGGAGCCGTTCAAAGGCGTGCTCCAGTAGCAGGTACTTGCACTCCGTGTTAACATGGGTCCGCCGATACTGCGCCCCGTACCAGGTCCCGCCGATCTCCAGGCCGCGGTGCGCCGGGCGGATCTCCATATAGCGCGTCGCTCCCGCAACGCACCCGGAGGCAAGATCGATCGCCGCAAACGGTATATCCGTGCCTGCGGCCGCGTGCGCCAGCATCCCGCGCACCCAGCCCTGGATATCGCCCTCGCTTCGCATGTAGCCATACGGCATGAACTGCCAGATGGAGTCGTCCATGCCGATGGCCGCAAGCCCGCTCACGTGCGCCTCGGACAGCGGCTCCAAGCGGACGAACCTCCCGGTGAGCGTGACAGGCCGCACTTCCATCAATGCAGCCATTCGGCCTCTCCGCGGTCTTGCGTGGGCAGGTAGGGCATCGCGGGGCCATCCTTGCCAGCCACCTCGGACAGCGCCGCACGCATGGCTGTGCGGTCGTCCCATGAGTACTCCAGCTTTCCGAAGCACATCGACTGCTCATGACCCTTTCCGCAAGCCAGCACAATATCCCCCGGTCGTGCCAGCCTGACCGCGAAGCGGATGGCCTCCCCGCGATCGGGGACGCGCCAAAAGGTCTCACCCTCGCGCCCCCTCGCCATGGTCGCTCCTTCAGCCATCTCGGCAAGGATGGCGTCCAGTGACTCCGTTCGCGGGTCTTCGGCGGTAAGAACTGTCAGGTCCGCAAGCCCAGTGGACGTTTCCGCCATCATGCGACGCTTCTCCTTATCTCGCAGCCCGGCCGAGCCGAACACTGCGATGACCCGGCCGGCTTCGCCCGGAAAATCAGCACCCAGCATGGTGCGCGCGGTTTCCAAGGCGACCCGCAGTGCGTTCGGTGTGTGTGCGAAATCCACAATGGCTGTGAATTCCTGTCCGATGTCTATGCGCTCCATCCGACCCGGCACACCCTCCATGGACGCGATGCCGGCAGCCGCCACAGCCGGCTCGATGCCCAGTCCGATGACCGTTGCACCGAGCGCAGCAAGGCAATTTGAGATATTGAAGACGCCAGCGAGTTGCATCTTGACGCCTACACGAAAACCCCGGTGTACCACCGTGAACACCGTTCCACCGGACTCCTGCTGTATCTCTTCCGCGCGGAGGTCCGCATCCGGCTGCAAGCCGTAGCTCAGCTTGTTGACATGCGTGACGTGGTCCAGGTATTCAAACGAGCAGTCATCGCGGTTCAAGACAGCCAAACGCGGGTTGCCTTGCGGCTTTGGCAACGTCCGCTCAAGGCTGGCAAAGAGCCGAGCTTTGGCCGCCCGGTAGTTCTCGTATGTCCCGTGCTGATCGAGGTGCTCGTGCGTGATGTTGGTCACCACGCCAATGTCGAACTCCGACGCGTCGACGCGATGCTGCGCCCAGCCGTGCGACGTTGTCTCCAGCACTGCATGCGTCAGCCCGGCATCGACCATTTGAGCAAGATAACGCTGAAGATCATGGGCATCCGGCGTGGTCACGTGGAATCCGGTATCCAGCACTTCATTGCCGATCACAGCGTTCACGGTGGAAACCATCCCGGCACGGATACCGGCTGCACGAAGTATTTGGTGGATGAGATTGGTCGTGGTGGTCTTGCCGTCGGTGCCTGTGACCCCGATAATGGTCAACTTGCGACCGGGCCAGCCGTGGAAGGCGGCAGAGAGCCAGGTGAGCGCCGCGCGCGAATCTTGCAGGCGGATGTACGGAACCGGAAGCCCCGGGACATCCTTCTCCCCTGCCACGACGACCGCGCCATTCCGAATGGCGTTCGGGATGAACGCGTGCCCATCCAGCGCCGCGCCTTTTTCCGCGACAAACAGGTAGCCCGGCTTAACAGCCCGGCTATCCAGTGTGATGCCCAGGATGGCTATGTCCGGGATATTCGGCGGCTGGTAAGGAAAGGGAAATTCAGACAGGATCTTCCGGAGACTGACCGGTGCTGCGCACATCACTGTGAAAAACGAACGGAGAATTCAGGTTATTCTATAACCGGACGCTTGTTTGTGGCTTCCTGCACGAACTAGCTCACCACCTTGATATTGAAGCGTGGCGATGAAATCACATTCCGGAGGTTGTGCCAGAGGATCACGTACATTTCCACGCTGCGCGACGTGCTGATGTCGCCCAGATCAACGATCGACCGCCAGCCGAACCAGTCCCGGAGGATACTAACTACCATGGCCTTGGCATCAATGTCGTTGCCGCTCACAAATACATCGGTCTTCTCCGTCAACTTATGCGGGTCGACCATGACATTGCAGTTCATGGTGTTGAGCGACTTGACGACCTTCGTGTCGGGGAACGCCCGCTGGATCTGCTCACCCAATGAATCGTTGTTGCAAACGGTCAGCGTCCAGAGGTTGGTCGAATAATCAAGAGGGTTTGCCGTATCAACGAGAATCTTGCTGCGCAGGTTGTCCGCCCCGGCATGGCGAAGGGCTCCGAGCGAGGCAGAACCGAGCGTGCAGTTGAACAGGATCTCGCCAAAGGCAGCGGCCTCGGCGAACGTTCCAAACGAAGCGCGCGGTCCCTCCTCCTTGGCCCACGTAGTTGCTTTGATGTTAGCAGGTTCGCGGGAGCCCATCATCACTTCGTGGCCCGATTGCACGATCTTCGAGCCGAGCGTCTGCCCAACGATGCCTGTACCCAGCACACCAATCTTCATTCTCGCTCCTCATCCAATCACCCTGAGATCTTCGTGCAATACGAAGCGGGGATAGTTTAACATAAAAGTCGTAGGCGAGGATTCGGCGGAACTGCCGTAAACGGCGCCCGTGCAGAGCGCGGACAGACCAACTTCGCCTATTATATTTCCCACCACCGGATCGGCTCAGGCGATGGCGAGCTCTTGTTCTGTGGGTTCCGACCGGGACCGCTCTGCCTGCTCTGCCTGCCTGCTCAACTTCGTCTTGAGCCACTTCAGCCGGAAGATCTCTTCGCGTTCACGCTCCTCTAGGGAGCTCACAATGAACGCCACCGTCTCCTCATAGTTCGGGATGAAGATATGCTGTAGGGCATTCACGCGCCGCTGCGTCTTGCGCAGCTCACCGGCAAGCCGCCACACCGTGGTCACCAGCATGGACAGCTGGGGAATCCGGATGAGAACCTCACGAAAGGTCGCGCTGGCCTCATCCAAAGAAGCGTTGGTTCCGCCGGGGCTGAAAAGCATCCTCTGCGGCTCGCCCGTGGATTCGATCACCGGTATGGCAACGCCCATGATGCCGCGCACCTTAAGATGCACATCGACGGTCTTACTGGCAGCCAATGCCGCCCATTCGAGCTGGTCGCTGCCGAGCGTCAGACGGGCCTTTTGGAGAGCGCTGTAGCCCGGGCCAAGCAATTTCCACACTTCCTGCTGCAGCACCTCAGCCTCGTGGGCCACGCGCACGAGCTCGGACGTGAGAACTTCGCGCTTGCGATCCAGTATCTCGTAGCCCTCTTTCGCGAATTGCAGTTCCTTCTTCATGCGAATGAGGTTACTGCGAGTCGGCGCGACGTTAATCTTTGCCATTGTCACCCTTGTGGTATAGGTCGAGCTCCTCGCGACTCAGGCGGGTGAGCTCCTCGCGAGGCAGCATGGAGACCAGCCGCCATCCGATATCCAAAGTCTGTTCAATGGTGCGGTTTTCGGTCAACGCCTGGTTGACGAACTCACGCTCGAAGGCGCGCCCAAACTTCAGGTACTTCTGGTCCACGTCGCCGAGCTCTTCCTCACCGATGACGGACGCAAGCGCGCGAACATCCTGCATGTGGGCATAGGCTGCGTACATCTGGGCGCCCAGATGAGGGTGATCGGCACGGGTGTGACCGGCGCCGATACCGTCCTTCATGAGACGGGACAAGCTCGGCAGCACAGCGATCGGCGGGTAGATGCCCTGGTGGTCAAGGTCCCGGCCCAGTGTGATCTGACCTTCCGTTATATAGCCAGTGAGGTCCGGCACCGGGTGTGTGATGTCATCGTTTGGCATCGTCAAGATCGGGATCTGGGTAATCGAGCCATCGCTGGTGCGGATGCGACCAGTACGCTCATACATGGATGCCAGATCGCTGTACAGGTAGCCGGGATAGCCCTTGCGGCTCGGGACCTCCCCGCGCACATTCGAGATCTGGCGGAGGGCTTCGCAGTAGTTCGTCATGTCGGTGAGGATGACGAGCACGTGCATGCCGCGCTCGTACGCAAGATATTCAGCCAGCGTAAGGGCCGCGCGCGGCGTCACCAAACGTTCGACCGGCGGATCGTCTGCCAGGTTCAGGAACATGGCAACGCGGGTCAGGGCGCCGCTTTCGGTGAAGGATTTGCGGAAGAAATCGGCGACGTCGTGCTTGACGCCCATGGCGGCGAAGACGATCGCGAACGATTCCGACTGCGAAGCGGGTTTGCCTGCTTCCGCACCAAGCGTCGCCTGGCGCACGATCTGGGCAGCGATCTGGTCGTGCGGCATGCCGGCGCCGGAGAAGATCGGCAGCTTCTGGCCGCGCAGAAGTGTATTCATGCCATCAATGGCAGAGATGCCGGTTTGGATGTAGTCGCGGGGATAGACCCTGGCGGTCGGGTTGATCGGCTGGCCGTTGACATCGGCGTAGCGATCTGTGAGAGGCTGCGGTCCGCCGTCCAGCGGCATCCCCAGGCCATCGAAGACGCGTCCCAGCATCTCTTCTGCAACCGGGATGTGGAGCGTGCCGCCCATGAAGCGGACCCGGGTGCCATCGATCGAAAGGCCCGTAGAACCGGCGAAAACCTGCACAACCGTGGTCTTCTCGCCGACTTCGAGGACGCGTCCCCGGCGAAGTCGTCCCTGACCATCCACGATCTCGACCACCTCGTCGTAGCCGACGTTGGGAGCGCCTTCGACGAATAGAATGGGGCCCTCGATACGGCCGACGCCGACAACTTCCTGGCCGCCTACCAAAACGGATTCATTCATCGATACTCCGCATCCAACTTGCTCATCTGCTCGTCAATTGTCCTCTGGATATCGTCCATCTTTTCGAGCTGATCGTTCGGAACGAGAGTCTTCATACGGATCAGGGTGTCCACGACCGGCAGACCGTGAATGACGGAGATCGGAGCGCCGTGCTTCACGATCCGCAAAGCCCGCTCGTGGAAATAGAGGATCAGATCCATCATGCGGATCTGCTTCTGGACAGTAGAGAAAGAGTCGACCGGATCCATGGCGTTCTGCTGAAGGAAGCCCTCGCGCAGGAGACGCGCCGTCTCAAGCACGAGGCGCTGCTCGTCGGGCAGGGCATCGGGGCCAACCAACTTTACAATCTGGCCCAAGCGGTCCTCCTCGCTGAGGATCTCCATAGACTCATTGCGCATCTTGAGCCAATCACGACCGACCTCCTTGCGCCACCAACCGGCCACATCCTCGAGATACTCGCTGTAGCTATCCAGCCAGTTGATGGACGGGAAATGCCGTGCGGAGGCAAGAGACTTGTCGAGGGCCCAGAAGCAGCGGATATACCGCTTGGTATGCTGAGTGACCGGCTCGGAGAAGTCTCCGCCCGGAGGCGAGACCGCCCCCACGACGCTGACGGAGCCGTGGTTCCCGTTCAACGTCTCGACGTTGCCGGCACGCTCATAAAACTCCGCCAGACGCCCGGCGAGGTAGGCTGGATAGCCCTCCTCTGCGGGCATCTCCTCCAAGCGCCCGGAGACTTCGCGCAGGGCCTCCGCCCAGCGCGAAGTCGAGTCTGCCATGAGGGCCACATCGTAGCCCATGTCGCGGTAGTACTCGGCAATCGTGATGCCGGTATAGATACTCGCCTCGCGGGCAGCGACCGGCATGTTCGATGTATTGGCGATCAGGACCGTGCGCTCCATCAGCGGGTGCCCCGTGCGGGGGTCGGTTAGGTGCGGGAATTCCTGCAAGACTTCCGTCATCTCGTTGCCACGCTCGCCGCAGCCGATATAGACGATCACGTGAGCATCGGCCCACTTGGCGATACTGTGCTGTGTGACAGTCTTGCCGGATCCGAACGGGCCTGGGATGCCTGCCGCACCACCCTTCGCCACCGGGAAGAAGCTATCGAGCACGCGCTGACCGGTTATCAGCGGGATGCTTTGCCCGAGGCGCGTGCGGTAAGGGCGCGCCTGCCGCACCGGCCAGCGTTGGAGCATCGATACCTCACGCTCAGTATGATCGCTGCGGATCTTTGCGGTGGTGTCATCGATCGTGTACTCGCCTTCGGCAGCGATCCAGCTGAGCGAGCCAGACATGCCCGGCGGAATCATGATGCGGTGCTCGATCGACTCCGTCTCCTGGACCGTGCCGATGATGGAGCCGGCCCCCACCGTATCACCCGATTTGCAGACAGGCTTGAACTTCCAATGACTTTTTCTGTAAAGAGGCGTCAGGCGGGCGCCGCGGCCGATGAACGAACCGGTCCGCTGTTCGATAACGGGCAACGGGCGTTGAACGCCATCGAAGATGCTCGTCAGTAAGCCCGGTCCCAACTCGACCGATAGAGGCAGGCCGGTGCCGAACACAGGTGCACCCGGGCGCATGCCAGAGGTCTCTTCATAGACCTGGGCGGTCATGATGTCACCCTGAAGGCCTATCACCTCACCGACCAGATGCTCATCGCCCACTTCGACGAGCTCCAGCATGCTCACATTGCGCGATCCACGGGCCCGGATTACCGGCCCGTTGATCCAGATGACGGTACCAACCTGCTCACTCATTCCGAGTCTCCCATTAATACCTGAAATGCAGCGGGGCGAAGACGGCTCTGCATGCGTCCCAGGCGGGTCTCAAAGGTATTGTCGAAATGCAGGTGCCCGTCCGCCGCGTCCAGGACCACGCCGCTCCCCTGCTCAAGCGATCTTCCAACCGCTAATTTCACACTCGTCGCCTTGGATATGTCGTCGAGGAACTGGGAAGTGAGAAACTTCTGGGAAACCGTGTCGGCCCGGACTTCCACACGGTCCGCATTCAGCTGATCCAGACCCTCACGGATCAGCACGGAAAGGATCTGCCCGTAATCCGACCTCTTCTGAAGCTCCGGCAACTGCTGGCGGACGGCCTTGAACGCGCGGTCCAGGAGCTTCTCGCGGTGAGCGAGTTCCGAGGACCGCGCTTTTAGCTGGGCAGTGGCCAGGGCCTGGCTGCGCAGGCGGTTGGCCTCAGCAGAGGCCTGGTCGAGAATCGCCTTATGCTCGGCATCGGCCTGCTCCTGCGCGCGTCTCTTGATCTCTTCCGCCCTCGCCTGAGCATCCGCCTTGACATGCTCGGTCTCGCCGCGGGCCTCGCTGAGGATGGCCTGCGAGAGATTCTCGATATTCTCATCTACGGTTGCCATGATTCCGATACCTTCCTAAGACGATGTGGAGATCGGGTGGTAACGATCGGCCAGCCAGTTCTCCAAGCCCGAAAGTGGAATGCCGAAGTTACAACTTGATGCCGATGGCGCGCAGGACGATCTCGCTAAGCGCGGGCTCGTCGGGGTTTACGCCCTCGGGCCCGGGAATCTCGACGATGAGCGGCACGGTGCTGTGCAGCTTCAGGTCATCCATACGCGGTCCAATCATGCGAGCCACGTCCCTTGTTACCAAAACGATCCCGACATCCCTGGACGCAAGAGCCTCATCCAGGGCGCTGTTGGCCTGTTCGGCATTCTGCACAGGCTGCCCTCCGACCCCGGCAAGCGAGAAGCCCAGGACCGCTTCGGGATGGCCAACGACCAACACTCTCACGGGGTGCCTACCGGGGCAGCACCAGGAACGAGATCAGCAAGCCGTAGATGGCAATGCCTTCGGAGAGACCCACGAAGATGAGAGAACGGCCGAAGGACTCGGGCTTCTCGGCGGTGGCTCCAACAGCAGCCGCGCCAGACCCGGCCACGGCGATGCCGGCGCCGACGCAGGCAAGCCCGGTGGAGAGCGCAGCGGCAAGCCTGGCGTACGGGTCAGCGGCAGCCGCCTGCTGGAGGCCGGCAGCCATCGCGGTAGTCGGCGAGAACAGCCAGACCATGCCGGCTCCCGTCGCCATCAGCCCCAGCAGAACGTTGAAGCCATTCAGCCCATAGACCAGTGTGCGGGTCGCCTCCGAGGGATTCGTGCGCTTCTGACGAAGAGAATAGATGACAGCCGGGACGATCGGCATCAGTCCAACAAGCACAGCCACGATCACTAGCATTTTCTCTCTCCTTAGGTTTTTGAATGGAATGACTTGATACCAGGCTACGACTGCTCTTTGGTGGGGGCCAAGGTGAGCGGCTCGAACCGCATCCCGCCGCCCGTAAAGAACTTGCTGAAGAACTCATAATACGAAAGACGCATGACCTGAATGCCGACAATGAGCCCCTCGAACCCGACAATGATCACCGTCCCAACCCCGACGACCAGCCAGTACAGGATGCCGAGGTGCGGATCCAGCAGGCCGGCCAGCAGGAACATCACAACACTCAGCACGCCGTGTGCGATGGCGAAGGCGCCTACGCGGATGTAAGAAAGCGTATTGCTCAGGAATGTCAGCACGGCCTCGAACAGCTCCATGAAGCCCTGAAAGAGGAAGACGAAGATACCGCCCTCAATTAGCGGGCGATCGCCTTCCATGAGCCGGATGAAGAAATCGGCGAACATGATCATGAAAGCCGCGACTCCGGCTAGGATGATGGATGGCTGCGGCGGGAGCGGAATGAATTTGGCGCTGCCAGCGATGGCCGTGAGAGCCGACCAGTAGAGGAGGAACCCGGCGATGCCGTTGTGTCCGAAGATCAGGTGGGGCCAATCGCGTGAGACGACGGCATTGAAAATGCCGATGAGGAAACCAAGCGTCAGGAGTACCACGCCCGCCCCGACGGCGATGCCGAGAATCGTGAGAGGGTCGTCGCTGGGTTTGATCCACAGGGTCGGGATGGCATGCTCGAAACCAAAGAAGCTCCCGTAGAGGAAGCCGAAGATCGTGGCTGAGATGCCGCAGATCGTGATGAGCAGCCCAAGGCTGGCAAGGCTCTTGAGCTGCTTCACCTTTCCACTTGAGATCAGCAACCCGAAGATAGTCAGAACCAAGCCGTGCCCGACATCGCCGAACATGGCGCCGAAAAGCAGAGGGAAGGTCAGCGCGATGAGCCAGGTCGGATCGAGTTCTCCATAGCGGGGGCGGGCATACGTCGTAACCAGCATCTGGAACGGCCGCAGCAGACGGGAGTTCTGAAGAGCCACCGGAATGTTTCGATTATCCCCGTGGCGGCTGGTAGGAATGGTCTCGATCAGCGTCTCCCTGGAGGCCTGCTTGACGCGGCGTGTGAGCGTCTCCAGCTCGTCGGTGGGAACCCAGCCGACCATCACATAGGTATGGCGCAGCTGGCCGAATCGAACGATGGCCTCCGTGAGGGTGCGGCTGGCATGAATCTCCCAAAGCAGAGTCAGCAGCTCCTCGCGATCCGTCCGGGTAAGCTCCGCGAGGCGGGCCTTGAGCTGCTCGACTCGCTGGCGGAGGTCACCCAGTTCACGGTTCAGGGAATCGATGATCTGATTCGGCGTGCCTTCATGGCTGTCCGGCAGCGTGAGTGGCTCGAGATAGGCGCTGCGCGCGGCGCGTTCGATTACATCTGCGTTGCTTTGCGTACCAGCAAGCCAGACAACGGGCTTCTGCGAATCCTGCCGGAGAATGAGGAAGGCATGCGGCACACGCGCCAGGCTGGTCTGAAGTCTGCCTACATTGGCTGCGGGCATCAACCCCAGCATCGATATCATGAAATGGGATTTGCGCAGGGCGGCCAGATCGAGCTCGATGCCTGCGACCGGCTCCAGCTGGCGCAGCGTGCTCTGGATCTCGTCGGTGCGGCGCTGAGAATCGGCAAGTTGATCCGTGGTGGCTTTGACCTCGCCCTCGATGCGTTCCAGGGTGGGCGTTACGGCCTCCATCTCGACGACATCGCGGAAGTCCGTGGAAGGCGGGCGTCCCTCTTCGATTCCCAGCGCCTGCATGACCGCCTGCACGCGGCGTTCGAGAGCAGAATAGGCTGCGGCGCGTTCCTGCCATGTGTTGGGTGCGCCGCCAGCAGCATTGAGCTGCGGATAATTGCTGTCGGTCTGGTGAAACACCCCGTGACCACTGATCACCTTCATGACTCCGAGGAGATCCTTCGAAGGCACGATCAACTCGAGCTCGGACATCGCTTTGGGAAAGAACATGGTGTCTCCAGTAAGGAAAAGCGTACAAATCGCCAACTGCGGCGATTAGATAGCCCGTCTCATCATCTAAACATCGTGCGCGGAGCGCGCCCTACGCGGCCTCCGGTGTGCGAAGCAGGAAGTTGCGGAAATCCTCCACGGGGACGTGTGTGAATTTGGCTTCGATCAGGACGGTCAAATCCTGCACCTCAAGGTCAATCAGGACCAGGAAGGCCAGCGGGACACCGACCTGGAACGGGTTTCCCACGAAGGCGGCTAGGCACTGCTGCATGAGATAGCGCTTCACCCGATGCTCCAAAACCGGCAGGCCGCGCTTGGGATCCTCCAGCAAGGCGGCAGCGTCCGGGATCTCCGGATACAGCCGCGAGACGATGGCAGAGATGTCCGCGCCGGCCGCGATGGCGCGAATATCCTCGTCGCTGACGTGGTAACCGAAGGGCAGCGTATAGTTGATCGTCTCTTCTTCGGAAAGTCCCTGATAGACCCGATAACGAATGGCCCACATGATATTGTTCAGGTCGAGGAGAGATCCGACAATGCGCGTCGCCGGCCCCTGATCCTGGCCGAGAAGTTTCCTGGCCTCGGCCCACAGCTTCCGCCAGTAGTCCAGATCGAGGGCGACCTCCAACGGAAACAGGCTCTGCTCGGCGCTATAGCGCTTCATGGCGAACGCCAGGACATCGTAGTACGGCGTGCCGTGCAGCAACTCGACCGCGGAGGCAACGCTTCCGGACTCGACCATGGCCTGCGCGGGCAGCACGCTCATCGCGCCGTAAGGAAACAGAACGGGCCGGACGCGGTCCCACAAGGATTCTTCGGTGTTCCGTTCGGGGCCGGTCACGATACCCCGCAGGATGGCCTTCAAGTTATTGATTTCGTAGTAGCGATAGAGTTGAAGAAACAACGAGCGGGTGTGCGGCGGAGCCGCATTAATGACGCTTTGGTACACATCCGCCAGGCGGCGCTTGACCTGGAAGATAATGGCTTCCGGCGTCAGCTCCTGCTCGCGAAGCCCATCCAGGTATGAACCGTAGGCGGTCTGTCGCAAAGCGCCAACCAGAGAAACAAGGTCGGGCGCCTGGCTCAGCCGGGTCAGATCCTCGGCGCTGAGCAAGTACGAGTACATCACCCGCACGCGCGCATTGACGGCCGCATAGCCAGAGACGCCGCCAGCCATCGAGCTACGCCTTGCCGATCAGGCGGTCGAGAATGTAGGCCACAGCCTTATCCATGTTCTTCATGGCCTGCTGCTCGATCTCCCGGTTCTTTTGCTCGGCTTTGGAAAGAATGGCAGCCGTTTCGTCCTGAGATTGGGCCCTGTTCAGCATCTGCTGCGCCTCATCTTGAGCCTGGGTCCGCGCCCTTTCGATGATCTCGCGAGCTTCTGTTTCCGCACGGGCCGGCAACTGCTCGGCCTCGCGTGTCGCAGCATCGAGGATTCCCTGAGCCTTCTTCTCTATCTCCAATACCTGTTCGATGCGTTTCTCATTCATCGTGAGCTGGCCTCATGTTGTTCCGGCGCTTTAACGCCCGCAATTGTAAGAGAAAAGTACTGGACAATCAAGGCCTAAAAGATACGAGTTGCCGCAGTTTGTGCCGGACCGGACTAGCTTGTAAGGGATGAGGAACAATTTCTGGCATCCAGGTGAGGCCGGACCCCGCAGTAGGTTGTACCCAACATCCAGCTTGGCATTACCAGCGTTAACGAAAAAAGGCCCGCCACTGTACGGGCGAGCCCTTCTTCCAATCGAGCATCCAGTTACTTCAGATTCTGACGGAGCCCTTCCAGCTTGCCGGCGACGGACCCGTCAACGACACGGTCGCCGACCTTGATGACCAGGCCGCCCAGAATAGCCGGATCGACCCTGAACGCTACAGCCGGAGCCCCGACCTTGGCGAGGATATCCTGCTTGACACAGTTCTGCTCCTCCACATTCAGAGGCAGCGCGCTGATGACTTCCGCCGATTGGCCCTTCAGACTCACGTCATCCAGTACTAGCACTTTGCCCGCTTTCGTACCGGAGAAGAACTCATCGATGAGAGCATGCTGGCGCTTGTCGTCCAGCGCCTCGCCGACAAGCTTCTGCGCCGCGGCGATCGCCAGGGCCGCGACCTGGCCTCGCAGGTCGCCCAGCAGGCGATTACGCTCCTGTTCCGCCTCCGCAATTGCCGCTTCATGAGCCTTGGCTGCGTCTGCGTCCGCGGCAGCTTTGACATCCTGGGCAGCAGCCGTGGCGCGATCGGTGGCCTCACGCACGATGCGATTGGCTTCCACCTGGGCCTCCGACTTGATGCGGTCCGCCTCTTTCTCGGCGTCGGCGCGCGCCTCGGCAGCCACACGGGCATCCTCGATGCTCTGCGCGATCTTCTTCTTGCGAGCATCCATCATGTTCAGCAAGGGCTTATAGACCCAGGCCTGAAGCGTCAGCAGCACGATCAGAAAGACCAGGATCTGGAGTACAAACAGCCCGAGATTGATACCTAATGCTTCCAATGTAACCTCCCGATCCTTGTCTAAAAGATCTTAAGCAGGATCAAGAATGAAACGGCGAGGCAGTAGATGGCGATGGCTTCGGAGAATGCGATCCCGAGGATCATGTTGGTAAGCAGGTTGCCGTAGGTATCGGGATTACGAGCCATGCCACCCAGCGCGCCCTGCACGCTTAGGCCGATGCCCACACCGGCCCCGGCCGCGCCGATCATCGCCAACCCGGCCCCGATATATCGCCCCGCCGCAATAATGCTTTCTTCCATAGTAGTATGCCTCCTTTGAATGATGGAACCTAGATCTCGTGCGCCTCTGCCCCGGCGGGTGCGTGCTCTTCCTCATGACCATGGCCCTTGATGGCATTGCTCATAAAGACCATTGTCAACATACCAAACACGAACGCCTGGATGAGTCCGACGAACAATTCGAACATATACAGCATGCCGGAGACAATCGTGAGCCTGGCGAGCAAGACCGCCACCACGGCAACCAAGATCATCCCGGCGAACATGTTGAAGAAAAGACGGAAAGCAAACGAGAGGATCTTTGCAAGCTCAGAGATCAGCTCCAGCAGCCCGACGAGGAAGTCCATGGCGCCAAAAAACGGCATCTTGAACATGGTCGTGAAATTGAAGAACTTGCTCAGATAGCCGACGCCGAGGGCACGGAAGCCGATCACCTGCGTCATCACGACCGAGACCGCCGCCAAGGCAAAGGTGAAATTGAGGTCGAGGGACGGGCCACGTGCGAAGGGGACGAGGACAAAACCGCCCGATTCAACCTTGGGCGGCACCTGGAAGAACCAATTGCTTGCTCCCAGCTGAGCAGTTCCGAATCCCTCCCCCGTCGCGTGGCGGAGGATACCGACCGACTCAAATCCCGGGATGAGGCGGATCAAGTTCACCATCAAAACGTAGAACAGTATCGTTGCGAACCAGGGGAATATACGCGAGGCCCACTTTGCTCCCGCCGAGCTCTCGGTGAGGTTGTAGATCATCTCGAAGATCGCTTCCATGGCATTCCCGACGCCGCGAGGCACCAGGTCGGTCTCGCTACTTCTTTTCATGGACCGATTCGTGAAATAGGCCAGGATAGCAATCAGGACAACGGCAACAAACAGCGGAGGCAGGGTGTTCACGAGATAGATCGGCCCGATCACCGGCAGCGTGAATACCGGCTGCTCGATCAGCTTTTCCGGCGCCACCGTGATCTCCGGGCTGACCGGCGGAAGAACGCCGGCCGCAATGAACCCGACGATCATCAGAGCCAGCAATACCCACCGGCGCCAGTGTATGGTCTTCTTCTCTTCCAAGTGTGCCTCCACCTACGATGATTCCTTCGGCGTCGTGCCTGATGGCGGCTGCTGGGCCCTAAATCTCTCCAGGCTCCTGCGCCCGACAAATACCATCAACAGCACCGATACCGGAATGCCTGCCAGCAGCAACACTAATGTGAAGATCGGCTTCGTACCGAAAATGCTGTCAAGCCACATCCCCAGCCCTACCGTTAAGCCGATGACGATCAGCGTCAGGCATCCCATCTGCCCGACGAGCACAATGAGGAGCGTATTCAGGCCTTGAGGCCTATTGCCGTTCGATTGTGCCATACTGCACGATTATAACAAAGAAGGTAAACGTAGTCAATTCGGACTTGCGATAGAGCGGAATACAAGCCCAGCGTGTCACATACCCACCAATAAGAGGCTAGCAGCCGCCCGAAGCGCCTAAAAGAGGCTCGCGGCTGCAGCGCTCGAGAGGCCAAACCAGGGGGCAATGATCGTGCCGACCAGGACCACGCCGACGGCGAGCACCACCAGGGCCAGCACATAGGGCCGGGTGAGCGCGATCGGGCAGTTGGCCTCCTGCTCCCCTTCCATGCGGTACAAGTAAACGTACTTCATCACATTGAGGTAGTAGTAGACACCCACGACAGAGTTCAGGATGCCCAGCACGACCAGCCAGACGAAACTCGCCTGCACGCCTGCGGCGAATACCACGACCTTCGCGATGAATCCACCGAAGGGCGGCATGCCAGCCAGCGAAAGGAACGCCACCAGCATCACGAGCGCCAACCCCGGCGAGCGACGGCTGAGGCCGCGGTACGCATCATATTCGTCCGAGCCGACCACGCGGCCAACGGTCATCACGATACCGAAGGCGGCGAGATTAGTGACAATGTATGCCAGCATGTAGAACACGACACTGGCGGTCCCAAGCTGGGAGAACGCAACTATGCCGATCATGGCATAGCCAGCGTGAGCAATGGATGAGTACGCGAGCAGGCGCTTCAGGTTCTTCTGCGGCAAAGCCAGCAGGTTCCCAACTGTCATCGTGACGGCTGCCAGGATCGCCAGGATGGTCGTCCAGCCGATGTTGAAAGCTCCAACCGGCAACGCAGCGAAATCCGGGAAGGCAATCACGAACAGGCGCACAATGACCGCGAATCCAGCGGCCTTGGATGCCGTGGATAAGAAGCCGGCAACCGGCGTCGGGGAACCTTCGTAAACGTCGGGCGCCCAGAAATGGAACGGAACGATCGATACCTTAAAGCCGAGGCCCACGATGATCAGGAAGATGATGCCCAGGATGCTGCCGGCGGGGACCTGCCCGGTTTTTAGTGCCGCGGCCAGCCCGTACAGATTCGTCGTATCCGCCATCCCGAATAGGAGGCTCAGCCCGTACAGCATCACGGCCGAGGTCATGGCGCCATACAGCATGTACTTAAAGCCCGCTTCCGTCGAACGGTCATCCGCGAGCATGAAGCCGGCGAGGATATACAGAGGAATGGAAGTCGTCTCGATCGCCAGATACAGCATCACCAGGTCGGCGGCCGAAGCCATCAGGCACATGCCAATGGTGGAGGCCAGCAGCAGCACGTACGCCTCGCCCCGGCGACCGACCTTCTCATGATCCATCAGGAACAGGGCGGTGATGCCCGCCCCGAAGATGAACAGCATCTTGAAGAAGAAGCCGAGCCAGTCGAAGCTGACCATATTTCCGAACGTGAAAATGGGATCGCCCGGCCGCGCGAACACGACGCTCACTATGAACGTGACAAGGCAGCCCGCCGCAGTCAGCCAGCCCAGGTTCCGGCGGTTCTCTTCCTTCCAGAACGGATCAACGACCAGCACGATCACAGCCAGGAGGAGGATCAGGCTCTCGGGCAGAACGGAGAGGAACGTCATTTATGCACCACCCAGCAGGTGCAGGATGTGCTCAACGCCGGTCTGCACCATTGGAACCATGATAGCGGGAAAGAGGCCGATGCCGACCATCAACAGGCACAGCGTGCCGATCGCAAGCTTATCCAGCCGCGTCACCGGCCCCACATGATCCACGAACTTTTCCGGCATATTCCCGAAGAACACCCTGCGGACAACCAACATGACATAGGCTGCCGTCACGATGATCGAAATCGAAGCGATCACCGCCACAAGCCAATGCGTCTGCCAGACGCCGAGGAAGATGGGGAACTCCGCGATGAAGCCTGAGAAACCGGGCATACCCATCGATACCAGACTGCCAATGATGAAACCGATGGCGGGCCACGGCATCGGCTTGGACATGCCGCCCAGCTCCGGTATCTGACGGGTGTGGGCACGGTCGTACACCATGCCGACAACGGCAAAGAAGAGAGCCGTCATGATGCCGTGCGAGAACATCTGCACGCCGGCGCCTGTGAGACCGGCCTTGTTTAGGGTCGAGAGGCCGAGCATGACAAGCCCCATGTGCGAGACCGACGAGAAGCCAATGACGTACTTGAAGTCGGTCTGCACGAAGGCGATAAATGCGCCGTACACCACGGCAACGGCGGCGCACAGCATGATGACCCAGGACCAGTACTTGGCGCCCTCCGGCAGGAGCATGATGCCGACGCGCAAGGCCGCAAACGCGCCGAGCTTCATCAGCACACCGGCGTGGAACATGGAAACCGCGGTCGGCGCGGCAACGTGGCCGTCCGGCGACCAGTTGTGGAAGGGCCAGATGCCGCCCAGAACGGCAAAACCGAAGAAAACCGGCAGGAACCAGATATTCTGGAACTGAGGCGAGAAATTCGCCTTTTCCATCTGCAGCATGTCGAATGTGTAAGTGCCCGTGTTGTGGCCCGCGACCCAGTACATCGCCAGAGCCCCGACCAGCGCGATCACGGAGCCGAGGAACAAGTACAGCGTGAGCTTCATTGCCGCGTACTCGCGGGTCTGGATCCAGCCCCAGATGACGATCAATAAGTACATCGGGAAAACAGCGATCTCGTAAAAGAAGAACAACATGAAGAGATCGAGCGAGGCAAAGACGCCGAACACGCCGCTGGCAAGGATGAACAGGAATGCAAAGAACTCCCTCGGCCGGTCCTGGATGCCTGCTTGCACGTGGGCGTGATCCTCACCCCAGGAAATCAGCACGCCGGTGAACATGACCACACCGGTCAGGAGGATGAGCGGCGTGCTCATACCGTCGACGCCGAAATGCAGACTGATGCCGAGTGCAGGCAGCCAGTTGTATTGCTCAATAAACTGATAGCCGACCAGGTGCTGCGTGAGATACGTGACGTAGACGGACAGCGCGAGCACGATATCCAAAACAGCGGCTGCCAGTGCGATCGAGCGCGCCACGTTCTTCTTCCCGGCCGGAATGAGCAAGATGACCATGCCCGCGACTGCCGGAGTAAAAACGATGACACTTAGGAACGGAAACGTCATCCAACCACCTCTTAGAACAAGCGCGTGACAGCCTTGTTGATAACATCCAGAATCCAGGCGGGCCAGATCCCGATGAACAGGATCAACGCCATGAGCGGCACCATCACAATGACCTCACGCGGCTTGATCTCGGTGAGCTTGTGCTCGCCATGAGCCCAGTGTTCATTGAGCGGTCCATGCAGCACCTTCAAGATACCTTTCAGGATGTAGGCGCCGGTAAAGAGAAGTCCCAGCATGGAAATCGCTGTGTAGGGCGTCAGTATCGGATAGCTGCCGCGCACAACGAGAAACTCGGATATGAAACCGTTCAGACCGGGCAAGCCCAGTGAGGCCATGGATGTGAAGATCAGGATGCCGCCATAGATCGGCACAAGCGGGAAGAGCCCGCCGTATTGATTGAGGTCGCGGGTGTGCGTGCGCTCGTAGATCACGCCGACCAGGAAGAACATGCCCGCCGCGGAAAGGCCGTGGTTGAACATCTGGAGGATGGCGCCATTCATCGCGATGTGCGCATCCTGCGTCCCCGCAGCCAGCGCGGCTGCGGCGATGCCCAGCACAACGAAGCCCATATGATTCACGGATGAATAGGCTACCAGGCGCTTGAAATCGGATTGGCCGAGCGAACCAAAGGCGCCGAAGACGATGGCGGCCGTCGCCAGCAGAGCGAGCACCCAGGCGAAGTCCCTGGCCTGATCCGGGTAGAGTGGCAGGACGAGGCGCAGGAACCCGTATGCACCGAGTTTCAGCAGCACGCCTGCCAGAATCATCGAACCCGCAGTAGGCGCCTCGGTATGGGCATCCGGCAGCCACGTATGGAATGGCCAGATCGGAACCTTCACCGCAAAGGCGATCACGAATGCCCAGAAGATGACAGCTTTCACGGTGCTGATCGGATAGCCAAGCAACAAACCCTGGATAGCGTTCCACTTGGCTGTGATGATCGCCAGATCGAATGTGCCAAACAGCGCACCCAGCAACTGGATACCGAGCAGCAGTCCCAGCGAGCCGCCCATCGTGTAGATCATGAACTTCAGTGAAGCATAATTACGATTGGCGCTCCCCCACTGGTTGATGAGGAAGTACATCGGCACCAAGCCGACTTCCCAGAAGACGAAGAACAGCAGCAGGTCGAGCGCCATGAAGACGCCCAACATACCGGTCTCAAGGAACAGGAACAACATCATGTAGGGCTTAATGCGGTCCGTGACGCTGAAGGAGGCAAGGATCGCAAGCGGGGTCAGCAGCGTGGTCAGCAGGACCATCGTAATGGAGAGGCCATCGACGCCGAGGTGCAGCGAGGAGCCGATCGCCGCGTACCAGTCATGCTGCTCCTGGAATTGGAAGCCCGGGGCGCTGGGCTGGAAATTACTCCACATGTAGACGGCAAGAGCAAACGGGATCAGGCTGGCAATGAGCGCATACCATCGCAGCAACCCGGGCCTATCGGGCAGCAGGAGCATGATCAGCGCCGCGATGGCCGGGATGAACAATATGGCACTCAGAAGATGAGCGTTCAGGAAATCCATCGTGTGCTCCGATGAGCAGAGGTTCCGAGCAGGCGAATCATCCGACCCTCATGATGAAGAAGTAGATCAGACCGGCGAGAGCGATCAACACGATCAGCGAGACAACCATGTACTGCTGGATGCGTCCCGATTGGATCGGGCGCAGATTGCTGCCGGCCGCCTTCACCACCTTGCTGGTCCCATCTCCGAAGAAGCCATTAATAACGGGCAGGTCGATGACGTTGCGAAGCCATGTGCCGACGGCAGCAGCGGCCTTGCCGAAAGCATGCAGGATGCCGTCGATCACGCCCTTGTCCATCCATTGAGATACGAATACCTCGGCGAACCAGATGGAGGGCCTGACGAACACCGCGTTGTAGATCTCGTCCACGTACCATTTGTTCTTCAGAACTGGCACTTGCAAGACGTCGTCCTCCGGAGCCGCAACGCCGCGATAAACCAGCCAGCCGATGAGCAAGCCGCCCAGAGCCACTACGAGCGACGTGAGAAGCGGAATCCAGCTGAACGGAGCCGCCTCCGGTACTTCAGCCAGGGTGCTGCCCACGAATTCGTGGAACCAGTTGGGCAGAAGCCCGCCCAGGAGCGGGAAATGCTGCGAAATGCCGGACCATCCGGCGGCGACCGCGAAGATCGAAAGGATGACCAGGGGCGCTGTCATCGTCCACTTCGTCTCCTGCGCGTGCTCGGCTGCGTCGGTGCGAGGCTCACCAAGGAACGTCAGCGTGATCTGGCGCATCGTGTAGAAGGCCGTCAGGAAGGCGGCGATGGCGAGCGTGATGAAGACCGCTACGTGGTCATGGATCGTGCTGGCAAGGATCTCGTCCTTGGACCAGAAGCCAGCCGTGACCAACGGGAAACCGGAGAGAGCAAATCCACCGATCAGGAATGTCCAGAATGTGATCGGCATCTTCTTGCGAAGGCCGCCCATGTTGAACATGTTCTGAGGATCAAGATCATGCTTGCCGGTGTGAAGAACGCCGTGCTCCATGCCGTGGATGACCGAGCCGGAGCCAAGGAACAGAAGAGCCTTGAAGAAGGCATGAGTGACCAGGTGGAACGCGGCGGCCACGTATGCGCCTGCCCCCAGGGCCGCGATCATGAAGCCCAACTGTGAGATGGTCGAGTAGGCCAGCACACGTTTGATGTCGTTCTGGGCCACGGCAATTGTTGCAGCGAAGAGCGCGGTAAACGCTCCAATGAATGCGACGAAGGTCATCGTCCTCGGATCAAGGCTGATCAGCGGGAACATGCGGATGACCATGTAGACCCCTGCCGAGACCATCGTGGCGGCATGGATCATGGCGCTGACGGGCGTGGGACCTTCCATCGCGTCGGGCAGCCAGACGTGCAGCGGAAATTGTGCCGATTTCCCAATCGTACCGATGAACAGAAGCAAGCCCATCAAACCGGCAGCCGAGAGGCCAAGGATCGGCGTCGGTACGGTCGCAAGCGTGTGCAGCACTTGCGGCTGGAAGATATCATGGTAGGAGAGCGAACCGGTGGCGCTGTAGATGAAAGCAATACCCAACAGCATGAACACGTCGCCGATACGGGTGGTCATGAAGGCCTTGACCGCGGCGTTCCTGGCCGAGGGCTTGGCATACCAGAAACCGATCAGCAGATATGAGCAAAGGCCCATGATCTCCCAGCCGACGAAGAGGGTCAGCAGGTTGTCGGAGAGCACCAGAGTCAGCATGCCGAACGCAAACAGGCTGATGAACGCGAAGAAGCGCGAGTACATCGGCTCTATGGACGGCACTGCATGCGCATGCCCGTGTGCTTCCACCGTTGCCCCGTGCGGCGGCAGGCCGGGATGATCGTGATCGCCTGCGGGCTGACCGAAGTTGTGGTAGCCAACGCTGTAGAGGAAGATCATCAGCACGGTCCAGACAACGAAGAAGAGGACCACCGCAGAGAGCGGATCTACCAGAACACCGATCCTGAGCCAGGTCTCGCCGGTGGGGATCCAGTTGATCGAGGCAGCGAACGGATTTCTGCCAAACTCAGGAACGCCGAGCGCGCGTACAAATACCAGCATCCCGGCCAGCCATGCCAGCAGAGCAGCTCCGATGGCCACTGAATGGCTGAGAGCCTTATTGCGGTTCGTGAAGAAAATAATGAGCGCGAACGCCAGAATGGGTGGGAGCGGAATAAGCCAGATCAGAAGTTCGGTGGGCATGAATGCTCCAGAAAAGAACGTGAACCGTGATTCGTTATTCGTAATTGGGCAGTTGTGGACAGCGCGGTCCTGCTTTTCCTATTTACCAATCACTGTTCACTTATCACACTCTTGCTACCACTTCATCATGTCGATATCGTCGGCGATCACCGTGTTGCGCTGGCGATAGACCGAAATGACGAGCGCAAGACCCACGGCCACCTCGGCGGCGGCAACTGCAAAAACAATAATGGCAAAGACCTGGCCGGACATCTGCGCGAAGTTGCCATATCGCCAAAATGAAACCAGGTTGATATTGACGGCGTTCAGCATTAATTCGACGCCGAGTAGGATTGCAACGGCATTCTTGCGCGAGAGCACTCCAAAAAGCCCGATACAGAAGAGTGCAGCGGAAAGTGCGAGCAGCCAGGAAAGCGGCAACATGAACACTCCTATTTGCGGCTGAACGCCACGTACACCGCGCCGACTAGCGCAGCCAGCAGCAGCACGGAGGCCACCTCGAACGGGAGCAGGTAGCCAGTCGGCGATATCAGCGCGTTCCCCAATTGCGCCACTGCATCGAACCCGGCGGGGATGTCGGCAGCCGTCTTGGAGAAGCCCGTCCAGCTCTGGAACAGCCAGATCAGACCACCGAACGTCAGCAGGGCGAGGATGATATTCAGCCACCAGCCCCGGTTTAGCTGCGGAGCACGGTCGCGCTGGTCCGCCCGGGTGAGCATGACGGCGAAGATGAAAAGAATGGCGATTGCTCCGATGTAGATCACCACCTGCACGACCGCCAGAAAGCCCGCATTGAGCAGGGCATACAAAACGGCGACGCCGAACAACGTGACGATCAGCCAGAGGGCCGCATGGATGAGATTGCGGGTTGTGACAACCAGCA
>DATKAF010000340.1:0-8300 GCA_035498395.1 Anaerolineales bacterium
TCTAGCACATCTGCTCTGTACCCTGCCTTAAAAACTGTGAGTTTTAAGATTTGCGTAGGATTTGCGTATTGAAGGCTACCTCTCCGGGTGTGCCCGCCACCATCCCGGTAACTCCGGCGCTTTCCCGGGGAAGATCCACCAGGAATGTAAGGACTTCCTTATTGAACCAATCCGCGTCGGCCTGATGCGGAACGTGCCCCGTCAAGCTGGAGTGGCCGATCGCTTTCGGCAGCCGCCTGACCAGATCGGCGAACGAGGCTGGGGCAAGCGTGTGATCCCTCTCGCCCCAGATGACAAGGCTCGGCACAGCGATGGCGGCAAGATGAGGCGTCAGGTCCAGATCCGACTTGAGGATACCATATGCCCCCGGCGAGGTCCGCAGGTAGTCGGAGGTGGTCTGCGCACGCACATCCTCGGGCAGCGCGTGGAGGCCACCGGTGCGATGACCCATGAAGAGGCTGGTGATGTCGATCACCGAGCGCACAAGCCAGCGCGGCGAGTGGGTGAGGAAGAAACTGCTGAGGCCCGGACGTGCATACGCCAAGCGCAATGCCGTCGGGAGCTGGCCATTCGAGTACAGAGGATTGACGAGCACGAGGCCGCGCGCTCGCTGCGGAAAGCGACGCGCATACTCCAGCGCCACATAGCCGCCCAATGAGTGACCGATCAGGACAGCAGGCTCTGAGAGACCAAGCCGCTCCAACCAAGCTATGAAGTGGTCAACCAGCCAATCCATACGATAGGCGGGTGTCTCGGGCTTGGGGCTGTCGCCGTGCCCGAGTAGGTCGAGCGCGTAGGTTGAATAGCCCGATTCCACCAGGAGGGGAATCAGAGCGTCCCAGTCATGGAGCGAAGCAGCCAGCCCGTGAATCAGGACAACGGGAACGCCCTGGCCCTGCGAAACGAAGTTGACGTCAAAGGGAACTTCGGCCTCACCCATTCTTGCCATGCTGCTCATAGCGCCTAGCTAGTTCTCTGCGAAGGACCTTTCCAATGAAGGTCCGGGGGAAATCGTCCATGAAAACAACGAAGCGAGGCACCAACTGAGGCGGCAGTCGCCGCCGGCAATAGGCGATGATCGAATCCGCCGACGGCCGCTCGCCACGAGGGATCACGAACGCGAAAGGTCGGCGGGCGATGCCGACCACGGCCACTTCCTTCACCTGCGGTATCTCGTAGATCACTTCCTCGATATCCCTGGGGAAGGCGGGTCTTCCGGGCTTGTCAGGGTACCACATATCGGCTTTTCGAGAGATGATCCGGAAGAACCCATCGCCATCCTGCTGCGCCACGTCGCCGGTTAAGAGCCAGCCATCCTCTCGAAGCACCGCATCGGTAGCGACAGGATCGCGCCAGTAGCCTAGCATGACCTGCGGGCCGCGTATCGCAAGCTCGCCGATGTGCCCGGGCTTGACGAGGCTCTTGCGCCTGCGCAGATCGAAGATGGCCGCCTCCGTGGAGGGCAGCGGCAATCCGATAGAACCGGCCCTGCCGCCATCCCCAAAAGGATTGGCGTGGGTGACCGGCGACGCTTCCGTCAGACCGTAGCCCTCCACCAGATGCCCTTTCGTGAGCTTCTCAAACGACTCCTGAACTTCCACCGGGAGCGGCGCTGACCCGCTGATGCAAGTCTTGATGGAAGCAATACCGTACTTACGCACGCCCGGATAATTTCCCAGCGTCAGGTACATGTTCGGCACGCCGCTGAACATCGTCGGATGGTACCGCTTGACCGCCTTCAGGACGTCGAGAGCCTGGAACCGGGCCTTCAGGATTATAGCTGCACCGAGGGCAATCGGCACGTTCATGGCGGTAGTCATTCCGTAGCTGTGGAAGATGGGGACGACAGAGAGAAAGCGCTCACCGCCTTCCACCGCCTTTGGCATCCAGTGGCGCGTTTGCATGGCGTTCGCCACAAGGTTGCGATGGGAGAGCATGACCCCTCGGGCCGGGCCGGTCGTGCCACCCGTGTATTGGATCACAGCCAAGTCGCCGGGCGCCACCGGCACGTCCGGAGATCTCTCGGATTCGCGGCTCAACAAGGCGCGCCAGTAGAACATGCCCGGCATCGAGGTGCGTCGCTTCAACGCGCCGCGCGCCATCCGGACAAGCAGGGATAGGTAGTCGGCCGGATGGGTCAGGACAACATGCGGAACGCGAGTGCTCTGCCGAATCTGTTGTGCGAGCCCCGCCCAGGCCGTAAGGGTCACCAGAACGCTCGGCTCCGACTCTTGCACCTGCCGGATGATCTCTTCCGGCTCAATCACCGGAGGGATGAGGACCGCCGCTGCGCCCGCCTTCAGGGTCCCGTAGAAACCGATCACCATCTGCGGGATGTTCGGCAGCAGGAGCACGACACGAGTTCCCTGCCCCACACCCAGACCCCGCAGCGCGTTGGCGAAGCGATTCGTCTGGTGGTTGAGCTCCCGATACGTAATGCGGCTGCCCTCGAATAGGATCGCCGGGTTGCGTGGGAACCGGCGCACAGCAGAACGCAGAAGATGGTGAAGGGGGATGCCTGGTACGGCAGTGGTGTATGGAACGCCCGGTTCATAGTGCGCGAGCCACGGCCGCTCATCACGCAGCACCTGCCGCGCGTCCCTGCGAGAGGCTGCGCGCCGCGAAGCTGTAGCGCTCGATGGCTGTTCACGCCACGACTGCTGCTCTTCGCCTGCTGTGAACCGGTCCAGGGCCCGGTTGACCGCCTCGCGCCTCTCCAGCATGACCATGTGCCCCGAGCCGCCGATGTCGAACTCTTGTGCGCCGGGAATGGAGCGCGTCACGTTCTCGAAGTACGTGCGTTCAAAGACCTGGTCACGATGGCCGCGAATCACGAGGGTGGGCACGCGCAGCCGCTTGAATTCGTCCCAGCCAACCCACGTTTGGAGATTCTGCCGGTAGAAAGACTTCAGCACGGACGGCGGCGCGCCGAGCCGTCTGCCCGGGAAGTACGAGGCGGGCGCGAGCAGCCAGTTGGGCAAGTGTAGCGCGATGGCGTACAGAGGGGACAGCTTGAACTGACCTGGCGTCGCGATCAGGGCCAGCCGCTCCACCCGCTCAGGGTGTGCGGCGGCGTAGTCGGTAGCAACCGCCCCACCGAACGAGTGAGCGACGAGGACGAACTGGCCACGAACCCCGAGGAGGTCGAGAGCCGTCTCCAGGTCCGAACGGATGCGCGGCATGTCGTAACCGGAGTCGGGCCTGTCGGACAGGCCGTGCCCACGCAAGTCCAGGGCTATGACGCGGTTCTCGATCAATAAGTGCTGTAGCTGGAATTCCCACTGGGCGGCCTGTCCGCCGAAGCCATGGATGAAGACGAACGTCCGACGCGGATGCTCGGGCGCGAAGTCGATCGCCGAGAGCCGAACCAGCGGATCAGACGAAACCCTTACCTCCCGCCGATAGAGGTCCAAGTCCAGATACATGACGAGAGTCTACATGAGGCCTGCGAGCCTGTCAATTAAGCGAGCGCCTGCGCCAGTAGCCTGGCGCAGGCTGACGTCCACTCCCGGAGGAGTAAAGGGGAGCGGCACACCCGGGTATCTACTTGCCGGACCACTCGCCGCGGCGATAGTTCAGGTAAACTTGCTGCGCCGCCGCAGAAACATACTGCACGGCCCGCTGCTGCTCAATGGCGTCGTAGGAGCGGTCTGCCGAAACGCCGATCACCCATTCGCCATGGCGCTGTTCAGCGAGAGCCTGCCGGGCAGCGGTGGCCAGATATCGCTGCGCACGGACAAGCTCAATGTTATTGTAGAGCGCATCAGCATTGGAGCCTGCGGTCCATTCGCCGTGGCGCTGGTTGATATAGGCCTGCTGGGCGGCAGCAAGACGGTAGCTGGCGGCCCGGCGCAACTCGGACTGGTCCGCCGCAGTGGGACTGCCGGGCTTCTGCTCCAGGGAGAACATACTCACGCTTAGAACTGCCAGGATCGAGATTACGGTCAGGGCGATCAGCATGGAAAAGCGATTGGTAGTCATTGTGGTCTCCTTTAATCGGGCCTGAGTTGGTTGTGTGCCCGATCGATGACCACAGTTTACGCAGCCCCCATCCCTGAGCGTTTTTGCCAGCGTGTTTTCAGCGTGTTTTCGGCGTGTTATTTTGCTGATTGTTCTTAAATCGGAACTGGCGTTCGACCTACAATTCAAAGCTGCGGATCAGCTCTCCGCAGCAAAGGCAATCGCCTCGTCAAGAGACATTACTTGGCCCTTTCCCATGGCGCGGTTGAAAGCCTTCTGGTCAAGGGCTTTCTGAAGCTCGGCGCGATTGCGCGCGTATTCCAGGCGGTCTATGTACAGAAGGTTTACCTTCCTCAGAGCGAGCTGCGCGTCCACAGCACCCATCAGGGTCGCGGCCCGTTGATACTGCGACCGGGCCACTGCAATGGCCGCAAAGCCAACCAGCGTTGCCAAGACGCCGCGTGGACCGCCGACTTCCCGGTTTAGACTCAAGCTCTCTCCGCAACGCATCCTGGCTTGCTTGAAGTCGCCTTCCAACCAATCAATATGGCCCAATCGCCGCACCGTATAAGCCAGGAAATTTATATCACCGAAAGCGCGCAGGGTAGCGGCAGCCTCTTCAACCAGCGACTTCGCCTCCGCCCATTCCCTCTGGTTAAAGGCTACGTCCCCCAGAAAAATGAGCGAATTGGCCATCCCCATACGCCCCTCAGGACCCAGGCCGCGGAATAGAGCGATGCTTCGCCGAAGATCCTGACGGGCCGCAGCAAAATTGCCGTGGATATTCTCATAGAGACCCAGGCTGCGGAGAACCACCGCCGAGTTCAACGGATCCCCCAGCTCCTCGGCAATGGCTAAGGCCTCCTCCAGCTCCGATCGCTGTTCCATCGGCGTAATATCCGCCCAATACATGAAGCTCATCCCATTGAGCGCCTTGGCGCGCGCAAGGGTAGGTTTTTGACCTTCGGGACGAGCCAAGGCATCGTGCAGCCGATCGTTCCATTCCGACCCAATCAACCCATGGGCAAACCAGAAATACACCAAATCCCCGAGCATCTGCAAGGCAAGGTCGGCCTGACCATTCGCCATGAACCAATCCATTGCTGCCCGCACGTTGTCAAGCTCGTGTTGAAGCCGGTGGACCCAACGCGGAGAATTGCTGCCATAGATCTGCGGCTCGGCCTGCCCGGCAAACTGCAGGAAGTACTTCGCATGTTCTTGTCGAAGCGACTGTGCTTCTCCTGCGCCGACCAGTTTTTCCAGCGCATACTGGCGGATGGTTTCCAGAAGGCGATAACGTGTTTCGCTCGCGTAGGCGTCGCTGTCCGCAATAACCAGCGATTTATCCACCAACCGCCCCAACGAATCAAGCAGATCACTCGGCCCTAAGCTGCCAGCCTCGCAAATCGCTTCGACTTCCTCCAAATTGAAGCTGCTTGAGAATACCGCCAGCCTGCGGAAGAGGATACGCTCCGGCTCACTGAGCAATTCATGGCTCCAATCGATGGTTGCCCGCAGAGTTTGATGCCGCGGAATAGCAGTGCGACTTCCCGAGGTCAGCAATGAGAACCGATCATCAAGGCGAGCCGCGATCTCCTCGACGGTCAGCACTTTGATGCGAGCCGCGGCAAGCTCGATCGCCAGTGGTATGCCATCGAGGTGTTGACAGATCTTGGCGACCGATGGAGCATTATTTTCCGTCATTGCAAAGCCGGGTTTCGCATTGGCAGCGCGTTCCACGAACAACTGGATGCTCTCGTAACCTACGAGCTCGTTCGGAGCGGGCAGGCGGAGTCTATCCGGAAGGGGCAGGGACGGAACCTGCCAGTTTATCTCGTTGAACAAGCCCAGGGCTTCAATGCTTGTGGCTAGGATCTTGATCCGGGGGCAAGCAGCCAGCAACTGCTCAGATATATCCGCGCAAGCGCGAATCAGGTGCTCGCAGTTATCTATGACCAGGAGCAGCTCGCGGGAGCGGAGGTAGCTCTTTACGGTTTCGAGCAGGGTCTCGGAAGGAATCTCGCGCACGTGCAGAACCTGTGCAATTTCCTGGCCGATCAGATCCGGGTCGGAGAGTCCAACCAGCCCAATCCAGCAGACCCCATCTTTGAATTTCCGCTCGAGCTTCCGGGCGGCTTCAATGGCAAGGCGGGTCTTGCCAACGCCCCCCGATCCAGTGAGGGTTACCAGACGCTTCTCTCCGACGAGGCGAACGACCTCCCATATTTCCTTCTGGCGACCGATGAAGCTTGTGAGTGATACCGGTAGCGTTGACGGCAGAGCTTTACGCGGTTCTGAGACGGGCGCTGCCAGTTCGGTCTGCAAACGGAGCCTGCCGGACCGGACATCATCGTAGAGCCGGCGCGTCTGCTCGGATGGCTCAACGCCGAACACGGCCAGCGCCCTCTCGCAGCGGTCGAAAGCGGCGGCAGCCTTCGCCATATCACCCTGGGCTGCATGGGCAAGCATCAGGTAACGGTAGGCCGCTTCGGGCTTCTGTCCGAACGAGATCCAGCGCTCGGCCCACTCCACCGTTTCATTCCAGCGCCGGTCCTGATCGAGGAACTCCAGCAGGCAAGCTATTTTCCGCTCGTACACGCCTAGCAACTGCTCCCGTTCCAGCAACACCCACTCATCATAGAAGCCGGGCAGCAACTCCCCTTGATAGCTCCCCAAAGCATCCATCAACGTTTCAACCGGCCGACCCTCGTCTGCTTGCCTCAGCACCTGAACGTCCAACCATTTGTCGGCGCCGGCGTCAAAAGCAATGGTCAGGTCATCAGCCTTGAGGAATACAGCCGAGGAAGCTTCCTGGAGCGACTTCCGAATGCGCCACAAAGCATGGCGCAGGTAATCCCGGGCACTCTCCTCCGTGGAGTCCGGCCAGAGCTGCCCCGCAAGTTTTTCACGCCGGTAGGAGGTGCCTGCGTTCAAGATCAAATAGGCGAAGAGCGACTGCGCGGGCCGCGACGTGAGTGCCACGATCTTCGTGCCACTCTTCACGCGGAACGTTCCGAGTAAACGCACTTCCAGAGTCATTTAAGGTTTCCGGACCTAAACCGATAATTATCATCGAGTATAGCATTATCAGGAAGGCAAGCAATGTGAGTCTCAGAAGTACTGCTCCAATGTGATACAGATGGCCCAATTCTGGTTGGGACGGGCAACGGCAAAGTTCCTCGTCACCGGTTGGAGTAACGCCGCCCCACCCCGCCGATTCGATGCAGCCGCCTCCAGTGAGCACGGGAACGAGTGCTCCGCGTATGTTTCGCTTGTAATTGGCCCCCAATCCCGATTGCAGCACCCTTGATTGGCGTGTCAGCGAGCCTGGCCCAGCTGGATGGCGTCTTCCAGCGCCAATTCCCGGGCCTGAGCCGATGCTTGTTCGAGATTCGCCGGGCCAATGGCCTGTTTTAGCCTGAGAAGACCTCTTTGATACTCTGCGGTATCGATGAAGAAGAACGGCGCGCCGATGCGCCGGAGCTGGGCTTCCACCCACGTGTAAAGAGTTGCACTCGTCTCAAGGTTACCCGCCTCAAGGTGAGAAGCAGCAAGCCCCGCTATGCAGGCGACCATTCCTAGCAAGTGACCTACTTGCCGGTTAAGTTCCAAGCTCTCTGAGAAGCAATCGAGTGCGGCGGAGATGTTGCCCTCGTGAAGTGAGACATATCCGAGCCGCCGCACCGGATATGTCAGCCGGTTTACTTCTTTGATGTCCCGAAGGAAGACCACCGCCTCCTCATAAAGTCTCCTTGCCTCAAGCAGGTCGCCGCGCGAATAGGGGATGTCTCCAAGGAAAGAGAGAGACTGACCCACCACATACCTTCCTTGATCCCCCAGCGACCTGCCAATAGCAAGAGATCGCTGGCCGAGCGCCTGGGCAGCATCGTAATCGCCGACAAAATCCGCATTCCAGCCCAGATGACTCAGCGCCCACGCCACCATCAGCTGATCTCCGATCTGTTCGGCAATGGCAAGGCTTTCTTCCAAGTAGCGGCGCGCCTCGGCGAAGTGGTGCAATGACCATTCCATGAAGCCCGCGGAAGATAAGGCGCTTGCCCGTTCCCGAGTCGGTCTCCGCTCATTGTCGCATTCCACGATGGCAACGAAGACTTGCAAGATTTCAGTTCGAAAGCGGCTTTCCCAGAAATCGCCGAGCGCACCTATGATCAGGTATTGGTTATCGATGGCGCGGTGCTGCTGGGCGGTCTCCGTAGCCAACGCTCGAAAGGGCCAGTTGAGCGCCAGGCGCAGGTTCTCTACGTCTGCCGCCACGCTCTGCCATACCTCCACGCTCGCGCTGCCCATCATCTTGATGCCTGCCCGGCTGGCAAAGGATG
>DATKAF010000341.1:0-4134 GCA_035498395.1 Anaerolineales bacterium
GAGCGCGCAGGCGTGCCGGAGCTATCGGCCACGGTGAACCGCCTGGAAATGCCGATGCACGATCCGCGCGCCTACCTCGGCATGGCTGTAACCTATGCGCTCTCGCCGCGCGGCGCGTGCCATATGCAGGGCGATATGTTCGACCTCGACCTGGGGCGCAGCGGCATGGAAGAGCTTGGCATGGAGCCGGGCGACCGCCACGAGAGCAGCCTGCAGAAGGGCCGCGTCGCGGCGCGCCTCCAGGCCTGGCGCAATCTCTACAACTCCCTCGTGCTTTGCCAATTCGAGAATCCGGGCGTCCGCCCCCTGCTGGAGATCGTCAACGCCTGCACCGGTTGGTCCCTCCAGCCGGACGACCTGATGACGCTGGGGATGAACATCGTCAACATCAAGCGTCTGCTGAACTTCAAGCTGGGGATGACGGTCGCGGACGACCGGTTGCCCGAGCTGTTGCTGAAGCCGTTGCAGAAGGGCGGCGCGGCGGAAGCCGTGCCCGATATGCCCGCGCTACTGGCAGGCGCGTATGCCGAGTTCGGCTGGGATCCTAAA
The DNA here is from genome assembly GCA_035498395.1 of Anaerolineales bacterium. Lineage (GTDB taxonomy): Bacteria > Chloroflexota > Anaerolineae > Anaerolineales > Villigracilaceae > Fen-1038. The sequence continues at coordinate 550 of DATKAF010000341.1, forward strand.
ACGGGCCGTCCGGACGAAGCGATCCACCGAGCCCGCGCCGCGGCCGAGCCGGCAGATGTGAGTGTGCCATGAACCTTACCATCGACAAGAACTCTGCGGTCCCGTACTACGTGCAGGTCAAGGATGGCGTGAAGGCGCTGATCGCCCGCGGCGACCTCAAGCCGGGCGACATGCTCACGACCGAGCTGACCCTGAGCGAGCAGCTCGGTATCAGCCGCCTGGTCGTGCATCGCGCTTATCGCGAGCTCGTCACCGAGGGGCTGCTTATCCGCAAGCGCGCCAAAGGCACGTTCGTCTCGCCGCCCAGTCACCGCAGTTACACGGTGGTCGGGCCGCTCTTCAGCGTCACGGAGAACCTGGCGAGGGATGGGCTGAAGCCCTCCAACAAGATCCTGAGCCGGGAGATCGCGGCGGCGAACGAGGAGGTGGGTAGCGAGCTCAAAGTCGCGGCAGGAGCGAGAGTCATCCACCTGTGCAACCTGCGGCTCGTGGACCAGCTTCCCTTCTGCATCGAGGACATGTACTTTTCGGCGGAGAGGTTCCCGAAGCTGGCAGACATGGACCTGAACAACCGCTCGGTGTACGCCACGCTCGAGAAGCTCTACGACGCGCACCCGCAGGAGGCGACGGACATCGTGACCGCGGGAAGCGCCACGCGCGAGGAAGCCCGGCTGCTGGGCATCAACAAGGGGGCACCCGTAATGCGGCTTAGGCGCACATCCACGGACCGGCAGGGGCTGCCGGTGGAGTATAGCAAGATCGTCTTCCATGCAGAGCGCTACGAGTTCGTGGCGCGGGTGCAGCGGGCCGGGTAGACCGCACAGAGAGAAAAAGGACGGAAGTGGCTGAGGGCGGCTCAGCCGGAATCGCTTCCGCTGCTCTTGCAGCGGATCCCATGACGGGGACAGGCGTGCGCTGGGGCGTCTGCCCCGTGGAGCGAGATCTTCGAGAAGCCGCCTTAGCGCAGAATCGCGCGCTAAAACGGAAACAATGGGGAACAATGACCAAAATGTGCACATATGTGGGTGGGCCAGCCGAACGTAAGTCGCACAACGCCATATTATAGGGGAATTGTTTCGAGGAACAATGAGGCGGAGCAAGGGCGGATCGGGGAAAACAATAGGGAAACAATGCGAGTAAACTAAGGATGAAGCGGCAGGAATGATAGGTTCCTTGATACTTTTTTAGCGGGCAACTCCTGCCGGGCATGAATACTTCCATATCGGCAACCTAATGGAGGAGGCGCGGTGGGCAAGACGAAAACCAGCCGGGATGCGTACGGACGCGCGCTGCTCGCCCAATATGAAGGCGGCGAACCGACGACCGAGATCGTTGAGCGCGAGGATGGCTACATCGACACAGGCGCTGATCCCGGCGCGTACTTCGAGCCGTACAACCGCTGGCCTGCCATGGAGCGGCGCGCGGTCCGCTTTGCCAGCGGCCGCGTGCTCGACATCGGCTGTGGGGCGGGTCGCCATGCGCTCCACCTTCAAGATGCCGGCCTGGATGTGACCGGTATCGACAACTCTCCCGGGGCCGTCGAAGTGTGCAGGCGGCGCGGCCTCCAGAAGGTCTATTGGCGTTCGATCTCGGAGGTCAGCCGGTTCAAGCCCGCTTCGTTCGATACCGTCCTGATGCTTGGCAATAATTTCGGCCTCTTCGGCAGCGCTGCCGGTGCGAAGCGCATCCTTCGAGAGCTTGCCCGGATCACATCGCCGGGGGCCCGTATCATCGCCGGAACGCGCAATCCACATCTCACAACCGACCCCGATCACCTCAGCTACCAGCGTCGGAATCGGCAACGCGGCCGCCTGCCGGGTCAGATCCGACTGCGCGTCCGCTATGGCAGGCTTATCGGCGATTGGTTCGATTACCTTCTGGTCTCCCCGAAGGAGATGGAGTCGCTGCTGGCGGGCTCCAGCTGGGAGATCGAGCGCCTCATCGGTACGGGAGAGCCGGGCTATTACGCCATCCTGCGGAAGAGGCATGCCGGGTCCCGCGGGCAGTAACCCTGCTGATGGCGAGGGGGCCATGCTGGAAATAAGACAATTATTGTCCAAGGTTGTTGTGTAATCCAATGGTCCAAGCGCGTGCAACACGCGCTTCCCACAGCTTGAGGTGGAATGTCAGCGAGGGTAGGGCTGGCGCGCAGCGCTCGTCCGGGGCGCCGCCTTGCTCGAGAGGCGGGACGGACCGCCAGCCTGGTCTCGACAGCCAAATCGAACTTGTTCGCCAACGCCGGTCATTCGCCGGGCGGTGCGAACTCGCTTGAAAATACGTTAACAGAAGCGGAGGCACCGGCTATGTCAGAAACCAGAATTCCGCTGTCGAAATCCCCGACCGGCATTGCCGACCCGGATGAGAACACGCGCGGCGGCTTCCCAAAGGGGATTGCCCACCGACCTCTCGAATACGGAGCGCGTGCCCGTAGGACTCGACTTGCAGCCGCGCGCATAGGTGGTTGTTGTGAGAACAGCGAAAAGCCCCGGTCCTGCTGCCGCCTACGAACGGCTGGCCGCGCAGGCTGATAAGAAGAACTACGCGTTGCGACTCTACGTCACGGGCGCCACGCCGCAGTCTCTGCGCGCCATCGCCAATGTGAAGGATATCTGTGAGAAGCATCTGCGCGGCTCCTACAAGCTGGAGATCATCGATCTGTACCAGCAGCCCCAGCTCGAGCAGGGCGAGCAGATCGTCGCCGCGCCCACGCTCATCAAGAAGCTCCCGCTGCCGGTGCGCCGCATTCTGGGCGATATGTCTGCCACCGAACGGGTGCTACTGGCGCTAGGTTTGTCGCAATAGGCCAATGAGACGCTCCAAAGGTGTTAAAGCCGTTGATCCGCAGCCGGGGACCAAATCCCGGCACCGTGTTGGGTTGCATATGCCTGCAAGAACCCCGGGCGGAAAAGAGGAGCAGCAGGCTGCTGAAATCCAGCGTCTCTCGGCCCGCCTCGAGGAGGCCGAGGAGACCCTGCGCGCCATCCGCGCCGGTGAGGTCGATGCGCCGGTCGTGTCCAGCGCCCATGGCGAGCAGGTCTTTACCCTGAGCGGCGCCAATCATTCCTACCGCGCGTTGGTGGAGGAGATGAACGAGGGTGCGCTGAGCCTGAGGGTGGATGGCGTGATCCTGCATGCCAACCGCAGGTTTGCGGCCATGCTCCGGGCTCCCCTCGAGCGCGTGACCGGCACCAACATCGGCGGCTGGATCGCGCCGGAGAGCAGACAGGCCCTCTCGACGCTGTTGAAGGATGGTACATCCCGACAATGTCGCGCGGAGCTCGACCTCGCCGCCCTGGATGGGACGGACGTTCCAGTCTATCTCTCGATCTATCCGCTCTCACTCAACGGAGCTGGCAATACACTGGGCGCGGTGGCAACCGATCTCACCGAGAAGAAGAAGCAGCAGACCAAGCTCGTCCTCGCGGAGCGAGCGGCTCGCGAGGCCCTGCAGGTGGCGGGCCAGACCCGCGTCGCACTGCTCGAGAAGATCGAAGATCACCGGCGTTCCGAGCAGGCGCTCCGGACCAGCGAGGCCCGCTTCCGGCACATCTTTGAGACCTCACCGCTCGGGAAGGTGCTGGTCAC
>DATKAF010000342.1:0-26067 GCA_035498395.1 Anaerolineales bacterium
CTTGCACAACGGCTTCGAGATGCCGTCCCCGCCGATGAGTGGGAGCTATTGTCGCGCATTGCAGAGACCGCTGCCGGGCTGGGCCTGCCCCTGTACGTCGTGGGGGGACTCCCGCGCGACCTCCTGCTCGGGCATCCGAGCATCGATTTCGACCTTGTCGTCGAGGGCCGGGCTGAGGGGCTGGCGGACCTGCTGGCGGCCCGCTACGGCGGCAGGGTGACGGCGCACAGCCGGTTCGGCACGGCGAAGTGGGACCTGCGCGGCTCGAACTTCGATATCCGCGAGAAGGAATGGAAGCGCCGGTCGCTGGACCTGGTTTCCGCCCGCTCCGAAACCTATAAGCACCCGGGCGCGCTGCCCACCGTCCGGCCGGGCCTGATCGAAGACGATCTGCGCCGCCGCGATTTCTCCGTCAATGCGCTGGCGATCCGCCTGGACGGCGCGTACCTGGGCGAGCTGCGCGACGACCTACACGGCGTGGAAGACCTGCGCAGCGGCCTTGTGCGCGCCTTGCACGATGGCTCGTTCAGTGATGACCCGACGCGCATGTACCGCGCTGTGCGCTACGAGCAGCGCTACGGATTTCAGATCGCGGCCGACACGCTGGCCTTGATCCCCGGCGGCAGGGCGCTGGTCGTGAAGCTCTCGGCCCAGCGCATTCGCCACGAGCTGGACCTGATGCTACATGAAGACCGCGCAGCCGCCATGCTGGCGCGGCTTTCCGAGCTAGACTTGCTCAAGCTGATCCATCCGGCCTTGTTTTACGATGAAGGCGTGCGGCTGCGCTTCTCGCGCGGCGAGCAGCAGGCGAGGGGCATCCTGCGCTGGCTGCTCTGGCTGATGGTCTTACCCGAGCCGCAGCTTCAATCGCTGGAGCGCCGCCTGCACTTCCCGGCCGATCACTATGCCGCGCTGGCCGGCGCGTCGCGGCTTTGGTCGGAACTGTCCTCGATGGGTGATGCCAGCCCAAGTGGGTGGGTGGACCGGCTCGACGCGCTTCCACATCTGAGTGTGAGCGCGGTTGCGCTGGGGCTCGAAGCCGGACCGGCGAAGTCGGCGCTTGACCAATACCTGGCTGAATGGCACAAGCTCAAGCCATTTACGGATGGTGAGGAGCTTAAGAGACTCGGGCTTGAGCCCGGACCAGCGTACAAGACCATCCTGCGCGACCTGCGCCGGGCATGGCTCGATGGGCGCATTCGCTCCGAGCAGGAGGAGCGGGATTACCTGCAGCAGCTCCTGGGCCGCGAGATACGCCCGTAGTTCCAGCACGAATCACCCGGACCGATTGACTAATCTCACTCACCTGTTCTATAATCCTGCCCAATGACAGAATCGATGGCGGGAAAGCCAATAGAAGCCGAAGAGTCGCTGCTGCCTTATCGCCTGCGCGAGCGCTTCCTGACTGCGCCGGAAGTCGCGCTCTACAGGGCGCTTCGGGAAATGGCAGGGGAGCGGTACATTATCTTTGCCAAGGTCGCGCTGGACGATGTCTTCACCATCGTGCGTCCCAACGAGAACGTCCACTATTTCAACAAGCTCTTTCGCAAGCACGTCGATTTCCTGCTGTGCCAGCCGCAGACGCTCAAGCCGCAGATAGGCGTCGAGCTGGTGCGTCCCGCGACGGTGGGGGGAACGCGTACGTCCGACCAGTTCATGGAAGACATGTTCCTGACCGCCGGCCTTCTGCTGGTGCAGGTGCCATCGAGCAATCAATACCGGATACAGGACGTCATTGCGCTGTTCCAGGCTGCCTACAGCAAGAACCGCCAGGTCGAGCGCAAGCTGGCTGATGTGGCGCGCGACTCGATCCCCATGTGCCCCGTTTGCGGCAAGATGATGGTGCTCCGGACGTATCGCTCCGGGTCACAGGCCGGGCAGCTCTACTATGGCTGTATCGACAATCCCACCTGCCCCGGTACCACCGCTCTGAAACGATGAGCCGCCCAGCAACAGCCGGGCGGCTCTTTTTTGATCCTCATCTACCCTGGTAGTGACGCGCCAGCTCCGAGGCGTAGCGCCTGCCGACCTGCGTCTTGTTTTGCTCCAGCCAGTCGGCGAGGCGCGTCCTGCCAAGAGGCGGGCTGGATGAAACCAACAGGTTCGCCATCAGGCCCTTGACCTCTTCCGGCGTGAGCAGCACGTCGCCCACGAACAGGCTGAGCGTCCGGGCTGCCAGCAGCGCCAGTGACGGCGGGACGCCGATCAGCGGGCGATGGACGCCGATCCGGCTGCCGATCAAGTTCACCATCTCTCTGAACGTGAAGATGTCCGGTCCGACCGCATCGACGGTGTAGTTATCCGTTCGATATACGCCTTCCACGGCCAGGTCTGCCACGTCACCGACGTACACCGGCTGCAGCCGGTAGCACCCGTCGCCCGGCAACCCAAAGACCGGCAGGCGGCGCAACAAATATGCGATGTTGTTGATCAAGATGTCCTCGGGGCCGATCAGCACGGTGGGACGCAGGATGGCATAGCTCATCCCTGATTCCATCACAGCTTTCTCGTTGGCCGCCTTACCCCAGAAGTAGGGCAGGGGCGAATGGGCGGAGGGGTTCGTAATGCTGATGTGCACCATGCGCCGGACGCCCGCCGCGCAGGCCGCGGTCACTAGCTTACGGGTGTTCTCCACCGCCCGTGGCTGCGTGTTGGCGCCGCGGTCGAAACGAACCCAGTAGGTATTGATAAAGACTTCCGCGCCCTGCAGCGCAGCCCGGAGCCCCTGCTCGTCGTCGAAATCCAGCGGATACGCTCGCACCTGCCCGCCGAACGGGTCCGGCCTGTCCGGGTGTCCGGTCAGGGTGATGACTTCTTCCCCCTTGTCCAGTAGCCGCCGGGTAATGTACTTGCCCGAGTACGAAAAGGCGCCCGTCACCGCGATCTTCATTCGAACCTCCTCATTTGAGAACGGATAAGACCTTCTGGACGTTCACGATGCCCAGTCTGTCCAGGCGCGTGACCGCCCTCGACAGGCTGTCTATGGCATCGAAGAAATCCTGAAGCGCCTGAACCCGGGCGATGAGGAACTTGCGCTCGGATTCATCCATGGAGCCACGCCCGGCCTTGAGCTCATCCAGTGTGTGGCGCACCGTCTCGATGGAACGTGCGAACTCGGTGTTCTGCCGCTCGGCGAGGATCGAGCGGATGGCCCGGTAGAAATCCGTCTCCGCTTCGTAGTAGTCCTTGCGGTCGCCCAACCGGGAGGTGCGCTGGACCAAGCCCATGCGGGCCAGCGCCCGGACGTTGGTACTGATGGCACCTTTCGTGAGGCCCGTCTGCCGGACGATCTCATCCAGTGAAAGCGGCTCCGGAGAGAGGTACAAGACGGCAAAGGCCGCGCCGACGCCCTTGGGGAAGCCCCAGAAACGGCTGATGCGGCTCAGACCTTCGAGAAACTCCTGCCGGATGTGCTGCGCGTCCTTGCTCATTATTTACCTTCTGTACGTTTAGTAATTACTAAACAAAGTATACATCATTGGGGCGGTTTGTCAAGCGCGCTTCCTGGCGCGGATGCTCACGTCGGCCGAATCAATAACAACAGGCTGGGCGGGCAGCCCGACCGGTTGTTGTATTCAGCTCGCAATGGATACAGAGCTAGGGACCCGGATGGAAATAGTGGAAGAGGTCGGCGCCGTGCAGCCCTTGCGCCTCATCGCGGTATTTGTCGATCGGCACGCTGACGACGACCAGCACCGGATCGGGCTGCTTGAAGGTGAAGTCGACGCGTCCCGGCTGCGGGCCCTGCAATTGCGATCGTGGAATGGCGAGCACCACCTGCATGACCTTCTCCATCCAATCCCCCAAGGCGGCCTCGTCGTGCACATTCTTCATATTGACGCCCACCCGGAAGTCGGTCTCCATGGCCCCAAAGGTGGAGTGTCCATCTGCGTAAACGCAGTTCTCGCCGTACGCGTAAGCCATGCCCGTGGCGTCTTTGCCGATAGCCTGGAGCTCCGCGTTGAACTCCCGAGACAGTTCCGGCATATCCTTGGAGGCCCAGACGTACGCGCAGCCTTCGTAGGTTGCCGTAATCGGTATGGTCGGCGGTATGTACTCCGGCGTGATGGGCGGTGTTGCCGGGTCGCCGCTCGCACCCGGCACAGAGGGCACAGCCGGCGAGCAGCTGAGCACGGTTGCCAAAAAGAGCATGCAGAGCGCAGGATATCGCAACTTCATCAGAACCCCATCCCGGAATGCATTGTACTTGAAAAGCGCACCCTCCGGCGAGACCGCGCCGGAGGGTGCAATCAGTTCTTCAGTCTGTATCGGTGTTTGCTTATGCTCCTGGCACGCTCTTCCACAGACGCATATCCGCCTTGCTCCGGCATCCGTCGCGCAGGCTGCATCCGCCGCAGTCGTCGACGCAGTTCACGTACGACAGTACCATGCCAAGCCGGCGCAAGTGCTCCAGCATTGCAGCAACCATCTGAGGTGTCGTCCCGAGGCGCACAGCAAGATTGCCCGTCTCGAGCGTGCCACCACGTTCAATTTCCGCCATGAGTAGTTGCAGCATGGACTAGACTCCCATGGCGAGAGCCAGGTGGTAGACGCTGGCGCCCGCGATCACCGATATGGTCAGGAACATCGCAATGTTGAAGAGGGTCCATGACCACGACCTGGTTTCCTGGCGGATGACAGCTACGGTCGCCATGCAGGGTATGAAGAGCATCGTTACGACTAGGAACGACAGGGCGGTGGCGGTGGAGTACGTTGCGGTCAGGGTCTCAGCCAGCCCAGCCTTGGAACTGCTGGCAAACAGCACGCCGAGTGTCGCAATGGCATTCTCCTTGGCGGGGAAGCTGCTGATCAGGGCAACCATCAGCCGCCAATCCAGTCCCATCAGCAGGCCGATGGGTGCAAGCACTTTGCCGAACTGCACCAGGTAGCTGCTATTCAGGTCTCCTCCGGGCAGCACCGAGAGCGCCCAGATCACAACTGCCATGGCAAGGATCGTTGTGCCTGCCTTCTTGACGAAGGATACGGATCGCTGCCAGATCAGCAGCCCGATCGTCCGGCTGTTTGGCAGGTGATAGAGCGGCATCTCCATGATGAACGCCGAGCGCTCTCCTTTGAAAATCACGCGGTTGAGCAGGGTGCCGCTCAGCACAAGGACCAGCAGCGAGACCATGACCAGGCCCCATGCCACGAAGAGCGCCTTGCCGCCGAAGAACGCAGGGGCAATGAAGGCCACGACCGCCATGCGAGCGGTGCAGGGCACGAGCGGGGAGATCAGCGTCGTGAGCACGCGGGCGGGTTTCGAGTCGATAACACGCGTTCCCATGACGGCGGGCACGTTGCAGCCAAAGCCCAGGAACAGCGGCAGGAACGATTTGCCGTGCAGTCCCATCACGTGCATGAGATTGTCCATCACGTAGGCGGCGCGCGCCATATAGCCGGTGTCTTCCAGCAGCCCGAAGGCCGCGAAGAAGATGATCATGATGGGCAGGAAGCTGACCACGGCCCCGGCCCCGCGCAGCATGCCATCGACGATCAAGCCGCTGAACCAGGCGGGCGCGCCGGTGAGCAGCGCGCTCAACGCCGCAGCCAGCCCGCCTACGAGCTGGGTGGCGAGCCAGTTCTGGATGGGTGCGCCGAGCGTGAACGTCAGGCCGAATACCAATCCCAACACGCCCGCCAGCACGAACAGGCCCCACAACGGGTGCGCAGCCACGCGATCGATCTGCTTGGTCCAGCTGATCTGTCCCATCCGGGGGTGGGTGACAGCAGCTCGTACCATCCGGCCGATCCACTCATATCGCCCGGAGGCGACCGCCAGCAGTGCATCATCGTGCTTCCGGAGGATCGCTTGTATTGCCTGCCACCTTTCCGGCGGCACGGTGTCCTGAAGGTTTCGAATGATCTCGGAATCACCTTCGAGAAGCTTCAGAGCGATCCAGTCAGCGGGGTACGGCTCAGGAGCGTAGCCATCAAGCAGCCAGACGATCTCCTCCAGGGCGGCGTAATGGTCAGGCCGGATCTCGGGTCGCTTCGGGTCGAGCGCGATGTCCCCCGACAGAACACCATGGAGCGCTGAGAGCAAGTCCCGGAGGCCGTCCGATCGCGTCGCGGACATCGCGACGACGGGCACGCCTAATGCCGCCTCCAGCACGTGCGGCTCGACCTGGATGCCCTCCTGCGCGGCGACATCCATCATGTTGAGCACGACGATCAAGGGGGAGGGCAGTGCGATCAACTCGGCAACCAGGTAGAGGCTGCGCTCAAGGCTCGCGGCATTGACAACCGCGATCACGGCGTCCGGGCGTTCGCGCAGGATAAACTCCCGCGCGATGACCTCTTCCGGCGAGTTCGCGGTCAGGCTATACGTGCCGGGCAGATCGACCAGACGATATAGCTTGCCATCAGAGGTCAAGCTGCCGTCCTTGCGCTCGATCGTCTTGCCGGGCCAGTTGCCGACGTGCTGATTAAGACCAGTGAGGGAGTTGAAGAGTGTGGATTTACCGACGTTCGGTTGACCAGCCAGCGCCACCACAGGCATTCGCTGGCCGACCGGGGAAGATAGCGTGGGAGGGGTAGCAGTTGTGTGACAATCGCTCATTCGGTCGATGGTTGAACGAAGATCTGGGCCGCCTCGCCACGACCCAAAGCGACGCGCGTGCCCCGCACGGTGACGATCAGCGGCCCGCGTCCGAAGTTCTGCGTCATGTTGACCTTAGCGCCCGGTGTGAACCCAAGGGATGCCAGGCGGCTCATCTCCAGGCGCCCGGTACTAAAGGAAAGTATCGTGGCGAGCCCGTTCGTCGGAAGCTGTGAGAGGTTGATTGTGCCCATAGTCATGGCTGAGAACCAGGCATCCAAGTGATATATAATGAGACTGCTTCCATGGCCGTTTCGCTGTTAGTATATGCTAATCCCCACAATTAACCTATTGAAGATACGAAGGTCTTTGGCATGACGAATATCATGTCCTGGGAGGGCCGCCGGTGGACAAACTGAGCACTACCGTGGAAGACTATTTGTCGCTGATCTACGTTCTTCAGCGAGACAACCTGCCGGTAGTAGGGACCCAACTGGCGGATTACCTGGGCGTGACGCCCCCAACCGTTACGAATACCCTCAAGCGCATGGCACGAGACGGACTGGTGATCTCTGACGAAAGCGGCACACGGCTGACCGAAGAAGGCTGGGACTCCGCCCGGACGGTCGTCCGCCGCCATATGCTCACCGAGTGGATGATGGTCCGGCGGCTGCCGTGGTCCAAACTTCACGCGGAGGCACACAATCTGGAGCATGCCATCTCAGCCGAAGCGGAAGCCGCCCTGCTGGAGGAGCTTGGACATCCGCAAACGTGTCCCCATGGGAACCCGCTGCCCGGCAGCGAAGAGGCGGTCGCCGGCTGGATACCCCTGACAAAGACAGCGCCGGGTGACAAAGTCATCATCCGGCGCATTCACGAGCTTGCCGAGCAGAATGGGGACCTGATGGGGTTCCTGGAGAAGAACGGCGTTCTGATCGACGTGCAGGCCACGGTCACATACGTGCTGCCGTTCAACCAGACCATCACGATCAAAGTGCCGGGCGGCGACGTGACCCTGGGGTTCGCCGCGGCCCGGTATGTTTACGTGGAGCCGGATTAGCGGCCTGCAAGCTCTCCCTTAGGACGAAGACAACACATCGATGGTTGCGGCGGCCATGAGCGCTGCGGCGCGCGGCAGGGCATCCTCGTCGATATCGAACTTGGGGTGATGATGACCGTAGTCCAGGTGCCGCTCATGGTTGTTTGAGCCGACGAAGAAATAGCATCCCGGAACCTTTTCCTGCATGAATGCCATATCCTCGGCGCCCATGGTCATGTAAGGCGTAGTCTCCAGGCTGGCGGACGGCCACACGCGTCGCACGGTCTCCTGCACCCTGTGCGCTATCGTATCATCGTTGATAACGGCGGGCGTAACCCGCAGCACTTCGGTCTCGATCTTGCAGCCCATCGTCTCGCCGACGCCGCGCACGATCTGCTCGAAGCGCTTCAATACATCCGCCCGTACTTCGAGATCGAACGTGCGGATCGTTCCCGTCAGCTCTGCCTCCTGTGGGATCACATTGAACGCCGTGCCGCTGTGGACGGTCGTCACACTGACCACCGCGGACTTTAGTGGCGCAACATTGCGCGATGTGATGGTCTGGAGGGCCGTAACGATCTGGGCTGCCGCTACGATCGGGTCGATGGTCAGGTGCGGCGCTGCGCCGTGCCCGCCGCGTCCCGTCAGCTTGACCGTGAACTGTTCCGCCCCGGCCATGACCGGCCCCGCGCCCACGCCGACCCAGCCAACGGGCTGGTCGTTCCAGACGTGCAGCGACAGCGTCCTATCTACGTGCGGCCCCTCCAAGACGCCATCGCGCATCATCATCTCGGCACCACCGACTTCCTCGCCATTAAACCCTTCTTCCGAAGGCTGGAAGCAGAACTTCACCGTGCCGGCTAACTGCTCACGGTGGTTCTGAAGCATCTTTGCAACGGTGAGTCCCACGGCCGTATGCCCGTCGTGCCCGCACGCGTGCATCACCCCATTGTTCTGTGAGGCATATTCGGCGCCGGTCTCTTCCGTGATGGGCAGCGCATCCATGTCGAAGCGGATCAGCACGGTCGGTCCCGGTTTTGAACCCTCCATAAGTGCCACGACGCCGGTCTTTCCGATGCCCTTGGTCACTTCCAGGCCCAGCGCCTCCAGCTCTTTGGCGACAATGCCGCCTGTGCGTATTTCGTGAAAGCCAAGCTCTGGGTGAGTGTGGAAATCGCGGCGCATGGACTGCGTATAAGGGAAAAGTGCCTTCGCTTCCTCAAGATAGTCGGTCATGGATGCTCCATTTCGTTGATGGCGTTGCCGTGGGCAGGAAAGATGTGGGCAATCTTATGGCGGTAGATTGTATCCCAACTTGCGCGGGTGGTCGTATCCTCGTCGGAGAGCATGAAGCGCGGCGGCAGGTCGCCGGTGAAAGCATAGCCTTCATCCAGTATGAGCGTCACGCTGTCGTCGCTGTGGCCGGGTGTGCCGATGATCTCACCGGCAAGTCCCAACGATGCAAGGAAGCCGCGGCTGCCCGCGAAGTTGAGAACACGGGTGCCAGCGCTGGATACGTGGACGAAGGGGAACAAGATTTGCGGGTCGGGCGGTTGGAGAGCGGGTAGCTGTGACTCGAGCAGGATCAGCTCGGCGCCGAGCTGCTTGAACTCCTCGATCAGCCCGGCATGGTCCGGGTGAAAGTGGGTGGCAAGCAGGTAGCGTATTTCTGTGGCAGAAATGCTCTTGCGCTTGAATTCGGCGACGAGCTGCGGCCATGTGCCCGGCCAGCCGCAATCCACGAGCAGCTTGCCTTCGCGGATGTCGATGGCGTAGTAGTTCGTGGACCTGTATCCAACATTCACGATGTTCATTTGCAGGAAGAAAAAAGAGCGGCCTGGAGGCTGCCCTTTTTGGTACAAGCCAGAGACTAGCGGTATTCAATGACGCGGAAGCTTTCCTCGTACCGCGGGTCTTCCAGCGTGCTGGCCTCCGTGTGCCGTGACCGCATACGTTCTATGAAGCGGTCCAGGTCGGTGATCTGCGTCTTGTGTTTCAGGATGGCTTCCAGCTTCACGGGCCACATATCCGTAATCTCCATCATCACGGTCGGGTGGAGGGTCAGCGAACACCAGATCTCCCTGGGCATGTGCGGCGCATAGCCTTCGGTGATGAGCTCGGGGAAGTAAGCAGCGTTGCCGGCTGCCGGAAAGACGGCATCCAGCACCACTTGTCCAGCGGCGCGGTGGTCCGGGTGGTTAAGGCCGTAAGCGGCAAAGAGCGTCTGTGGATCGCACGTAACGAGGATATCCGGCTTCATACGGCGGATGATGCGCACCACTTCCCGCCGCAGCTCAATGTCCGGTACGAGGTAGCCATCCGGGCGGTCCAGGAAGTAAACGGCCTGCGCGCCGATGACCTGGGCGGCCTCGGTCTGCTCCTTATGGCGGATGGCACACAGGTCATCCGGGCTGATGTCTTCCACCTTGGTCCGTTCGTTGTAGCCCTTGTCACCGCAGGTGAGCAGGTAGTAGGTCACGCTATGGCCCGCGCGCGCCCAGCGGGCGAGCGTTGCGCCGCAGAAGAACTCCGGGTCGTCCGGATGCGCCAGCACTACAAGGATGTTCTGGGGCGTGTCCCAGGTTCCCGGGGCAGGAGTGTCAGGGGTCATAGGGGATTCCTGGGCGTCTGTCGTTGGAAGGCTTCAGCGTGGAGGCAAATTCGGGCTCAGAATGTATGGATCACGAATCGTGCCGCCTGGCTTTGCCGCACGTGCACCCGCCGCCTTCGTGCCGGTCGCAGGGCGCCTGTGCCTTGCGGCGCAGCGCCTCCAGCTCATCCCACGGCTGCAGCTCTTCACGGTCGAAAGTCGCGACGATGTGCTTGTCGTCCTCGCCGTCGATCAGCACGCTGACCTTGTTGCTCATGGGCAATACGTCGATCACCTTGCCCTCGCCGCGGGGCGTCACGACGTGCTTGTTGCGCTTCGGAAGCTGCTGGCGCGCTGCCACGTACTGTTCGTATTCATAGATCAGGCAGCATCGCAGTCGTCCGCACATGCCCGTGATCTCGGTGGGTGTCAGCGAAATGCCCTGTTCCTTCGCCATCTTGATGGAAATGGGGCTGAAGTCCGTCAGGAACTGCGAGCAGCAGCGCGTCTCGAGGCCGCAGGCGCCCATGCCGCCCAGGAGCTTGGCCACGTCGCGCGGGCCGATCTGCCGGAGCTCCACTTGCGAGTTGGGATACATGCCCTGCATATCCTTGCGCAGCGACTTGAGGTCCGGCTTCTCATCGGAGTCGGTGCTGAACAGCAAGGCGAGCCGCGAGCCGTCGTAGTTGTACTCGGCAGCCACGATCTTGATGCCTTGCAGCTTCAGCTCGGCGGCGCGTGCCCGGCAGTTGATCATCGCCTCGGTCTGCCTGGCTTGCCAGGACTGCTGAAGCAGCAAGTCCCGCGGCGTGGCGCGGCGCTCGACGGTTTTCCATCCGCCGTCCGGCTGTGCTGGCGCCTCGGGCAGGATTTGCACCACCTGTCCAAGGTGCTTGCCGCGTGCCGTATCGACGATCACGTGCTCACCGGCCCGGATGTCCGGTAGAGGGGTCGAGTCGAAGTGGTAGATCTTGCCGATCTTGGTGAATCGGACACCGATAATGTTATGTTGCATATTTGAAATTATACCGTACCTGTTCTTGAAGACTTTACTCGACGATGTTGATGGGAAGCTCGTTTTTGCCGCCCAGGGCTGCCACACTGACCCGCGCTGCCAGCCCTTCTGCAATGCCGCGCAGTGCCTTTGCCGCGGCGGAATCCGGCTGGGCTACCACAATCGGCTTGCCGCTGTCGCCGCCCTGCCGCACGGAAGGATCGATCGGTATCTTGCCGAGAAATGGCGTCTCGGTAGCCTGTGCAAGCTGCTCGCCGCCGCCCGAGCCGAAGATATCCATGCGCGTACCGTCCGGCAGGTCCAGATACGACATGTTCTCGATCACGCCCAGGATCGGCACTTCCAACGTGCGGAACATCTGCAAGCCGCGGCTGGCATCTTCCAACGACACCAGCTGCGGCAAAGTCACGATGATGGCGCCGCTGAGGGGAAGCGCCTGTGCAAGCGAGAGAGCCGCATCGCCTGTGCCCGGCGGCAGGTCGACGATCAGGTAGTCAAGCTCGCCCCATTCCACATCGCCGAGGAATTGCCGGATCGCCGAATTCAGCATCGGTCCGCGCCAGATCAGCGGCTGGCCCGGCTTGACCAGCAACCCCATGGACATTATCTTGAGCCCATAGGCTTGTGCCGGCACGAGCTTGCTGCCATTGGGCGGGGGCAGCCTGTCCACGCCGACCATCGTGGGGATGTTGGGGCCGTAGATATCGGCGTCGAGGAGGCCGACGCGCGCGCCGCATTGCGCGAGCGCCACTGCGATGTTAACGGACACGGTCGACTTGCCGACGCCGCCCTTACCGGAGCCGACCGCGACCGCGTTGCGGATCGGCATATTGACCAGCCCGCGCATGCGCCCGTCGTTCGGTACATCCGAATCCCATTTGATCTGGACGGTCTTCACGCCCTCCACCGACATCACGGCCTGCCGCGCCTCTTTCTCGATCTGCCCGCGCAGCGGGCAGGCGGGTGTCGTCAGCATGATGGTGAAGGACACCTTTTCCGGTGTGATCTCCAGGTTCCGGATCATATTCAGCGTGACCAGGTCACGATGGAGCTCGGGTTCCTGCACCTTGCCAAGAACCGCCAGGATAGCTTCTTTTGTAGGTGAGTTAGCCATTCGTTCCTTTTGCTAGGATGATGACGCCGCTTCGGCCTTGGCCGCTTTCGCGGCTTCCTTGGCGCGCCGCTCGTCCACGTTGCGCTGGTAGGTCTCGGGCCGGATGTCCGCATAATAGGACGCGGGTTTCAGCAGCTGTTGCAGGTTGAAGACGTTGCGCTGGTAGGAGGCGATCTCGTAGTCGTGATCCATGATGATCGCGTCGAACGGGCAGTATTCGGCACAGAAGCCGCAGTTCATGCAGATGTCCGCGTCGATGAAGAACTCGGCGGGAACCGGTACAGGCCGCCCTGTCTGCGGGTCGTTCGTCCGCACGATCCAGATGCATTGCGGCGGGCAGACCTTGGCGCAAATTCCGCAGGATGTGCAGCGGATCTCTTTCTCGCCGTCCTCCAGCTCGTCATAGACTAGGAACGGCACATACCGGAACTCTTCCGGCACCGGCAGCTTCTCCTCCGGGTACTGAACGGTGAAGATGCCCTTGGCGTCCTTGCTCGATCGGTGGGCAATGCCCTCCGGCTTGAAATAGCGGCGGCCCAGCCACTTGACGTCATCAGAATAGGTATCGAAGAAGTGCTTCAGGGTTACGCCGAGCCCCTTGATAATCCCTTTACCATACATGGCATATTCTCCGTGAACTACCGGTCCAGCTCGCCCAGCACAATATCCAGCACCCCCAGGATGGCGACGAAGTCTGCGATCTTCTGACCGACGCACATCTTCTCCAGCGCGGTGATATTGATGAAAGAGGGAGCCCGGACGTGATACCTCCAGGGGTTCGGCTTGCCAGTGGATATGACATAGAATCCAAGCTCGCCCTTGGGCGCTTCGATGCGGCCGTAGGTCTCGCCGGCCGGCACGCGCACCTGGTACTGCGGCTTCCCGGCGATGATGGGCCCCTCCGGCAACTGCTTGATCGCCTGTTGCAGGATTCGCAGGGACTGACGGATCTCGTCCAAGCGGAGCAGGTAATTGTCGTACAGGTCGCCGTTGTGCCGCAGGGCGACATCGAAATCGAAGCGGTCATAGATGCCATAGGGCTGTGCGCGGCGCACGTCATAAGGAACACCCGCGGCACGCAGAACAGGGCCGGTGATGGAGTATTGCACGGCGTCGTCGCCATTGATAACCCGCACGCCCCTCATGCGCGAGAGCAGGATCTCGTTCTGTGTCAGCAGCCGGTCGAACTCGTCTGCCTTACGAGGAAGGCGTTCCTCCACCAGACCGCGGATCTTTTCGAGCACACCGTGCGGCAGGTCTCGCGCCACGCCGCCGAAACGGTGATAGTTGCACATCATGCGCGAGCCCGAGACCGCCTCGAAGATATCCAGGATCAGTTCCCGTTCTTCGAATGCATACAGAGCCGGCGTGAAGTACGCGCCCAGGTCGTTCAGCAGCATCCCGATCAGGATCAGGTGGTTCTGGATGCGGCTGAGTTCCGCCATGATCACGCGGATGTATTCTGCCCGCTCGGGAACCTTGACGTTCATCAGCTTCTCGACCGCCAGGGCATATCCCCAGTTGTTGCTCATCGAGTTGAAGTAATCCAGGCGGTCGGTATAGGGCATGTTCTGAAGGAACGTGTTCCGCTCGCCGATCTTCTCATGGTTCCGGTGCAGGTAGCCCACGACCGGCTTCAGGCTCAGCACGGTCTCGCCGTCGAGCACGACCGCCGCACGGAACACGCCGTGCGTGGAGGGGTGCTGCGGCCCCATGTTGACAACGATGCGGTCGGTCTTGATGCCGCCGTCCACGATCTTGTAACGCGCCAGTGCTCCATACAGCGCGGCGTCGCCGTCGAACACCGCCTTTTCGGGGTCGAAGTTCTCAGGGAACTCCAGGTTGTCGTGGTAGGGGTTGCGGTCTTCGGAGCTCTTGTATTCGCCCTTCGGCCAGCGGCTGTTGAGGGGCTTATTCTCTTCCTCAAAGAACGGCTCCTTCCAGTCCTTGCGCATGGGGTGGCCCTCGAAGCCTTCCCACGTCAGGATGCGGCGCAGGTCGGGATGACCTGTGAACTTGACACCGTAGAGATCCCAGATCTCGCGCTCCTGGAATTCCGCGCCGGGCCAGATGCCGGTCACAGACGCGACTTCGATCGGGTCCACGCGCGGCACCTGCACCTTGAAGAAGATGCCGGGGCCGCCGGTGGTCTTGTAGACCTGGTAGACGATCTCCATCCTGTCCGGGAAGTAGTCAACGCCCGTGACGCTGGAGAGCAGGTCGTAGCCAAGGTCGTCGCGGAGTGCGGATGCCACCTGGAGCAGGCTTTCCTTATTGACGAGCCAGCCGGTGTAGCCCAGGCGCTTGTCTGGAGTGACTGCCTCAGGAAAGCGCTGCCCGAGATCGAGGGCTTCTGTTTCGACGAGTGTGGTCATTCTCGGCTCCTAGCCCTTCTCCGCTGTCGGCTCGGCGGCCGGGCGTGCCTGCTCGGCAGCGATTCTTTTGATCTCGGCAAAGCGCCGCGGGTCCATCAGATCAGGACCAAGCACTGGTACAGGGATCTCCACAGAGTCGGCGCCCTTGCGATACCAGCGGACTTGCCGGATGGATTGCTTGTCGATCTTTTCCTGGAGCTTGATCAAGCCCGCCGTTAGAGCCTGCGGGGTGGGAGGACAGCCGGGAATGTAAACGTCGACCGGGACGAACTTGTCCACGCCCGCCACCACGTTGTAGCCTTCCTTGAACGGTCCGCCTCCCGAAGCGCAGGCGCCCATCGCCACCACGTACTTCGGCTCCGGCATCTGGTTGTACAGCCGGACAATGCTCGGGATCATCTTTTTGGTAACTGTGCCGGCCACGATCATCAGGTCGCTCTGGCGTGGACTCGGTCGCATGACCTCCATGCCGAAGCGGGCGAGGTCGTAGCGCGCCGCCTGGGCTGCGATCATCTCGATCGCGCAGCAGGCCAGGCCGAACATCATCGGCCAGACGGAAGAGCGCCGCCCCCAGTTATAAAGGCGGTCGAGCGTGGTGATGCTCACCGCATGTTCCAGGTCCGCCGGGATCTCGTATCCCGGTGAATTGAGCTTGTCCTCAGTCATTCATCCGCTCCTCGTACCATTCTTGATAGATCGATGTAAGGATCTCATCATTGCACATGGCCGGATCATCCTCGAATTCCTCGAGCTCCAGAGTCCAGCCGAATATCTGGTGCAAGCCGACGTCTTCGATGTTCACTTCCGGATGCAGCCGCTTCAGCTCGACGGCGATCGCATAGGAAGTCTCCCAGTTCAGCGTCACGTTAGGCCGTCCGCGTACTCAGTCGTCGCGGTTGTCGATCTGTGCGCGCTGTAGCTTCCCTGAATAATCAACGTAGATCGACTTCCACTCAGTGAACAGGTCGAGCCCAGCCTGGCCGGCTTCGCGGTGTCCGTTGCCGGTGGCGCGCACGCCGCCGAACGGAAACTGGATCTCTGCGCCGGTCGTCCCGTGATTGATGTAGACCAGGCCGGTGAACACGTCTCGCATGGCGGTGAATGCCCGGTTGACATCCTGCGTGAAGATCGATGTGGAGAGTCCGTACTTGGAGCGGTTGTTGATCTGGATCGCCTCTTCCAGCGTATCCACCTCGATGATCGACAGCACGGGTCCGAAGATCTCTTCGCGCTCGAGCGTTGACCCGGGCTCTACACCGTCAAACAGCGTAGGGCGATAGTAGAAGCCCTTGCCGTTCACGTCCGCAGCCTGCGCGCCTGCCAGCGCGCGGGCGCCTTCCTGTTTGCCGCTCTCGACATAACCTTGAATTCGCTGGAGCGCGGCGCCGTTGATGACCGGCCCGATCTGGACGGCCTCATCCAGGCCATCGCCCAGGCGAAGCCTGAGCGTGCGTACCAGTAGGGCATCCTTCAGCCTTGGAGCAATGCCTCTCTGCACGATCAACCTACTTGCGGCGGTACAGCGCTGGCCTGAGGTTCCGAACGCCGCCCACAAGGTTGCGTCCGTTGCAAGTTCCAGGTTCGCATCGTCCAGAACGATGATGGCATTCTTGCCGCCCATCTCCAGCGAAACCTTCTTGTTCAGCTTCGCTGCGGATTCGGCGATCAGGCGGCCGGTTGCGGTCGAACCGGTGAATGACAGGACGCGCACGCCCGGGTGGCTGACCAGCGCCTGCGCGACATCGGCGCCCGGCGCAAGTAGCAGGTTAAAGACGCCCGGAGGAAGACCAGCTTCCTCGAAGACTCTCACGAACGCGGCCGAGATGGCAGGCGTCTCCGGCGATGGCTTCCAGATGATGGTGTTGCCCGCGACCAGGGCGGGGAAGATCTTCCACGAAGGAACGGCGATCGGGAAGTTCCACGGAGTGATAATGCCCACCACGCCGGACGGGTCCCGCATCGCCATCCCGAACTTGTTCTCCATCTCGACCGGCGCCGTGTAGCCCAGGAGCCGCCGGCCCTCACCGCCCATGTAGTAGGCCATATCAATGGCCTCCTGCACGTCTCCGCGGGCCTCAGCAATGACCTTGCCCATATCCTGGGTCAATAGTCGAGCCAACTCTTCCTTGTGCGCCTTCAACGCAGCGCCGATGCTGAAGAGCAGCTCGCCGCGCAAGGGCGCTGGAGTGAGCCGCCAGGAATCGAAAGCCCGTGTGGCTGCTTCGACTGCCGCATCGATATCAGTGGGACCAGCCGCCGGGATGCTCGCCAACACATCCTCGTTGGCAGGGTTGATCGTGTCGAACGTGGAACCGGTGCATCCCTTGACCCACTTGCCGTCGATGTAGCTGGAGAATTCCATGAAGTTTAGAGGACCGGCATGGGGTTGTATGACATTATTTCGTCTCGGGCAAACCGGAACGATTATAGCACCGAGCCAGCGCATGTCAACGTGTTTATGTAAATATATATTTACATAATTCTCGGATATAATGCGATCATGGCAGGAATTACGGCAAGGCAGCGCGTTCTCGGGTATTTGCGGCGGAAGAAAGCTTCTACGGCGGCTGAGATCGGGCGAGGGTTGGATATGTCGGCGGCTGCGGTCAGACACCACCTAGGCGTTCTGGCGGAGGACGGGCGGGTGGTCGAGGAAGAGCCGGTGAAGCTGAAGCGGGGAAGGCCGCAGAAGCTCTACCGGTTGTCGGAGCGAATGCTGGGGGACAATCTCGGAATGCTGGCAGACGCGACGTTAGAAGCACTGGTTGGGTGCACGCCGATAGCGGATCGAGAGGCGGTAATCTTGCGCGTAGCCACCACTCTCGACGAACGGATGGGAGCGGCGAGTCCCAAATTGTCCGCAGCAAAGCAAGTGATCGACCTAACCGAGAGGCTAAGCGCGCTCAGCTACCAGGCAAGTTGGGAGGCAGGCGCACACGGGCCGCGCGTCGTGCTGGGACATTGCCCGTATGCAGCCATCATTGAACGGCACCCGGAACTGTGTAGGATGGACGCGGAAGTGATCGGCAGACGCCTGGGCAGCCGGGCGGAACAGATCCTGAAGATGGAACCGAGACCCGGAGGGCCGAGCCGGTGCGTGTTCGCCATCGGTGGAGGTGAAGGGACCAAGGAGAACGAAGCCGGGTAAGCAGAAGGTGCGGCCAGTCCTCTCTCTTCACCGGCCGTGCTTGACAATTGACGTGAACCGCGCATAATAACTTGCGCTGCAAATTGCAGATGAGCTAATGGCCATGCGGGGCTTGCAGGCACGGCGGCTCATGAGTCTGAAGTCATCGAGGATGCATGTCGACACATTCTGAAATCCTGGAACAGCCCGAGATCCTGGAACGGCTGCTGAAATCGCAGCGCGCGGCGGTCGAGGAAGTCGCGAACGCGATGAAGGCACGAGGCGTGCCATTCCTGTTCCTGGCAGCACGCGGCACATCGGACAATGCGGGGAGGTATGCGAACTACCTGCTCGGCGGGATGAATGGCCTTCCGCTAGCCCTGGCTACGCCGTCGCTCTTCACGTATTACCAGAGTCCTCCGCACCTGGACGGAGCGATGGTGGTCGGAGTGTCGCAATCGGGCCAGTCGCCAGACATCGTGAGCGTGCTGGAGGAGGGCAAGCGGCAGGGCTGCATGACGCTGGGGATCACCAACGCGCCGGATTCGCCGCTCGGGCGCGCGGCGGATTTCGTCATCGACATCCAGACCGGGCCGGAATTGGGTGTGGCGGCGACCAAGACCTACACGGCAGAGCTGATGGCGGTCGCGATGCTCTCGGCGGCACTCGACCCGAAGAAGATCTCGTGGGAGATGCTGGCGAGAGTGCCAGCATGGCTGCAGCAGACGATCCAGCATGACCAGACCATCGCCTCGGCTGTGGAGCGCTACCGCTACATGCGGCAATGCGTGGTGCTGGGACGGGGTTACAACTACGCGACCGCGTTCGAGTGGGCTCTCAAGATGAAAGAACTGAGCTACGTGGAGGCAGAACCATACTCGCCGGCCGACTTCCAGCACGGGCCCATCGCCATGGTCGAGAGAGGCTTCCCGGTGATGGCGATGGTGGCAAAGGGGGCAGTGGCCGAGTCGATGATACCGATGCTCAAGGAGCTCAGGCAGGACCTGCTGGCGGACCTGCTGGTGGTCTCCAATGTGGAGCAGGTGCTGTCGCTGGCCAAGCCGTCATTCGCAATTGCAGGCGATATCCCCGAGGCTCTGACGCCGTTGGTGGGTATCGTGCCTGGGCAGCTGATGGCCTATCACCTGACGCTGGCAAAGGGCTATGACCCGGAGAAGCCGAGGACCATCCAGAAGGTGACGGAGACGAGGTAGAGGGGATCGAGGATTTTAGACATTTCCTTACCCCCGGCCCCTTCCTCCGGAATGCTTCGCGATCTCCCAAAGGCGGTGGGCAGTTCGTTCATAGCCTCCAAGCGAGGGGAGATGAGATGGCAAGCTTGCGCTGGCTGAGCCAAGCCATAGCGCGCAAGGTCTTGCGTCCCCACGGGGGAGCCAGCCTAGCGCCACAGGCAGCGAAGCGGTTCTCAAGGACAATCCAGGGAGTTGCCCCTGCGAAATCGGCGTTGACGATTCATGCGGTTGCTTCGCAAATTCTAAGTGGTTCCAATTACGCCAGGGGTTTTCAGGGCTGTGAGCAGGTCGGCGTCTGGTCCGAGATAGCGTAGTTGTCCCGTTCGGACTGATCCAGGTCGCGCCATAGCATCGAGCAGGCAAAACGGATCGTATCGTGATAGTCCGCGTCCCAGATGCGAACAGTACCGTCCTGGCTGCCTGTGATCACGAAGCGGCCATCCGGGGTAAAAGCAGCCGAATTTATCCATCCAGTCTGGCCCGTGAAGGTTCTAATCAATTGTCCCGTCTTGGCATCCCAGAGCCGGGCTACATTGTCGTCATGGCCCGTGAGAACATACTTTCCGTCCGGTGAGAACGCCACACTCAGGACCACGCTGTTTCCATCCGTGAAGACCTGACGTTGACGGCACATCAGAGAATCCCAAAGGCGTGCAGTCTTATCCCGGCTGCCTGTGAGCATGTACGATCCGTCTCTCGAATAGGCTACGCTGTACACTACGCCGACGTCCGAACCTACGAGTCCGCAAGGCCACCCGTGGGTGTTGATGTTCAGCACCCAGGCACCATTGCCATAGCCACCGACGAGCGCATGCTTGCCATCCGTTGATACCGCGATCCTGGCCTTGATGTTGCCCGCTGGGGCATAGTAACCTGTATTGAAGGCATCGATCATCTTTCCGGTAGAGACGTCCCAAAGTCTAGTGGACTTGTTGCCTAGGGTGCCATTGACGTTGGAGCCACCGCCCATCCCCGTGCTGAGAAACTCCTTGCCATCCGGCGAGAAGGCGACGCCCGTCGCAGCCAGAGATGCATCATCCATGCTGCGAATCTGTACACCAGTGGCGACATCCCACAGGCGCAGGGTGAAGTCATCGCTAGCAGTCAGGGCGAGTTTGCCATCCGGGGAGAAGGCAACGTCGTTCACCATGCCTGTATGACCAACCAGCCGGTGAACAAGCTTACCGTTGGCAAATTCCCAGATCCGCGCAACGTTGTCTTGACCCCCTGCGAGGATATACCTGCCATCCGGAGATACCGCAACGCTTGTGACGCCTGGCGTGATGTAAGTGTATTCGCCTGACATTTCATGAATCAGAAATGCAGGGCCCGGTTCAATTCCCTGAAGAGTGCGCAGCGGCGGGGATTCCGGTGTGGCCCAGAGGCGGGCAATACCATCGGAATTGCCTGTCAACAGGAAGCGCCCATCCGGAGAGTAGGCAACACTTAGAACGCGCTGTCCAGTATCTGCGTAGATTCTGACGATTTGGCAGGTGCTGGCAGACCAGATGACCGCAGTCATGTCATCACTGCCAGTCAGAACGAATTGGCTGTCCGGCGAGAAAGCAACCGAGTTTACCAAATCATGATGTCCCCTTAGCGAGCAGCGTTCTACACCGGTCATCGCATCCAAAAGCGTTACTATGCGGTCGGAACGGCCTATCAGCATAGTCTTGCCATCCAGAGAGAAGGAGACGCTCGTGACGTGACGGTCCGAGAAGCCCGTATCGGCGCCGATGAACGTTCGGAGCACCACACCGGTGGTAACGTCCCACAGGCGGGCGTTATCGTCGAAGCCACCGGTCAGCACGGACTGACCATCCGGTGAGAAGACCGCGCTGCTTACAAGCGCGGTATGGCCTACCAACGTATGAATCAATTTACACGAGGAGGCGTCCCAGATCCTAGCAGTCTTATCGCCGCTTGCGGTAAGGATAGAGCGTCCATCGGGTGAAAAAGCGACAGATGTAATGCCATCCGTGTGGCCAGTGCAGGCACGAAGCAATGAACCGGTCGCCAAATTCCAAACTCGTGCGATGGCATCATTGCTGCCGGTGAGTATGCTCTTCCCGTCCGGAGAGAACGCCACGCTCGATACGCCTCCAGTGTGGCTGGCAAACTGGCGCAGCTCATTCCCCGTCTGCATGTCCCACAGGCGGGCCGTTCCGTCCGTTCCACCGGTTAGCGCGTATCGACCGTCCGGAGAGATAGCGACTGAGTAGATCGGACCCGAGTGGCCCCGAAAGATCTGCCGATTTGGAAGCTGAGCCAGCGATGCTGAGAGGGCGTTGTCAGCCTGCGGAGAATAGTTCTCCTGCAGGGCGCGGATGCTTAGCAGCGCCGCGGTCTGTAGATCGCCACGGCGCGCCAGAAGCAGATTAGCCTCAGCAGCCAGCCGCAAACCTTCAGCACGAGTGGCATCCGTCTGCGCGACTTTCAGGTTGTGGCTGGCCTGCCATGCAAACAGGCCCGCCAAGCCGGCAAGCAGAACAGCCACGGCACCGATCGCAGTGATCACGCGGTTGCGATAGCGAAGGCGGTTTGAGGTCCAGGAGTGCTCCTCGGCGCGATCGCGTTCAGCGTCGGCCAGCTTCTGTGCGGCGGCCAGCTCGCTCCGGCGCTGAGCCTCCTTCTCCGCGGCTTCGCGCTCGGCGGCCTCGAGCGAAGCTGAGAGAAATTCGCGCTCGAGCGGGGTCAGCTTATCGGCATTGGCGAGGGACCAGTCTCGCACGCGGTCCAAATGCAGCCCACGGTAGAGGGTGCCGTCCTCGCGGCCCATGCGCACCCACTCATGAGCGGCGTCGGTAAGATGACGGTGGAGGCGCAGGCCTTCACGGTCGTCCTCCAGCCAGCCGCGCAGGGTAGGCCACTCCCGGATGAGGGCTTCGTGCGCCACCTCAACCGAATCGCCGGTGATGGTGATGAGGCGGGAATCGGCAAGGGAGGTCAGGACGGCGCGAGTGCCGTCGGACTGCTGGGGGTCCAAGATCAGCTCATCAAGGGCAGCACGGCGGCGGGTGTCGCCGGTGCCACCCTCACTGCCAAGCTCGGTGAGCGAGATGAAGACACGGCGGGCGATCGCCTGCTGCTGGGGAGTCAACTGGTCGCTGAAGACGGCCTGAGCGGTCTCGGCAATGGCGCCGCGTACGCCGCCAGACGAGGTATAGCCGCCAAAGGTCAAGGTGTGGCCGCGGCGGCGCTCCCAGGTCTCGAGGAGGGCATGGGACAGGAGGGGTAAAGCCCCCGGCTCGTGCCCCACATCGTGAACGAGGAGATCGACGAGGCCGGGCTCGAAGTCCCAGCGGCCGCGGCGGGCCGGTTCCTCGATGGCGCGGCGCATTTCCTCATCGCTCATGGAACCAATGTATTCCTGATGGCGGCAAAGGGCTTCGCGCAGCTGCGGGTAGGCAGCGCAGTGAGAATAGAAATCGGCGCGGAGGGCGATGATCACGGTGCTCGCGCCGGCGGAGGCCGCGGAAAGCAGATTCATGATAAATGCCTGGCGCTCGGACTCGACGTGGCAGAGGCTGAACAGTTCTTCAAACTGGTCGACCATGACGAGCAGGCGCGAGACACCCAGCGAGGACGAAAGGCGGCTGGCAAAGAGATGGAGGCTGCGGGCATCGCCGACTAGGTCGTCTGTGAAGCGAGCAGTGGTGGCGACGGATTCGGTCTCCTGTGACAGGGCGAGCGCCAGATTCTCGACGGGATGCGTGCCGGGGGTCAGGATATAGATGGGCCAATGGGAGGAGGAAGAGTTCCAGCGGAGGGCAGGAACCAATCCCGCCCTCATGAGGGACGATTTTCCACTGCCCGAGGCGCCGACCACGGCGAGAAAGGCCGGATCACCGCTGCGCTGATCGCCTGCTAGATCCAGTACGCGCTGGACGAGGTGGGCGGTAAGAACCTCGCGGCCGACGAAGAGGTCGGCGTCGGATTCGTCGAAGTAGGTCAAGCCCTTGTAGGGGGAGAGGCCCGCGGCGGGGGCGTCCTCGCGGCGCACGCTGCTGGCGAGGTCCAGGAGGCGGGCGACGGCGTTTGGTTCGTCTTCCAACCCGAGAGCCGATACGAAGCGGGCCTCGATTACGGTCAGGTCCGGGGGGCGGAGGTTCTGCTCAAGGCGGCTGATCTGGGCGTTGCTGTAGCCGACAGCGAGGGACAGGTCAATCTGGGTGAGCCCGGCGCGCCGGCGGAGGAAGCGCAAGAAATCACCGAAGGTGGTGAACTTTTCGATAGTGCTCGATGGGATTTGCGATGCCATACACCCTCCCGCTGTCCCTAGAATAGCACGGAAAGCGGGCGGTTGGCAAACTCTGGTAAATAATGGCAAAGGGGGTCAAAGGGCGAGATGTAAAGTAGGAGTGTCGGTCCGGCCCAAATCTACGGCTCTAATGTTTGGGAACGCTCGGGAAACGGGCTAGGCGTAAATTGGACACTGAGTAAGATTCTGCACAAGCGCCCGCAGAGAGAAGCAGTCCTTGAGGAGGCACCCATGAACAACATCGCCACAATTAGGAAACGTTTCCTCCGGCTGCTGCCCTTTCTCACCGTACCGAACTGTTACAAGCGTTTTCACTGGGGTTACTGGCTGCCGTACCCCAACGTCTGGGACGATACGTGCAAGTGGCCCTGTCTGGCAAGCCCAGCGCCCACGATGCCGGGCATAGAGCGAAGGCCCGATCAGGGGCCAGCCAAGGGGGCACATCCCTACTTGGACTGGATGGAGCTCTGCTCCGAGGCCATTCACCGGCGCGAACCATACTGGTAAGGTACAAGAGCACATTGCAGAAGGGACTGGCAAGCGAGAAATTGAAAGGAGAGACCATGAAGACGAACCGCTACATCATTCTGGGGACAGCTTTTGTCCTAATTCTCACAGCAGGCTGCGGAGCCACACCGGCCTCCCAAGCGCTAGTGCTGCCAGACCGGCCGGAGGTGGTTGCACAGCCGGCTGTTGACAAGGCGCCAGCGCCGGAAGCCCAATTTCCAATCGGGCACTTCCGGTCGATGTCCGGCCCGACGGACCTGGTACTGGCTTTTCATGACAAGCACCACTACCAGGTGTTCATGGACAATGCGCTGCTAGACACTGGAACGCTAAGCGTGAGTGGCATACAGGTTTCGATCGAATCGACGAAGTGTATGGCGGAAGGCGCGAAGGCGGCCATCTACACCTGGCAGTATGAGGAAAGCGACCTGACATTCCAGGTAGTCGGTGTCGACAGCTGCGCACAGCGGCGGGAATACCTTACAGGAGACTTCGAGCCGGTGTTCCTGTTCATCAACTTACTACCCGCACCCGATCGCTCAGGAAGGACAGCATGATCACCTAAAGCTTGCGCACGTATCCGTGCAACTTGCCGGAGCAGAGAATGCCAGAGGGCGACCTGCCGCCAGAAGATGAACGACAAATGGAGTTCGACCGCTACATGATCGTGTACTCGGACAGCGCGGGCTGCCAGGGCGAGGGGCTGCGAAGACAGCTTTGCGCTGCTGAAACAGCTTGGCTACGATATCCGTGAGCCGCAGAAAGAACCGGCGGCATAGGGGGGGACTACCAGGGGAAGGGGAACGGATAGGTGCTGTTCAGAATAGAGCAGATGAGACAGATCGGAGGGCAACATGAACACAGCCAAGAAAGTTCTCTTGTGGGTCTTCGTAGCGGGGCTGTTATTGGCCGTGCCGCTCCTGCGCAGCAGGACACTCTTTGTGCCGTGTGCGATCTCGCGAAGCTACGCGGTGCTGTATCACTCCTCGTTCACGTATATACTGCCGCCAGACGACGGATTCCCGGCGTATCCGCCCCTGTGCCTAAGTATCTATGGACGCGCGTAGCGGCGTCCCAAGCAGTGGCGAGGCAGAGCGCCTTTCGCCGAGGGCACGTGGCGGCGCACCATCGGCGATGGCGAAGTGCCTGAGACCGACGCCACCATGAAAAAAGCCGGCGGCATTCATGTCGCTGGCTCTTGTTGTCTCATGAACCTGGATCGGTAGTGAAGGCTTCAGCCGCCCAGCTCGACGGCGAGGACGTCGTAGTACGTACCGGCGCCGAAGCCGTCGATCAGTATGTGGTCGCCCGGCTTGAGCAGCGGCAGCTCGCGCAGGAAGGCGATCATGTTGGAGGCCGCGCTGACGTTGCCGAACTCGCTGACCAGCCACGGCATGGGCAGAACGATGCCCTCGTTCTGGAGGTGCTTTTCCTTGAGCTTGTTGATCTTGTAGTTGGCGTGGTGAACGACCGCGACCGCCAGCGATCTGCCGTCTTCTCCGAGCTGCACGAGCTTTTCCTGGTAGGAACGGTAGGCGTCGCGAACCACCTGGACGCCGGTGCGGACGAAGAGCTTGACCATGCCCATGGGGCCCGCCATGGCGATGGTGGAACCATCGGTGGGCTCATGCATAAGGCCGGCAACGCGAATGAGGTGCGGCCCGGGCTGCGTGACCTCGATATTCGATCCGCTTTCGGATTTTTGCGCGGAATGCGGGTAGGACATTTCGATCTGGAGCACGCCCTCCACGTCATACGCTTCACGCGTCTGACCGGCCAGGAACTTCATGGTGCGGCCCGGGATGACACCGATCACCGCGGCGGCGTTGCCGAAGAGCTGAAGGGCGTTTGTGTCCCGGGTCTTATCCAGGAGGAAGCGGCTGAGGCCTTCAATGCCGCCAACGAGGACCTTCTTACCCCGCAAGGTGTCGGCAATATTCTGGCGAAGGCTCTTGTTCTCGGGAAGGCTGGGGTTGAGCGCAAGATGCAGGCTGCTCACAGAGCCGTCACACGCCTTGTGGACAGCCACCTTCAGGGCGTCGGGCTTGATGCCGGCGGCATCTGTGATGCGCTCTAGATAGTCTTCGGTGATCGGAGCACTCATGCCGATCAGGACGCCTTCCACGTCCGGCGGATTCCAACCGCAGGCGCGGACGGCCTCACGCAGTACACGCACGCCGACCTCCACCTCGACCGCCAGGTTCTCGTCGTCCGACAGCCCGCTAACGTGGTGGCGGCTACGGAAGCC
>DATKAF010000343.1:0-3214 GCA_035498395.1 Anaerolineales bacterium
GTGTCGTCCGGCTCCATGGCAGAAACCGCGAGACCTGGGACCAGAAAGGGCTTTCCTCGTCAGCCGAGCGGTTCAACTATCTCTATTCCGAGGATGAGCTGACCGATCTGGCCGAACCGATCCGCGGCCTGGCTGGAAAGGCCGAGTGGATTCACGTGTTGTTCAACAACAACTTTACCAATTATGCGCAGCGCAATGCCCGACAGCTGCGGACGCTTCTGAACGCATGAGTCGGAGGCGCGCCGCGAGGATCAGGCGGATGGCCGCTCCGGGGTCCAGACCCTTGATCAGAGTCACGTAGCCCAAGACTTTTAGGGAGCGCGGCCGGACCCCGCGGTGCAATGCACGTAGGTCCGGTGCAACATACAGAGAATGCCTTCGGATCTTGGCAATGACTGCTCTAACGATTTCCAGGCCCGACTATACTCGGTTTCCTCGATGGCACTCATTGAGTTGCCGTGCGCAACAAAAAGCGCGGGCATTTTGTCCCCGGAATATCGGATATCAAGACCTTCGAAATCGATGTCACCGCTCATATCACCCAAAGCCGCTTTGCCGCCTGTCCCACAGCGAACAGGCCCGCAGACGAATGTCCGCTTGGGCAATCTCGAAGGTCCGGAATTTTGTTATTCTGGTCCTTGGGGGATGCAGGCCTTCAAGGCGTGAGGTGACAGCGTGAAATCACAAATTACCGGATTGCGGGTGGCAAGTCTTGTGTTTGGTCTGATGGCCATCGCGCAATTGGCGCGGATAGTGATACGCCCAGAGGTGCTCGTAGCCGGTCATCCGATGCCGTTGTGGCCAAGTGTGCTGGCCTTCATCATTTTGGGCGGTCTGAGTTTTTGGCTGTGGAAACTCACTCGCACGCCGACCCAATGAACGACTCCTAAACCGTGCGGCGTCAACAGTGTTAGGCGGGTGCCAAACGGCCGCGCGCTCACTTTCCCAGTCGCGCCTCCTACACCGCAAGCAGCGCTGCAATCTCGTGCAGGTCCGCCCGTTCCGCCATCTCGCGCGGGGTCTCGCAGTCGTCGATTCGGGTTCGGAGCCGGGGGTCCGCACCGGCCTCCAGTAGCAGTTCGACCGCTGCCAGATTTCGCTCTCCAACAGCCATGTGCAGCGGCGTGTAGTCGTTGACGCCCCGCCGATTGGGATCGGCCCCGAACGACAGCAGCAGCTTGACGATGTCGGCGACGTCCGGTCTTCCTGGAGCCCCTGGCTGAGCCCGGCTGCAGGACAATGCTGCAATCAGTGGTGGAAACCCGGCGTGATCCGGCAAATTGGGATCGGCGCCGATCTCGAGCAGCGTGCGAATGAACGGCACCGGGCTATGGTAGATGGCGTACTCGAGGCACGAGCCGATGGTCAGCGGCATCGGTCCGTTCGGCACGCTGTCCGGATCGTCGGCCGCCGCCCGCAAAGCGGCAAGATCACCTGTGCGGAAAGCGGCGTCAATCTTCTTGAACTTCTCATGCTCGGCGCACCGCTCCCAGTCTGACTTCATCGTTCGTCACGTTTCAGATCGTACAGTCCCTTCATCTTACGCTCGACCGCCAGATCCTACGCGGTCTTTACTTTGAAGCCCGGTACCCCATTGCCCTCAGACACAGATCCGCCCCAGCCCTGGCGAGGCGTTGCGCGATTGCGGCATGCCTTCGATGACAGCGAGCATGACGGCGCCGAAGTTGTACTTGGCGGTCACGTTCAGGTCACCCCGCCCCGTTCTCGATTGGCCCGCCCTGTGTTTTTCCCGATTGGATCACGCGATTATTCCCTTGCCCGTGATCGTCATACCTCCCTGTAAGGTTTCGTCATTTGACCAGGAGCGCCAGCCAATCACCCATGCCAGGGGTCGGCGCCTCAGCTGACGGTGGAGGCGATGCCTTTGACGACGTGTTTGTAATTCAGGGCGGGCACAGCCGCCGGGGCAGGCGGATGGATGCCGGGATGCAAGGCATGCGCAAGAATTTCCAGGCTGTCCACCAGCCGCGGCCCGGGACGGTTGAAATAATGATGGCCGTCGATCACATAAACCCGCTCATGACGTACGGCGGGAAGATTGCCCCAACCAGGCCGTGTTTCGAGGATGCGCATGTCTTCCAGGGTACGCTCGATGCCGAATCCGCATAAGGCCACCGTCAGCACATCGGGTTGCGCTTCCACTATTGCAGACCATGGCAGGCTGCGGGAGGGTTGTCCCTTGTTGCCCAGGCAATCCTCGCCGCCCGCATAGTCGATCAGCTCTGGCGTCCAGTGACCGGCGTTGAACAGCGGATCGATCCACTCCAGATGAACGACGCGCGGACGTACACGAACCTGCTGTTGGGTGCGCGCGATGACCGCCTGAACCCGCGCCTGCAGTCCCGCGACGAGGGCATCCGCCTGGGCTTTGCGGCCGGTGGCCTGGCTTACGAGTTTCAGTGTGTCGAACACGTCGGACAAGGACATCGGCTCAAGATTGAGGACCCGTGGCCGGCCGGGCAGCACTTGGGCGGCGGCATTCACCTCGGCCTCGGCCACCGCGCACACGTCGCACAACGCCTGAGTTACGATAAGGTCGGGCTGCAATCGCGCGAGGATTTCCATGTCCAGCGCGTAAAGCGCCTTATGGGTCTGCAAGCGCTCGCGAACCAGTTCGTCGATATCAAGGCTGCTGGCATCGTGCGGAATCAAGGTGCGGGTCACTTTGGGTAGGTCCAGCACCGAAGGCGGATAATCGCATTCGTGCGTCACGCCCACCAGCTGCTCGCGCAGGCCGAGGGCACAGACGATCTCCGTGGCGCTGGGCAGGAGGGAAACGATCCTCATGAGGTTACTCGTCCATCATCCGGGAATGGAAAAGATCGGCGAACACGAAGCCGTCACGCGTCACGACTTGCCCCACCTGGATGGGTATCGGCTTCGCAAACATGGGGCCCGCATACGCGAAGCTATGGAATTCACCGTGCTCGCCGCAGGGGTCCACCCCTTCGGGCAGATCGTCCAGGAAGTCGTCATCGAAGCTGCGGCCGGCAAAGGCCGGATCGAGCTGGCGCGGATCGACGCAGGTGATCTGCGCCTGCAGCCCGCCGCACACCATGTCGCGAGCCAATGCCGAGGTAGGCAACCCCCACAGCGGGAACAACGGCATCAAGCCGGTATCCCGCAATCGGCTTTCGCGGTATTGGCGCACATCCTCCAGGAAGAGGTCGCCGAAGGCGACGTGCGAGATGGC
>DATKAF010000344.1:0-5237 GCA_035498395.1 Anaerolineales bacterium
TAAGCCGGGAGGAAGTCGCGGCTTTGTTCCGCTGCGTTCATACCCCGCACAACCTGGCTTTCCTCTCCACCGTCTACAGCTGCGGGTTGCGGCTGCAGGAAACGCAGTACCTGGAGGTGTCCGATATCGACAGCTCAAGGCGCATGATCCATGTGCACCGCGGCAAGGGCGCCAAGGACCGCTTTGTGCCGCTGCCCCATGCGACCTTGCTTCGTCTGCGGCGGCATTGGGCAACTCATCGCCATCCGAGACTGTTGTTCCCGGCACAGGGCCGCAGCGGCGGCGGTGCCGCGACAGCGGATACGCCCATGGCGAAGAGCAGCGTTCAAGGCGCCTTCCGCCAGGCCAAGCGCGAGGCCGGCATTCTCAAAAAGAACGTTTCGGTCCATACCCTGAGGCATGCCTATGCCACCCATCTCCTGGAGGCCGGAGTGAATCTGCGGGTGATCCAACGCTACTTGGGGCACGCCCAGATCGAGACCACCCTGGTCTACCTGCATCTGACCCACACCGGCCAGGAAGACGCCTACGCCCGCATCAACGCCTTGATGGAGGATCTGTGACATGGGCGCCATCCAGCAGATCTTTCAAACCTTCGGCGACGTGTACCTGGAGCGCTTCGGCGAGGCGGTACCCGCCGGCCACGCCTTCGTCATCGACGCCATACGCCGCTGTCGCACCGAGGACTTGGGTTCGGTGTGCTATCGCTGTGAGGACTGCGAACTCTCCCACGTCGTGCCCGCCGCCTGCGGCAACCGCCATTGTCCCCAATGCCAGCACCGCAAATCGATGCTGTGGCTGGAGCGGCAATTGGATCGCCAACTTCCCGGCCCGCATTTCATGCTGACCTTCACCGTCCCTGAGGCGCTGCGACGGTTTTTGCGCGATCATCAACGGCCAGGGTACAGTGCGCTGTTCGAGGCCTCCGCCGGGGCGATCAAGACCTTGGTCGCCAACCCGCGCTGGATCGGCGGCGATCAGGCCGGCTTCTTCGGGGTCCTTCATACCTGGGGCCGCCAGCTGCAATACCATCCCCACATCCACTACGTGGTCCCCGGCGGCGCGCTGGGTTCCGAGGACGGCTGCTGGCATGCCGCAAAACCCGGCTTCTTTCTCCCGGTGCGAGCGTTGTCCAAGGTCTTCCGCGGGAAGTTCAAGGCCGCCATGGAAACGGCCGGGCTGTTGGATCAGATCCCCGCCGAGGTCTGGCGGCAGGACTGGAATGTCAACTGCCAGGCGGTACCCAATGCCGAAGCTTCCATCGCTTACTTGGCGCCTTATGTGTTCAAGGTCGCCATCGCCGATCATCGCATCGTCAACGTGGAGCAGGGCCAGGTGACGTTCTCCTATCGCAAGGTCGGCAGCCACCGGCCCCGCACCCTGACGGTCGATGCCCTGGAGTTCATCCGCCGCTTCCTGCAGCATGTCCTGCCCACCGGGTTCATGAAGGTGCGCTACTACGGCTTCCTGTCGCCGACTGCGAAGATGCCGTTGGAGGAGGTCAAGGCACGGGTCGAGCTGGCGTACGGCTTTGCCGAACCGGCGCCGGAGCGTCCGCCTGCCCAGCCCGACACCTTCGTCTGCACCTGCTGCGGCGGCGCCTTGCGGTTCCATCGCTCCTTGCGGCCCGGTTGGCGAAACTCGGTCTGGGAGGGCATCGCCGCGAACCCGAGTGCCGATGCCTTGAACTCCACCGGATAACCTTCCTCGCCGCCACGGAAGGCTTTGACGTCCGCGTCTTCTACTTGGCTTTCCAGGTGGAACGGCCGACCTGTGCTTCCGGCTCGCAAAATGGCCCGGAAACGACTTTCCAATCGAGGTGAATAGCCCAAAAACAGCTTCCAACAACCCCTTACTACCGCATCCATCGCGCCGCCGCTCTGTGCGCCAACCTCCCGCCGCGCCGCCGGACCCAACATCCATAAAAGCAATCCCCTTATTCAAGCCTCGCGCCAACATGCCGGGCTTCTTGAACACAGGATTGAAACGACCCTCCGGGATCGTCTCAATCCTTATTGGTTGGGCGGCGTAGAGCGCCGAGAACAGTTGAACTTGGCGCTCCCTGCCGCCGACCTGGCAGCCTACCAGAAAAGGCCGTTACCCAAGCCGCTTTTTCACATCAATGGCGAAGTCTTCAAACCGGCGCAGGGGAGTCACATCGACCTGCACATGTGGGCCATGTTCTTTCATGATCGGCAGATCGAGCAGAATTTGGTCGAGCGTGTCCAGACTATCCACATTGGCTACAGCTATCACACGCCGAGTGCCCGCACATTTCCAGATGTCGATGACCACGCCCGCCTTCTTTGCGGCCAAGGCTGCTTCGGCTTCGCGGGCCCAGATAGAGAAGAAATCCTTTTGCGACATGGATGCCGGATACTCGATGTGGAAATCAGCGTGATACAACATTTGGTGTTCCTCCTTTGGCAGAATTGCTTTGGCTGAAGGGTCCGCGTTTTGCGGGCTGAGAGACTCTGCTTGGCCGAGATGCTCGACCCGAGATCGCTTCAGCTGTCGCTTGGTACCGCGTACAGCTGCCCAATAGGTTACTCCTTATCAAGTCGTGAAGTAGACCCCCCAAATGGGGCTTTACAAGACGCCATATCCGGAGTGTAAGACGGAAGGCGCGCCGTAACGCTTTGAATTTCCATCTGCCTGCTATTTTTGCAGGGGTCATCTTCCGAATTTCTTATGCGCCTTGCCATTATGCTTGACAAGCCGCGACTTCCCGAGCAGGTTCGGGATCGAATTCGTGTAAGGGACTACAGCCTCCGAACGGAGCAAGCCTACGTTCAATGGATCAAGCGTTTCATCTTTTTCCATGGAATTTGCCTAAGGCTTTCTGGATTGCCACTTTCCAGCTCGTCCACGGAGTGCGTCCGATGAGTTGATTGCCAGAATTCGGCCATAGCCGGATCCGACAGCGGCGTTAATAGCTGCCACCGCCTCATCAAACGGCTTGGAGCTGGTAAACTGCTTTTCGGTGCATCTTTCCCATTTCAGTGAGTCGGGCGTGCATCAACTCAGTAGGGCGCGAACGGAGAGTCGGAAGCGAGGAATGCCGTAGCCTGCCTGGTAAAGGACTCGTGAAATTGGAAGATGGAGCCGTGCCCGGAGTCTGGATACGTCAGAAGGACCGCGTTGGGCAGGTTCTCGCTCAGCCAATAGGAGTTTGAGACAGGAATCATTTGGTCATGGATACCGTTTACGATCAGGGCAGGCTGACGGATGCTCTTCAGGTTCGCAAAGCGCTCGCCCGTGAATTGCTCCCACTCCCGAAACGCCGCCACTTGGGCTTTGGCCACCTCCGGTCCGGAGGCGGGCTCCCGATCCTCCTGCCGTTGCGCAAGCCTTGCAATAAAGGCCGCGCCCGCGGCCTGGCTGGACTCTGTCGGCGCAAAGAAGATCTTCTGCAAGAGCGCGTATCCCTGAAGCGTTGGATCCTCGAAGTACCTGGCCAGGCTTTGTTTCTCCAGGTGCATGATGTCTTCTCCTCCTCGCGGAGCGGTGCCAACGAGGATCATTCTCCGGAAAATCGAGGGGCAGTCCTGTGCCATCTGCTGCGCGACCATCCCGCCGAGCGAGAATCCCAGGACGTCGCAGGTAGTCAAGCCCAGGCCGTCCAGGAAAGCCAAGGCATGTCTCGCCATGCCGGATACCGTTTTCGGCACCTGACCGGTGGAGCGTCCCACGCCTGCACTTTCGAACAGAATGACTTCTCGCCCCGATGCGAGCAGGTCTGTGACGGCGGGATCCCAATTGTCGAGCGTCCCTGTGAAGTGCTGAAGAAACAGCAGAGGACGACCGGAGCCCTTTCCAAAGCGGCGGTAAGCATATCTTTCGTCCTTTACTTGGAGAAACTGGGTCGGGGCGGTGATGTTGCTGGCGGTCTTCGTGGTTAACATATGATGTCCTCCTTTACTTGGGCATGATTTTCAATCGAGTGTAAATTTCTGCAACTGACACCGGCCTTGTCACCCCACAACGCGTTGGCACGTTCATCGTCGCCCGGGACCAGCGCCCGAACGGGCTGGCCGTGCTGGCGAAGCATTTCCACCACGGCGCCACTGACTCCGCGGACGTAGCCTGTAGTACCCGTGACAAGAATCGGAGCGTCAGATGTACGTTTGCGAGTCTCTCATACTGTCTCCTTTCCTCCGAGAGCGAAGCCGAACCGGTCGACCCTGTCTGGTGGCTGTTTTTCTCGGGACACTTAGGTGGTGTCTCGGAAGTCCATTTGCCCTCGACAATGATCGAGATGGCTACGCTACTCGAACCGTACCTCACTGATATCGATCGATACCATGAGCATTTCCGGAATCAGCCGGCGATCCGGTCCACGCGCATAGGCGCGGCGCTTGGTTGGCAGACGAATGCCATCCGCCTCCACATAATCTGAAGCCAGTTGCGCCGCTGCGAAGCCGCCTGCGATATTCACGCTATAGTCGTGGCGATGCAGCATGAGGTCCTCACCAAAGAAAAATCCTGAACGAGGCAGTGAGTCTCGATCTTACCCGGAAAGTAAGCGCGCAACACGCGCCACGTCTCTGCGCCCTCCCACCAGGCTCCGGTTTCTTCGACTCGTACGCCATCCATCGTGAGAAGAAATGGCGTGGTGAGATAGATCCACAGGGCCTCACCGTTGAAATAGGCACGATGCAGCGGGTCCCATGGTGTGCTCATCTGATGGCCGGTAAACGAGTCCCTGGGTGCGTAGCGCTCGGCAACCAGCGTGCCATCGAGCTTCTCGATGGCGATCCGCTCTGGCGTGAACATCGTGCGCTGATCGGGAGCCCCATAGGGCAAGACAGACGAGCGTTCCTCGTGCAGCCACACGGTCATACTGCGAGGGGTCGAATCCTGCAGCACGCCCTTGAGCGCAAAGAAGCCGCCGCCGCTCACGATCGTGGCCTCGACCTTTTCGTACTCATTCCAGCGATCCATGCCTCCGTGCGCTTCAATAATCCTGGCCAGCAGTTCATTCATATGGAATTGTCCGACCGGCTAACCGCGTGACCTGACCGCGACCTAACGACGATAGTCGGCTACGGGCAGACCGTTCACGCCCCAGTCCGCCATCTCCTGGACGACCACGAAGGTCAACCCCGGTGGCTTGTTCAGCACGTTCGCAACAGGTCCGTGGCCCCCCCGATGAGCTCGGTGCTCGGTCGTCGTCCCCTCGCGGGTGATCTGGATCGTCATGATTGGCATAATCGTGTCCTCAGGTGTTACCAGTG
>DATKAF010000345.1:0-41642 GCA_035498395.1 Anaerolineales bacterium
CGAAAGGAATTCGTGGAAGTCGTAGCTGTAGGAGCTTTCGACGGCAGGAGACAGGATCTTCGTGGCGATTGCCATGCCCCAGATCATCGACAGCCACAATAAGATGTAGGACGTCAGGCCGGCTGCACGCGTGATATACCACCACGACTGTACGCTGCCGAGCGAGAACAGCGCGGTTACTACATTCGTAAGCGGCTGTCCGTTCGTCTGCCCGAGCCAGAGAACGCCCAGCACGGCAAGGAATATGGATGCTACCAGCACGATCAGCCCGACGGTCTTTAAGGTCTTATCCATGGGGACTCTCGTTTTGGTTGAATTGAAAGAGCTGATGGTCGTCACGCAGGTACTCCTTGCTGTTGGATGATGCAAATAACCTGCCGCTTGGGTCGATGCACAGCACGGCAACACGTGGACGCTGGAGCATAAGCCGGGTTGCCTCGCCTCGACCGCCGATCAGGAACGCTTTGGCGTAGGCTTCAGCCAGGTCAGCATCCGGAGCGATCGCCGTAACGCTCACCCACTCCGGTTCTGCCGGCTCGCCCGTGCGGGGATCGATGATGTGGTGCCTTGCCCGGCCCGCCTGTTTCCAGGTCCGCTTGCTGATGGAGGATGTAACCACCGCGACTTCGCCAACTTCCAGCATTGCCGCTGCGTGACTGGGATCCCACGGATTCTCAATCCGAACCTGCCATTTCGTTCCATCACCAGGGAGACCTGCGAAGTACATATCGCCTCCGGCATTCACCGCCGCGGCTTTACCGTACGTGCGCAGACGTTTGGCCGCCTCCTGTACGATCCAGCCCTTGGCGATCCCGCCCAGGTCCACCTGCATCCCGTCAGGCATGCGGACCCGGCGGGCGGCAGTATCGAGTTCAATGCTCCCGAAATCGGCTCGCGGTGCGTGTTCGGCAGTCTGTCCGCCTCTATCACCGCGCTTCCTCATCTCATCCATGCTTACGTCGTAGCCTGCGCGCTTGAGGTCTGGCAGCACGGATGGATCGAAGAGCCCGCCAGTCTCCTGATAATAGGCCTTCGAGAGTGCAAGGAGATCCAGTAACTCAGCCGAGACAGGCGTCCACTCCCCTGCCGAGGCATTCAGCCTGGAGACCTCGCTAGCAGGCAGGAAGCGACTGAAGCACGACTCGCATTCTTCGATGAAGGCTTGCGTCCATCGCAGGCCTTCATCCGAACCAGTGTCCGGTTCCAGGGCCAGCATCACACTCGTGTTCATAGCCCTGAATTCATGCATGCGCATTAGGACCCGCCTGAGCTGAAGACGGGCGCCGGAGCGCTGAAGAAGCTGCCGGCAAACGGCTGGTCGGACTGGTCGAACTGGAAGCCGGATGACGAATTGCCGCCGCTGCCGGACATCAGGGACTGCAGCGGTTCCAGCGTCGGGATCACCGGGGCAGACAGCGCGGGCAATGATGCCCCCGACTGCAACGGCTTTGGTGCGTGCGCCAGGGCCACCCAGCCCAGCAGGAAACTGAGCAGGCTGACGATCGTGATCCAGATGTTCAATCCAAATTTGAAGATCTTCATGGCTTCCTCGACTAGCGATTGATCAGGATCTGCCCGTCGTCCGTTATGGTGATGAGACCGCGCTGCTGCAAGGCCATCAGCAGTTGCCGGATCTCCTGCATCTGTTGCTGCGCCTGCTGCACCTGGCCGCTATTCTGTTCGATCTGTTGTTGGAGCTGCTGCTCGCGGGCAATGCGCTGCTGTTCGCGCGCCTGGTACTGCTGCACCAGGCTCTGGAGCTGCTGTATTTCAGCCTGACTGCTCGTGCTCAGGCTCACATTGGTGATCCTGGAAGGCGACTGTGCGACAGCAGTCCCGTTCGGGTTGAACAGCGCCGCACCACCAATGGCCAGTATGGCGACGCCGATGCAGGCTGTGGAGAGGAAAGCAGCCAGCGCGGCCACAAGACGTTTGCTCATATCACCTCCGGGGTCAGTTGCATGAGCCGAGTATACAGAGCCAACATGACATGCCGATGACGCTCTGAAACGGGCCCGCGCAGGTTCTGTCATCTGCTAATCATCTGCTCATGCTAGAATGGCATCGAATCCGGAGAGGCAATAGATGAGGATCCTGCTGATCGAAGACAATCGCCGTCTGAGCGATTCGCTGCGTGCCACGCTGGTCGAGGACGGATATGCAGTGGACGCTGCCTACGATGGCATCGAAGGGGAAGACATGGCGATCTTCACACCCTACGATGTGATCATCCTGGACGTGATGCTCCCCAAACGGGATGGCATGGAGGTATGCCGTTCTCTCCGGGATCAGAAGATCGCCACGCCGATCCTGATGCTGACAGCCCGCGATGCGCTGGATGATCGTGTTCAGGGCCTGGATAGCGGGGCAGACGATTATCTGGTCAAGCCGTTTGAGATCAAGGAGCTGCGGGCTCGGCTGCGCGCCCTCCTTCGGCGCCAGGCGTCCAGCAAAGCCGGCAATCTGGCCTTTGAAGATCTCCGGCTGGACCCGGCCGGGCACTATGCATGGCGTGGCGAGGAAGCGCTGGACCTGACCGCCAAGGAATTCTCCCTGCTGGAATATATGATGCGTAACCCCAATCGCCTGATTACCCGCGAAATGGTGGTCTCGCACCTGTGGGACTACGATCAGAGCATCGCCTCCAATGTCGTCGATGTCTATATCCGGCGGTTGCGGCGCAAGGTGGATGATCCCCACGCGGTCAAGCTCATTGAGACCGTGCGCGGCGCGGGCTACCGGCTGCACCGGCAGGAGCCTGCCGGATGAGACAAAGTCGCTCGCCGGGCAGCCGCGCGGTGGACTTCTTCAGCAGCATCCGGTTCCGCCTCACGCTGTGGTTCGTCCTTATCCTGGCGGTCGTCCTGGCGATCTTCAGCGCGTTCATTTACGCATCGCAATCCCGGGACCTTCGGGTGGATGCGGTGCAGGGCATGCAGTCGAAGCTGAGCCGCCTACAGGACTACTTTCAGAGTGAAGCCTGGCAGAATTCCACCCTTTCCCCTGCGCAGGTGCCCGACACCAATGACCAAGTGCCGCTTCAACCGGGGGATTTCATGCTGGTGTCCACAACAGGTGGTCAGATCTTGCAGGATTGGGGCGCGAAGCCCCAGGATCCTCCCCATTTGGTTGGTGGCTTGATCTCTGCGTCCGCGGCAAGCCAGAACCGCGATTCCGGCGTGTACCAGCAGACGATCGCCGTCACCGACCAATCCAACCGTACTTCGAATTCCAGCTATCTCTTCCTCGTCATTCCGGTGCTTCGTCACAACACGCTGGTGGGCTTCCTTGTGCTCGGCAGCCCTTCCCCGCTGGCAGCTCAACTGCGGAAGCTGAGTATCTCGCTGTTGCTTGGCAGCCTGGGCATGCTGGTGATCGCTTTCATTGGCGGCTTATGGCTGGCGGACCGTGCAATGCGGCCGGTGAAATCGATCGCCCAAACGGCCCGCTCGATCAGCGAGACGGACCTCAGCCGACGGCTGAACCTGCGCGGGCGCGACGAGCTCGCTCAGCTCGGCGGCACATTCGACAATATGCTGGCGCGCCTCCAGACGGCATTCGAACGCCAGCGTCGATTCGTGGCAGACGCCAGCCACGAGCTTCGTACGCCCCTTACCATCGT
The DNA here is from genome assembly GCA_035498395.1 of Anaerolineales bacterium. Lineage (GTDB taxonomy): Bacteria > Chloroflexota > Anaerolineae > Anaerolineales > Villigracilaceae > Fen-1038. Next base: position 3,623 of record DATKAF010000345.1, read on the forward strand.
CAATCTGGAAGTCGGGCGGGTGCTAAGCGGGAGCCGCAAGACCGCTGAATACAAGCACGCATTGCAAGTTGTGGACCTGGAGAGCACCCGCATGACGCGCCTGGTCAACGACTTGATGACCCTGGCACGCATGGATAACGGTCAGACCATTCTTCAACACGAAAAGCTCGACTTGAGCGAGGTGGCAGTCGAAGCCTACGAGCGCATGCTGCCGCTTGCCAGGCGCCACCAGATCGCGCTGGATATTGGCGATATGTCGGACCTGCCCGTGAACGGCGACCGCCAGTACCTGCTACAGATGATCAGCAACTTGATCGAGAACGCGATCAAGTACAGCGAGGCCGATGGGCATGTGCGCATCGAGACGGAACCGGCCAATTCCAACGAGCATCCAGTGGCGCTCTTGCGCGTGACCGATACCGGGCCCGGCATCCCAGCTGAACATCTCCCCCACTTGTTCGAACGCTTCTACCGTGCAGATGCCTCACGGGCCCGCGATCCCCAGGAAGACAGTGCCTCTCCGACCGGCACGGGACTCGGCTTATCCATCGTTGCCTGGATCGTTGAGAGCCATGGGGGCCACATCGAGGTACGGAGCGAGATCGGCAAAGGCACGACGTTCGACGTAGCCCTGCCGCTCGTCCTTGAGTGAGGCCTGCCTCCCGCCTTGGTATATCCGCTTGATAATCAGAATATTTGTTCTATAATAAGTGCAGGAGTCTGCCCTTTTCGGCCGCGTCGCGCACTCGGCGGCCTCGTCATGGAATCCTTCATCCGCCTCCAGATGCTTTCCAGTCAGATGAACCTCGAGCCCGCGGAGGAATCTGCAGGCACGAGGCTGCCCCAGAGTCAACTGCCTGGTTGCTTCACCCCGAAACAGAAGAACGCGGTCTTTGTTTATCCTGCGCAGCTTCCCAACGGACAGCACATCAAGCTTCTTAAGACGCTGCTCACCTCCGCCTGTGAACGGGACTGCTACTATTGTCCGTTTCGGGCGGGCCGTGATTTCCGGCGCGCGACGTTCGAACCGGAGGAGTTCGCGAGCCTGTTCATGGACCTGCACACTGCCGGGCTGGCAGAAGGCATATTCCTCAGTTCCGGTATCGCAGGCGGCGGCATGCGAACGCAAGACAAGCTCCTGGATACGGCCGATATCCTTCGGAACAAGGAGGGGTATCGAGGCTATCTCCACCTGAAGATCATGCCGGGTGCACAATATGCCCAGGTGGAACGCGCCACGCAGCTTGCCGACCGCGTATCGGTCAACCTGGAAGCGCCGAACACCGAACGGCTGGCGCGGTTGGCCCCTCGCAAGGAATTCGTTGAGGATCTGATCCGGCCGCTGCAGTGGGTCCATCACATCTGGCGCACCGCACCCTCGCACACGGCCTGGAACGGGCGCTGGCCTTCCACCACCACACAGTTCGTTGTGGGCGCGGCCGACGAGAGTGACCTGGAACTGCTGACCACCACGTCTTGGCTGAATCAGAATGCAGGCTTGCAGCGCGCATATTTCTCCGCCTTCAATCCCATCGAGGACACGCCGCTCGAAAACAAACCAGCCACAAACCCGCTACGCGAGCTGCGGCTTTACCAGGCATCCTTCCTGCTGCGGGACTACGGCTTCGACCTGGAGGACATACCGTTTGGGCAGGATGGCTCTCTGCCGCTTAAAGCCGATCCCAAGCTTGCCTGGGCTCAGGAGCACCTCAACCGACAGCCGGTCGACATCAACTGTGCGGAACGCCGGGAGCTTCTGCGGATTCCCGGTATCGGGCCGCGCGGCGCCGCAACACTGATACGCGCCCGGCGCGAGAAGCGCATCCGCGACCTCTCGTCGTTGAACACGCTCGGCATCGTTGCCTCGCGTGCTGCTCCATTCATCCTGATCGACGGACACAGGCAGGAACAACAACTGTGCTTGCTCTAGGCGCGTGCTCCATTCCCAACAAAGGGGTATCGCATGGAGACAGCATCCATCACCTTAAAGTTTTCCATTCCGGCTGCTTGAATCCTTGCCAATGATCCAATAATGCAATATAGTGCGCACAAGCATCATGATTCATGATGCCTGCTTCTGGTCCACTTACTGTATCGTGCAACGAAAGGAGCATGTAGGAAAAATGGCAGCTCCAGAATCATTGGTAATCCGCACACACAACAAGTATCGCAGCCTCACGACCACCGAGGCGTTCAGCAGGGGTGAGATCATTTGCGAGATACCGACCGAGTCCCTCTACGATCGGCCGAATCAGTTCACCGTGCAGGTGGGTGTTGATCAGCATGTCGAGGTGCGTGAGCTGGCCTCAATGAACCATTCGTGCAACCCGACCACGCTGCTCGATACCACGCGCATGTTGGTATTCGCCGAGCGCGACCTTGCGCCTGGCGACGAGCTCACCTTCTTCTACCCTTCCACGGAATGGGAAATGAGCTCGCCCTTCATCTGCCTGTGCGGCGCGCCGAACTGCATTCACGTCGTAGCCGGAGCGCGCTTCCTGCCGCTCTCCACCCTGGAGGATCATTTCCTCAATTATCACATCCGCGAGCTGATGATCCAGCGGCTCAATAACACCGAGCAGCACCTCAGGCAGCTCGAGCGCGAGCACAAGTCGCGCGGGCTCTCAAAGTAGGATCCACCCATTGCGCAGTCCCTCGCGCACAGCCTGCGTGCGGTTGGACGCGTTCAGCTTGGCGTAGATCGACGAGATGTGAAACTTCGCCGTGTGCTCGCTGATGCCGAGCTCGGCGGCGATTTGCTTGTTCGCCAGACCCCGCGCAAGCAATTCCAACACCTGGATTTCCCGTTCGGTCAGCGGCCCCGGCTCGGGTTGCGATTCCCCGTCGCGCAGCATCAGTTGCGGCGCCCCGACAACCAATCCTTCAGACAACGCCCGCACCGCGGCGCACAGTTCACCGGACGAGCTTTCGAGCGGCAGGACGCCCCACACGGCGGACCATCTCGCGGCGACTCGTGCGCTCAACGGCTGATCTTGCAGGTAGAGCACTGCCGGCGCGGCACCTGAGCCGTCCTCATCCATACCCAACGAGGTCGATGTGGTGATGACCACATCGACCTCGTCCTTTCCATTACCAGCTCCGTCGCTCCACAGCTTCTCTTCGCCGGCGATCGTGATCTGCGGGTCCGCTCCAAGGAGAGACCGCAGCCCGGCGCGCAGGGCCGGGGATGGAGCAACCAGCAGCACGCGGATCAAGCTATTTCCTCTCCGCCACCGTCACGGTCAGCATCTGAGGCTTTCCACCGCGCAGGACCTCCGCGGGGATCGACTTGCCTACACTGTCGCTGTTGAGAGTCGAAAAGAGGTCGTCCGGGTCAGATACCCGTTGCCCGCCCACGCCGACGAGGATATCCCCGACCATCAAGCCTGCCTTCTCAGCAGGACCGCCCTCTTCCAACCACAACACGAGTAACCCCTGCTGTTGGACCCGACCCAACGACTTCTGGCTGGCATCGGGCAGGTTCACGGTCTGCGTGCGTACACCCAGATATCCGCGCTTGACGCTTCCGTAGCGAGCAAGCGCGTCTGCAACCCGCCAGGCCACCTTCACCGGTATCGTCAGCGCCGTTCCGTGCGCAAGGCCCGAGGTGTTCAGTCCGAGCACCTCGCCTTCTGTATTGATCAGCGGTCCGCCGGAGAACCCCGGATAGGACACGGTTTCCGTCTGAATGTACTCTTCCAGCAAACCGCCCTTGCCGGTCCTCGCCGGGCCTTCGATCGCGGTGACAATGCCCCACGAGGCTTGGAGGCCTGCCTTGCCGGGCCTCCCAACTGCCAGCACGAGCTCGGCCACCTTCGGCAGGCCGTCTGTCGTCTTTGCGGGCGATAGGGCCTTCTCAGAGAGTCGAAGAACTGCCAGGTCGGAGCCCGGATCGCGACCTGCAATGGTCGCTTGTAGCGATTTGCCGTCGGCGCCGGAAATGGTGATGTCCTCCTCCCGCGTGACGACGTGGTCCGCTGTCAACACCAGGTCCGGTCCAAACGCAATTCCGCTGGCAGGGTAGCGGCGGCGTGCATCCACAAGCACGGTGTAGGTGGATGCTTTTTCAACAGCGGATGCCAACCCTTTCGAAAAGTCAGAAAGCGCAGACATTTGCACTCCTTTTCAACTATAACATGCCTCACGGAGCAGGCCCGCCCCTTGAACGGCCTGCATTGTGGCTCGGAGTGTACTGCCGGATCTCAATGTCAGCATCGGAAGAACGGGTAGGTTGCGCGCTGGAAGAATGGGTGACCCCAGCGCGTGTCAAGCGACGCGCCCTTCTTGTCTGGTGATTATGAAATAACGATCCTGGCGTTGTGTCTGCCGCGCTACTGCGAGCGCATTCGTTCGTAAGCGCCAGCCCAGGGACTGCCGAGCCGGTGGTTATCTCCCACTTGTACCTTGTTCAGCTTCTGGCCCACCTGCGCCGACAGCATGGCGATCGAAGGCCAATCCTCTGCAAGCAGTGCCGTCCTCATCTTGGCGCCTGTCGATCCCGCCCATGCCCACTCCATACGGAACTTGTCGGCTTTGACCCAGTAGCCGCGCTTCTCCCACGCGGCTACGCTGGCGTCGATCCCCTCAGAAATGGCTTGCAGTGCAACGGCAATAAAGGCCGCCAGGTCGCGGGTTTCACCGCCGGTGTCGGTCTGCCGGGCCAGCTGCCGCAAAGCGAGCACAATGCCCTTGGAAAGTTGGGTCCGCTGTTTTCCAACAGAATCGGGGTTGATGACGCGCGACATAGGGCGGCATTATACCAAAGGGCCCACGGGCCGCCTTCAGGGGAAAGTCGCAAGGGACATAAGCGAAAGGTTAACGCTGTGTGCCGTTTATTGACGCTCCCCCACGCGTGCCTTATAATTCCGCCGCATTATTGACAGGGGACGTGCTGGAACTGGCAGACAGGCATGACTTAGGATCATGTGCCGCAAGGCGTGTGGGTTCAAGTCCCACCGTCCCCATCGATGGTCCTGGGAGGCTTGCCCTCCGGACGCCCCAAGTCCGAACATTGGAGAACATCTTGAAATTCGAGAAGACCGTCCTCGATGATCATCAGGCTCAAGTAGTTGTGGATGTGGAACCGGAGCGCCTGGAGGCGACCCGCCACCGGGCTGCCCGCAAGCTCGCTGAGCGAGGTAAGATTCCGGGCTTCCGCCCCGGTAAGGCTCCATACGAGGTCATCGTCCGCTACTACAGCGATGCTGCTGTGTACGAGCAGGCTGTGGATCTCCTCGTAGATGAGCTTTATCCTGAGATGCTCAAGGAGGCGGAGATCGACCCGGCCGCGGCCGGCTCCCTAGAGAAGATAGAGGGGACCGAGACGCCGCGCTTCACATTCAAGGTCCCTCTCCGTCCTGAGGTCGTCCTGGGAGACTATAAGGTGATCCGGCTCCCATACGAGTTCCATGCTCCCGGCCCCGAGAAACTTCAGCAGGCTCTGGAAGAGCTTCAGCAAATGTACGGAACCACCGAAACCGTGGAGCGACCGGTTGAGCCTGGCGATTACCTCTTGGTAGATCTGACGTCCGAGAAGGAATCGCTGAACCGTGCAGGGTTTGCCACCATTGTCCGCAAGGAAGATCGACCCGATGAGTATCCGTTCCCTGGCTTTGCCCGCGGGCTGGTCGGCATGAAGAGCGGCGAGAGCAAACAACTTAGCCATGAGTTTCCGGCTGACTTCCCCGACGACACGCTGGCGGGTCAGACGGCGGGCTTGGAGGTCACCATAAAGACGGTCCGCAGCATGACCTTGCCTCCCATTGACGACGAGTTTGCCAAGATGGTCGGGCAGTACGAGTCATTGGACGCGCTCAAGGCTGTGTTGACGAAGGACATTGAGGACCGGGCGCGCGCCGAATACGATGATCAGTACTTTGCTGATCTGGTTGACAAGATCAAAGACGGTGCCACGATCAAATACGCGCCGCAGACCCTGGATCACGAGGCGGAGCACGTCGTCGAGGATATGCAGCAACGCCTCGCGCAGCAGGGCCTGGATCTGGAAACCTACTACAAGATGCGCAAGACCGACGCGGCCAAGTTCATGGAGGATGAGGCCAGGCCCGTTGCACGGAAACGCCTGGAGCGGTCTCTGATCCTCGACGAGGTCTCCCGCCAAGAGAAGATCGGCGTCGATAACGAATCATTGGACCAGGAATTCAACAATACCCTGGTCGACTTGCAGTCACAGGGGTTGAACTTCAATACCATCCGCGGCGGCAAGCAGGGCCAGCAGCGGGTAGCGGAAGCAGTCGCCATGGAATCGGCCAGCCGCTTGATGACGCGCCGTACCCTCGATCGACTGAAAGCGATTGCAACCGGGGAATACGTGCCCGGCGAGGAGCAGCCCGCGGGGGCCGAACAGAGCCAGGAGCCCGTCATACAGCCGACGCAATCAGCCAGTAGCGAAGCGGGTCCGGTGGAAGAGAACGATCCTAGTGGTGAATCCAAACCCGAATCCGACTAGTGTACCAAGCGGAAGAGAGAGAAAATGAACCCACATAACATCCGGAATGTAGTCCCCATGGTCGTCGAGACCTCGGGTCGCGGCGAACGTGCCTACGATATCTACTCGCTTCTTCTCAAGGAGCGTATTATCTTCCTTGGCACGCCCATCGATGACCAGGTCGCCAACGTGATCGTGGCGCAGTTGCTGTTCCTCAATCACGAAGACCCCGAGAAAGAGATCCAGATGTACGTTAACTCGCCCGGAGGCCAGGTCTACGCGGGCTTCGCCATCTATGACACCATGAAGATGATCTCGAACCCCATCAGCACGGTGGCGGTCGGCGTGACGGCCTCGTTTGGCACCGTGTTGCTGACCGCTGGCACCAAGGGGAGGCGTTACGCGCTCCCGCATGCCACCATTCACATGCACCAGCCGCTGGGCGGAGCGCAGGGGCAGGCTACGGATATCGAGATCGCCGCCAAGCAGATCTTGCGCCAGAAGGCCTCCCTCAACGACATTCTGGCAAGTCACACCGGGCAGCCGCTCGAGGTCATCGAGCGCGATACCGACCGTGACTTCTACCTGGATGCCCGGGCGGCCGTCGAATACGGCCTGGTTGACCAGGTCCTTGAGGTCCCCGAGAAACAACAAGAGAAAGCCAAGCGATAGACACTGCAAGTCCATCCCGAGTTCAGCAAGGGCGGGTTTTTGACCCGCCCTTCTTTCGGTAACAGAATCCACTTATGCCTGAGTATGGCACGTTCTCGATCGTCGCCTGTGACCTGAAAGCGCGGGCATGGGGCGTTGCGGTAGCGTCCAAGTTTCTGGCCGTGGGTGCGGTGGTTCCGTGGGCGAAGGCCCGCGCCGGAGCCATCGCCACGCAAGCCGTTACCAATACCAGCTTCGGCCCCCGCGGGCTGGAGATGATGGCAAGCAGCGAAGCAGCTGAGGAGGTACTTTCTCGGCTAGTCACCGCCGACAAGGAACGCGAGCACCGCCAGGTCGGAATGGTGGATGCCGAAGGCCGCTCAGCCTCCTTCACCGGCGAGCAGTGCGCCGATTGGGCCGGTGGCCTGACGGGTCCCGGTTATGCGATCCAGGGTAATGTCCTGACCGGAGCCGAGGTGGTCCGGCAGATGGAGCATGCGTTCCTGGAGGCGAAGGCTGAGTTGCCGGAGCGCCTGTTTGCCGCATTGACTGCGGGCGGGCAGGCGGGTGGCGATCGCCGCGGAAGGCAGTCGGCCGCCATCCTTGTCGTGAAGCCCAAAGCGGGTTATGGCGGTCACGATGACCGGTGGATCGATCTACGCGTCGACGATCATATCAATCCGATCCCCCGCCTTGGCGAGCTTCTGGAGCTGCACCGGCTCTTCTTCCGCCGCGGGGACAAAAAGGATCGCGTCAGGCTGGAGGGAGAAGTCGTCACGAAGATCCAGGCGATCATGAAAGGGCTTGGCTACTACACGCCCGTTGACGGTCAATACGATGATGCCACCCGTGAGGCATTTCGCGCCTTCATCCATAATGAGAATCTCGAGAAGCGGGCCGACCCCGATGCAGGTTGGATCGATGGTCCCGCCTTGGACTACCTCATCCGCCGCCTCAAGTAGCAGCCAAGCTGCGGATGCGATCTGTGTACCGAAGGTAGGGACAGATGCTTGACCGATTATCACCCACGATTCACGGCCTCATCCTGGATATGGATGGCGTGCTCTGGAAGGACACCGCGCCCATCGGCAACTTGCAGCGCATATTTGCCCGGATGCGGTCGCTCGGCCTGAAGGTCACGATGGCGACCAATAACGGGACGATCACCGTCGAGCAGTACCTCGAGAAACTTGCTGCCTTTGATGTGGTCCTCGATGCCTGGCAGGTCGTCACCTCTGCCCAGGCTGCTGCTGCTACACTAGCCGAGGCCTTCCCAGACAAGGGTACGGTCTTTGTCGTTGGGGAGAACGGTGTTGTGTCGGCGCTCTGCGGCGCGGGCTTCACAGTCTCTACGGATCCTGGCGAAAACGCCTCGGCCATCGCCGTTGTCGCCGGGCTCGACCGGTCCTTGAGCTATGACAAGCTCCGGCGTGCCATGTGGCACATCCGTGCCGGCGCCCGTTTCTATGGTACCAACCCCGACCGGACATTTCCTACGCCGGATGGCCCCGTGCCGGGGGCGGGCTCTGTCCTCGCCGCCATCCAGGCCGCCTCCGGGACGGACCCGATCGTCATCGGGAAACCGGCTCCGTTCATGCTGAAGATCTGCGCCGATCGCATGCAGCTGCCCCTGAATGAGATCCTGGTTGTCGGTGACCGGCTGGAAACGGACATTGCCGGCGGCCAGGCATTGGGCGCTCGCACGGCGCTCGTGCTATCAGGTATCAGCACGCAGCAGCAAGCTGATACATGGAAGCCCGCGCCGGACTTCGTGGCGCGGGACCTGGGTGAGCTTGTTGGCGTTGAGCCTTCGTCACAAACATCATGATGCTGATCTATGATCTGACGCTCCCGCAGTTGGCGGAGCATCTCACAGCCTGGAGCGAGCCTGCCTACCGCGCGAGCCAGGTGTGGGAGGGCCTGTACCGACATCTGTACGGCTCTGCGCAGGACTTTACAAATCTGCCGAAGCCGCTGCGCGAGAAGCTGGCGGTCGAGTTTGACTTTTCGGGCTTGCAGCCGGTGAAGCTCCAAGATTCATCGGACGGTCAGACCCGCAAGGTTCTCATGAAGCTGCCGAACGGCCAGCTGATCGAGGCTGTGTTGATGCGCTATAACCAGCGCCGCACCCTTTGCATCAGTTCTCAAGCCGGTTGCGCCATGGGCTGCGTCTTCTGCGCCACGGGTCAAATGGGCTTTCGCAACAACCTCTCGAGCGGACAGATCGTTGCGCAGGTGCTTTACTACGCGCGGCTGCTCAAAGCCGAGGGGCTCGGTGTGACGAACGTGGTCGTCATGGGTATGGGCGAACCCTTCCACAACTATGACAATACCCTGGCAGCGATCGACCGCTTGAATGATCCGTCCGGCTTCAACCTCGGCGCGCGGCGGTTCACCATCTCCACGGTCGGCCTCGTGCCCATGATTCGTCGTTTTGCGGATGAACATCGGCAGATCAACCTGGCGATCTCGCTCCACGCTGCCGAGGATGCTCTCCGGACGAGCATGCTTCCGATCAACCGCAAGTACCCCATCGAAGACGTGCTGGACGCCTGCCGCTATTACGTTCAGAAGACCGCGCGGCGTATCACATTCGAGTGGGCCCTCATCGATGGCGTGAATGACACGCCCGAGCAGGCCAGGCTGCTGGCGCAGCGGCTGCGCGGATTGCTATGCCATGTCAACGCGATCCCGCTCAATCCGACCCCCGGCTTTGGAGGACAGGCCACCACCAGGGAGAGGAGCCAGGCGTTCAAGGCGGCGCTCGAAGCCTCAGGCATCCCCTGTACTGTTCGGCTTCGCCGTGGTATCGATATTCAGGCTGGATGTGGTCAGTTGGCTGGTTCTGGGAGTAAGAATTGAGTGATTGGTTCGTTGGTTAGATTAGTGGCTATGCGCATTTCGGCAGCCTTTATTCTTTCCTGCCGCGTCTTGCTTGCCAGAATAAAAAGTCTGCATTATACATAACCAAATCTCGCTCGACGGATTGCTCATGAACGAACAGACGGAACGTACATCGTGGCTCGACCGCCCTCTTATTGCCACGGCGCCTGCACTCACAATTGAGGTCATGATCTTCGCCGTGATCATCGTCATGGCGTTCATCTCGCGCTTCTACAATCTCGGCGTCCGCGTTATGAGCCATGATGAAAGCCTTCATACCTATTTCTCCTGGCTCCTCTATAAAGGCAGCGGGTATCAGCACAACCCGATGATGCACGGGCCGCTGCAGTTCCACCTGATCGCCCTCTCCTATTTCCTCTTCGGAGCAAGCGACTCCACCGCCCGCATCCCCGCCGCCATCTTCAATGTTGCGACTATTTGCCTGGCATGGCCCTGGCGTCGCTACTTGGGCAAGACCGGCGGTCTCATCGCCGCTTTCCTCATGCTCATCTCGCCCATCATGCTTTTCTATGGCCGCTATGTCCGGGAAGATCCATACGCGATCTTCTCCGGCGTACTGATGCTGTATGTCGTCCTGCGCTACCTGGAGGGTGGACAGCGCCGCTATCTGTATTTGCTTGCCGTCACTTTGATGCTGCATTTCATCGACAAAGAGACGGCGTTCATGTACTCCGCCGAGCTGCTCCTTTTCCTTGCCATCTACTTCATCGTTCGCGTCACACGACGTGCCTGGGACGATATCGGCTCATATCGCGCGTTCATCATTGCCCTGCTGATCGGCATTGTGCTGCTCGCCAGCGGCGCCGCCCTCGGTATCGCCGGCAGGCAGGCGGCCACCCTAGGCTCGACGGAGGTGGCTTCGCCTGCCAACCCGTCCGCAACCGAATCTCCGCTCCAGCCCGTCGGCGGGACATCGACCGGGTATGGCCTTCTTGGAGCCGGCGCCATCGCCGTCGTTGCAGCAGCCTATTTCCTGTTGCGCGGCTATGGCCGGCAGCAGCTCAAGGCCGAGCGATCATTCGACCTGCTAATCCTGGCAGGGACGCTTGTTCTGCCGATGCTGATGCCCTTCCCCATCAAGCTGCTGGCCACGCGGCTCAATGTCACGATACCGACGACCGCGGCCGAGGTGCAGGCGCTGACGCTGCACGACGTACTGATCGTGAGCGTCTTCGTGGCGATTGCCTTCGGCATCTCGATCGCCATTGGGCTGATATGGAACCGTGAGTGGTGGAAGTACGCCCTCGCCTTCTGGGTACCATTCACCGTCTTCTACACCACCGTCTTCACCAACACCGACGGTTTCTTCACCGGAGTGGTCGGCTCGCTGGGATACTGGCTCGCGCAACAGGGAGTGCAGCGCGGCAGCCAGCCGTGGTACTACTACATCCTCGTTCAGATTCCCATCTACGAATTCCTTCCGTTGCTAGGCGCCATCGTTGCGCTGATCATCGCTCTCTCGCGCCGCTCGACCATCCTGCACCCGGAGTTGTCCGGCGCCGATGAAGAGCATTTGACCACGGCAGAGAGGAATCTGCCGAACACGATCGCGCTGCTGGTCTGGTGGATCGGGGCAAGCTTCGTGGCCTTCAGCGTCGCAGGCGAGAAGATGCCGTGGCTGACGTACCATCTTGTCTGGCCGCTCATCCTTTTCTCGGGCTGGGGGCTGGGCTATCTGATCGATACGACGAACTGGGCGCGCCTGCGGCAGCAGAAGGCCTTGCTGGTGATGGCCTCCGCCCTGATCTTCTTCACAAGCTTCGCAGCTTGCCTCGTCTCGTTGGTAGGCGCGACGCCGCCGTTCCAGGGAAAAGGGCTGGACCAACTGCAGGCGACCACCGCTTTCCTGCTGCCGGCCGTCGTAGCGCTAGCGAGCGGAGCGGCACTGGTTTATCTTCTTCGGAACTGGAGCGGGAGCCAGGCAGTGCGTGTCTTTGCCCTCGCCTTCTTTTCCCTACTAACTCTTCTCACCATTCGTGCTTCGTTCCGCGCGGCCTACATTGATTACGACGACGCGACCGAGTACATGGTGTACGCACACTCCAACACGGCCGTGAAGGACGTTATTCGCCAAGCGACCGAGATATCAGAGCGCACGACAGGCGGCATGGGCGTCAACATTGCCTACGATGCGAGTGCGCCCGATACGGGCGTATCGTGGCCGTTCGTGTGGTACCTGCGTGACTTCACGAATCAGCACTCCTTCGATCAGCCGACGCGCTCGCTGCGTGACTCGACCATCGTGATCGTCGATGCCAAAAACTTCGATAAGATCGATCAGGCTCTCGGACCTGGCTTCTACCGCATCGACTATATCCGCATGTGGTGGCCGAACCAGGACTATTTCGGGCTTGTGAGCAGCCGGCAGCCGGTGCCATTTGGCGATACGTATTCTTGCAAGGGTGCGCTGAGCTTCCTTCGCCTCCTGAGGTCGGAGGACTTCTCCCGGGTCTGCTCGGCCATCCTCGATCCTGCCCTTCGGGCCGGCATTATTGATATCTGGCTCAACCGTGATTACACGGCCTACGCCTCCGCGACCGGCCACACCGATATGACCTTGGCCACATGGCAGCCGTCTGATGCCATGCGCATGTATATCCGCAAGGATGTCGCTCAGCAGATGTGGAAATACGGCGTCGCGCCTGCGGCTCAGGCCGCGGAAGTTGATCCGTACAAGGGCAAGACGGTAACGCTGCCCGCGGATCAGATCGTGGAGGGCCAAGCCGCCACGCCGCCCTTGAACGCGCCGCGCGCCATTGCATTCGCAGCCGACGGCTCCTTCTACGTCGCCGACTCGCGCAACGGCCGCATACTGCACTTTGATGGAGCAGGAAGCCTGCTCAACCAATGGGGCACGAAGTCAGGCAATGATGTCAGTAACCCCAACCCTTCGGCTCCCGCCTCGACATTCAACGAGCCGTGGGGTGTGGCGGTTGGGCCGGACGGCTCGGTGTTCGTGACGGACACGTGGAACTATCGCGTCCAGAAGTTCACAGCCGATGGCAAGTTCTTGAAGATGTGGGCTAACTTCACCGAGAACGGCCAACCGCAGTCCTTCTACGGTCCAAGAGGGCTTGCCGTGGACAAGCAAGGCCGGGTCTACGTTGTAGACACCGGCAACAAGCGCGTGGTCGTGTTTGACGGCGACGGCAATTTCCTGACATTGTTCGGGTCTTCTGGGCTCGACCCGGGCCAGTTCGATGAACCGGTCGGGATCGCCATCGATTCGGGCGGCATCGTCTACATCACGGATACGTGGAACCAGCGCATGCAATCGCTCGAGCCTTCGGCCGACGGTCTGACCTTCACCCCGTTGAAACAGTGGGATGTGGTAGGCTGGGCAGGCGAATCCCTGGATAACAAGCCGTTTGATGCCGTGGACAATGCCGGACATGTCTTCATCACAGACCCGGAAAGCTATCGCGTCATTGAATACACCAGCGACGGACAGCTCGTGCAGACGTGGGGCGACTTCGGCAGCACCTCCAGCACCTTCGGTATTGCCAGCGGCATCGCGGTCGATCCAACGGGGCATATCTGGGTAACAGATGCCGGAAATAACCGAATCATGAGATTCACGTTACCTTAATCACCACTTGGTCCAGCAGCCCCTGCTGGACCAAGCGCTTCAAAACCCCGGTGGTATAATGCCGAGGCTTTCAATCCGGCACAAGGGAAATTGCATGAAACTCCATGAATATCAGTCCAAACAGGTATTTGCCAAATATGGCATACCGATCCCGAAGGGACGCGTAGCGGCTACCGCAAGCGAGGCAAAGACAATTGCCGAAGAGTTGGGTGGCCGCGTTGTTATTAAATCGCAGGTGCTGGTGGGCGGCCGCGGCAAGGCGGGAGGCGTGAAGCTTGCCAAGGATCCCACCGAGGCGGGGCAGCTTGCCACGCAGATCCTTGGCATGGAGATCAAGGGCCTACCCGTCCGCAAAGTCCTCGTGGATGAGGCCGCCGCGATCGAATCGGAGATCTATTTCTCGATCACGAACGATCGTGCCGCACGCAAGCCGGTCATGATCGCCTCGGCCGCCGGCGGCATGGAGATCGAGGAAGTAGCCGCCAAGACTCCGGAGAAGATCATCAAGGTCCACATCGATCCGCTGCTCGGACTGCGCGATTATCAGGCCCGCGATATCGCGGCTTCGATGGACCTGCCCCGCGAACACTGGAAGGCCTTTTCCGTGATCGCCTCCGGCTTGTGGCGCGCCTACTCGGAGACAGACGCCACGCTAGCCGAGATCAACCCGCTGGTCATCACCAAGGACAAGCGGATGATGGCTGTCGATGGCAAGATGATCATTGACGACAATGCCCTCTTCCGTCATCCTGATCTCGCCGAGATGCGCGATATCGATGAGGAAGCGGCCGCGGAAACCGAGGCGCGCAAGTATGGCCTGTCATACATCAAGCTGGATGGCAACATCGGCTGCATGGTGAACGGCGCGGGCCTGGCGATGACCAGCATGGACATCGTCAAGCTCTTTGGCGGCGAGCCGGCCAATTTCCTCGATATCGGCGGCGGCGCAGGCGCGGACAAAGTGGCGGCAGCCATGCGGATTATCCTATCGGACCCTAATGTGAAGGCCGTGCTATTGAACATCTTCGGCGGCATCACGCGCTGCGACGAGGTGGCCCACGGCATCCTGGCGGCGATGAAGGAGATCAAGCCCAGAGTCCCGATGGTGGTCCGGCTGGTTGGGACGAACGCGGAAGAGGGGCGCGCCATCCTGTCAAACGCGAAGATGATCACGGCCGATACGCTAGCCGAAGCGGCCAAGAAGGCTGTGGCCGCAGCCAATGGCAAGGCGGGATAACATGAGCATTCTGATCAATAAGAATACACGCCTGCTGGTGCAGGGCATCACGGGCGGCGAGGGGCTATTCCACACGACCCAGATGGTCCATTACGGAACTAATGTCGTGGCAGGGGTGACACCGGGCAAGGGCGGCGAATGGGTTCTGGATGGAAAGATCCCCGTATTCGACTCGGTGAAGCTGGCGGTCGACGCAACCGGCGCGAATGCAAGCGTCATCTTTGTGCCGGCGCGTTTTGCCCCCGATGCCATGTTTGAGGCAGCCGACGCGGGCATTCCGCTCATCGTCTGCATTACTGAGGGCGTGCCGGTGCAGGACATGATGCGCGTCCGTAACTACATCGACCAGAAGAAGGTCCGGCTGGTCGGACCCAACTGCCCGGGTTTGCTGACGCCGGGCGAGTGCAAGGTCGGCATCATCCCCGGGAATATCGCCATCCCCGGCAGCGTCGGCGTAGTCTCCCGCTCCGGCACGCTGACCTACGAGGTACTCTACGCGCTCAAGCTGCTGAACGTGGGCTCGTCCACCTGCGTGGGCATCGGCGGCGACCCGATCAACGGCACGAACTTCATCAACTGCCTGGAGATGTTTGAGCACGATCCGCAGACCGAGCAGGTCGTCATGATCGGCGAGATCGGTGGCACCGATGAAGAGAAGGCCGCGGAGTATATCTCATCCAAGATGACAAAACCGGTGGTGTCCTTCATCGCCGGGCAGACGGCTCCTCCCGGCAAGCGTATGGGCCACGCCGGCGCCATCATCGAAGGCGGTGCCGGTACCGCAGCCGACAAGGTGCGCGTCCTGGAGGCGGCAGGCGTGCGCGTTGCGAAACACCCGGAGGAAATACCCTCGCTCCTGAAGAAGTGAGCAGGGTTTGAGACTGCGGAACGACATCGCGTCGACAATGAATAGAGCCGCCCGAAGGCGGCTCTACGGTTATAATCGCTGAAATCTGTGGTGACAATCGGCGGCGGATGGACTCCGTTTACGCGGCTGGGTGGCCGGAGCATGAGAACAGGTGGTTATTTGTGGGTGTCGATGTACGTGACCGCTTCGCCCACTGTCGTGATCTTCTGTGCCGCCTCATCTGAGATCTCCGCGCCGAACTTGTCCTCGAAGGCCATAATCAGCTCAACAAGGTCTAGCGAGTCGGCTTCCAGGTCCTCACGGAATCGTGCCTCAGGAGTCACTTTGGACTCGTCCGCCCCCAGCAGGTCGACGATGATCTTCTTGATTTCGGCGTAAGTATCAGCCATGGGTTAGTCCTCCATCCTGTTCTCGTTTTTGACGCGCCAATTGTATCACAGGCAGGTCCTAGGAACTCACACGCAGGAACACCCCCCTATGCCAAAAGTTGCGCCGCTCCAGCAGCGGAAGGCTGACCATATCCAGATCAACCTAGAGAAGGATGTTCGCTCCGCGCTGACCTCCGGCTTGGAGCATTACCAGTTCTTACATGAAGGCCTACCCGAGATCGATCTTGACGATGTCGATACAAGTTCGTCGATATTCGGAAAGCGTTTGGCCGCGCCCATCCTCATCTCATCCATGACCGGTGGCACCGATCAGGCGGGCATCATCAACCGCCGCCTTGCCGAGGCCGCGCAGCTCATGAAGGTTGCCATGGGTGTAGGCTCCCAGCGCGCCGCGCTCGAGCACCCGGAGCAAGCCGAGACGTTTCAGGTCCGGAAGTACGCGCCGGACATCCTCCTCTTTGCGAATCTGGGAGCCGTGCAGCTCAACCATGGTTACGGCATCGACGAATGCCGCCGGGCGGTGGACATGATTGGCGCCGACGCGCTGTTCCTGCATCTCAACCCACTCCAGGAAGCCGTGCAGGAGGGCGGAGACACCGACTTTGGCGGCCTTGCCTCCCGGATCGCAGAGGTCTGCAGGCTCCTGACCGTGCCGGTCGTCGTGAAGGAAGTGGGCTGGGGTATATCCGAGCACACGGCAAAGCTTCTCCGCGATTGCGGCGTCACGGCCATCGACGTCGCCGGCGCGGGCGGTACGAGCTGGTCGCAGGTGGAGATGCACCGCGCGCCGAACGAATTCATGCGGCGGTTGGCTGCCACGTTCGTCGGCTGGGGCATACCGACAGCCGAGTCGATCCAGATGGTTCGGCATGCAATTCCCGGCATGCCCATTTTCGCGAGCGGCGGCCTTACGGACGGGCTTGACATTGCAAAATGCATCGCGCTGGGCGCGAGCCTGGGCGGCATGGCCGGCAACTTCCTGCGCGCCGCAGCCGCCTCCGCAGAGGAAGCGGTCGAGTTGCTGCGGCTGACCAGGCGGCAGATCGAGGTCAGCATGTTCGCAGCCGGAGTTGGCTCCATAACGGACTTGCAGGCCGTGCAGCTCCTGAAGATCTGATGCAGTGGGGCCCACAGTGCGAACCGGAGTGCGGGATGTTCTGCTAGGACTTGCCCTCGGAGCATCGATGATGGGATTGGTTGGCATTGGCTTGCTGTTTCTTGGCTCTCGCACATCTGCACCCGCGCTTTCAGCATCGACACCCACAAACATCTCATTCCCTGCCCTGACAGCTACAACGGTTCAAACAACAGCAACGGAAGCCCCCACGTTCACTACCACGCCGACGCTGATTCCGCTGTTCACCCCTAGGCCATCTGCCAGCCCCACGCCGGACGCGATCCAGTCTGCGATCAACAGCGGCTCGCTTGCCTTTGCGGGGCCGCTTTCCCAGGCCGAGCAGATCGCGCTATATCGAGCCTCGCTTCCTTACATACGTCTGACTGCGCAGGGCAGCCGCACCCTAGCGAAACAGATCAACGGCGTTGGATACGGTGACCCGACGAATATCTGCGGTCCCCTTGCCGTTGCCATCCTGCGTGATGCCGGCCTTATACCGGACAGCACCGTTCCTCACGATTTCTGGCTGTTGAATCCCAATGCGGGATCGGACGCTCATCGCATCGAGCGTGTTTTTCCGTGGGAAGAGTACGCCCACTTCTTCATCTCCTCGCCGATCAACAAGACAGATTGGCGCCTGTCGCCTCTCCTGCCGGGAGATTTCCTGTTCATCTGGCACGGCTCGGGCGGCAACTTCGATCACATGCTGGTTGTAAGCCGTGTCGATAGCAGCTCACGAACCTACGCCGTGACTAACTATGGCACGCCAGATGGTTACATCATTTCCGAAGCGCTGCTTTACGATCCGGCGGATTCTAGCGCCGGCCTCTTCCACCAATGGACAACAGCGCGTGACGCCATCCTCGGCTCTACGGGCTTTGGAGGCTTTGAGGTCTGGCGCAGGCGCTCTCACTGATTCGCCATGCCCGTGCAAGTCACCCAAAGGAGATAACAAAAGTTATGCCGTTAACCGAGCTGACCGAGTTTATGCTGCCGGCAATCGAAGCTGAGCTGCGGCGGCAGGTTGCCCGCCTGTACCGCCCGCCTACCACGCCGTTCTACGAAATGCTCGCCTATCATATGGGCTGGAACGGCGATGCTGGAACTGGAGCGGGAAAGCGAATCCGCCCTCTCGTGACTTTGCTAACCACTGCGGCATCTGGTGGCGGGTGGCTACACGCAACCCCCGTCGCAGCCGCCGTTGAACTGCTCCACAACTTCTCTCTGGTCCATGACGACATTCAAGATAATTCGCCGACCCGGCGCGGCCGCGTCACTGCCTGGAAGAAGTACGGCATGCCAATGGCTATTAATATCGGTGATGCTCTGTTCTCCATTTCAAGCCTCGCTGCGGTCAATTTGTCGGCGCACTATCCGGCAGAAACGGTCCTGAGAGCGGCCGCTTGCCTTCATGAGGCTTGCCTAGACCTCACCACCGGTCAATACCTCGACATGTCTTATGAGAAGCGTCTGGATTTGACCACCGAAGATTACTGGCCGATGGTAGAAGGCAAGACCGCCGCCCTGCTCTCCGCCGCGGCGCAGATCGGAGCAATCCTCGGCGGCGCGGACGAAGCCACGAGGAAGAGCTACTCTGCCTTCGGCCGCTATCTCGGGCTTGCCTTTCAGGTGCAAGACGATATCCTCGGCGTTTGGGGCGATGAAGCTGCCATCGGCAAATCTGCCGCAAGCGACCTGGTGGAAGGAAAGAACTCTCTGCCGGTACTCTATGGACTGGCCCAGAAGGCGGCGTTTGCTCGACGCTGGGCGGAAGGCCCCGTCCTGGAGAGCGAAACACGCGAGCTGGCGGGTGCGCTGGCGGCCGACGGCGCGCGCGATTACTGCGCGGCGGAGGCGGATCGCTTGACCGCCATGGCGATGGATGCCCTGCACTCCGCGCATCCCGGGGGCGATGCAGGCGAGGCTCTCTCGCAGCTCGCCGCCATGTTGCTACAGCGGCAGTCTTGATTTATAATCCCAACCGCTGCGGGTGTAGTTCAGTGGTAGAACGCTTGCTTCCCAAGCAAGATATCGTGGGTTCGAGTCCCATCACCCGCTCAAGAATCTCCAGTTGAGGCCGGAATGGCCCTTAGGCACCGCCACATCACAGATATGGCGGTGCTTTTATGTCCCACTCCAACCTCAGTTAAGGCTTGTCGACATGTTGCCTCCCTTGGCATTGCAAGCACATCACGCTTCGCCCATTCCCGATGAACTACTCCTTTTTTTCGATTCTCCGTTCCCTAGCAGCCATCTGGCTTGCCTTTCCATTCAGCTGCTTTCATCTCTGGTTCCAATTTCCAGAATGAATTGTTCCTCCTTGTTTCGCGGAACAACTCCCTCCTCGATGCTCTCTTCGTTTTCCGTAGTGCCCGTCATGTTTCCTGGTCTTCCTCTTTCGCAATCTCGCTGTTCTTCCCCGGCTGAAGCTCGCACTTCCCTCAAGTGCGCCTCCGCGTTCATCCGCGCTGATCCGCTTCCCCTTCCACGCCCCTCTCGCAACAGGCTCTCGCGGACCCAACGCCAAGCCGAGGCACATTGCCCCGGCTTTTTGTAATTCTGCTGTTATGTAGGCATTTTGGCCCCCATGTACAATCAGGCTCGGAGGCCGAGCCATGCCCAGTAAAGCCACGATTCTCTACATCGAGGACAATTCCGATAACAGAAAACTCGTCCGAAGGGTGCTGGAGGTGGAAGGCTACTCGGTCGTGGAGGCCAGCGATGGGTTGCAGGCCATGGAGTGCCTCGAGACCCAGCACATGGATCTAGTCCTCATGGACATCAACATGCCCGAGGTCGATGGCTACACTCTGACGGCTCGCATCAAAGCGATGCCCCAATTCTCCGGCCTGCCCATCGTTGCAGTGACGGCCAACGTGATGCGCGGCGACCGGGAACGATCGTTGCGAGCCGGCTGCGACGGATACATTCAGAAGCCCATCGATATTGACATGCTCTCGCAGCAGATCGAACGGTTCCTGACGAGGAAAGCCAATGCCTAACCAGCCCGGCCTGACAGATTCGCACCCTTTGCCAAAACTGTCGATCCCGAAGGATGCAGCCGTCCTCGTCGTGGAGGACAACGTTTCCAATTTCGTGCTGATCGCCCGCATGCTCGGATATCTTGGGATTCATTGTGAGTGGAAAACCTCGGGCTACGAGGTGCTGGAGTACGCCGATACGCTTCCACGCCTGGACCTCATCCTGATGGATATCCGGCTGCCCTACGAAGACGGCTACGGAGCTCAGCAGAAGCTGCGTTCAGCCGAACGCTTCAAATCGATCCCGATCGTTGCCGTTACAGCGGAAGCCAGCGTCGAGCAGATGAAGAAAGCCAAGGATGCCGGTTTCGATGGCTTTCTCGGGAAGCCGCTCGACCCCGATCGGTTCCCCGATCAGATCCGCCGTATCCTGAATGGCGAACAAGTTTGGGAATTTGTGTAGCCAGCCATGCTCTCGCCCAAATCGCCTGCACCGAATGCTGAGTATAGCACCAAGGGCTACGAAGGGGGATTGGCTCGTTCGCTGGTCCGTACCCTGATCCTGTTCACATTCATCCCCCTCGTCCTGATGGCGGGCGCTGCCTACCTGCGGTCGCGCGCCCTCCTGCGCGAGCAAGTCGTCGGCCAGATGCAGACGCAGTTGAAGGATCAGCTCAAGCGCCTGGACCTGACGGTGAAGACCAAGGCCATTCGCCTGGACCGTCTGGCTCGTGGCCCCAGCCGCTCGGCGGAGTTCGAAGCCGCACTGAAGCAGGGCTCGGGCAGCACCGAGTTCTCCATTCTCCGGGCCGGTCTGCTCCGCGACCTGCGCTCGGTAAGCGCCGAGACGGGCCGGGCCACCTTCAACGACTTCTTCCTGGCTGGCACGGATGGCACGATCCTCATGGCCAGCCGCCCCGAGTGGCAAGGCATCTCTCTTCGAGACGCGGGGTTCTATCCAGGCCTGCTGGACAAAGGCCAGCAATCTTTCATGCTGTACGATGCGGCGCCGCTCTATCCAAAAGACCTCATCCTGGCAACCGTGTCGCAAGTCCAGGGGACCGACGGCAACCCGCTTGGGATCCTGGTCGGCGTCACTCAGTCGGAAGAGCTGCAAGCGGTTCTCGCCAACCTGGCGGCACTCAATCCCAACTCCGAAGCGCTGTATTTGACCGAGGACGGCAAGCTGATCGGCACCGACCAATACACCAGTCAAATGTCGGTGGTCGAACTCCCGGGCACCCAACAGTTGCTGCTCGGGAATGCGCTCGCAGCAGCCAAAGCGGATCCTGACGGGAAGCCGGCCTCCGTGCAGTTCACGGACAAGGAAGGTGCGGCTGCATTTGGGCAAACAACGTGGCTCGACAGCATTCATGCCGGCGTGGTCTATGAGGTGCATGCAGACACGATCTTCCGGCCGCTCAACAGCCTGATACCGTTCACGGTTGTCATTGTCATCGCTACGCTCCTGGCGATGGGCGGCCTGCTTGCGTTCGGCGCCAGCCGGGTGTTCCGGCCTCTCTCGAATCTGACGGAGATCACCAATCGGTTTGCCGCGGGCGATTTCAGCCAGCGAGCCCAGCCCCGAACGAAGGACGAGATCGGCATGCTGTCGCAGTCCTTCAACCGGATGGCCGAAGAATTGAGCGACCTGTATCGCTCGCTGGAACAGAAGGTTGACGAGCGCACGCGTCAGATACACACGGCCGCGGAGGTCGCACAACGCATCACATCCACAACCAACCTGGATGAGCTCCTGAACCGCACGGTTCAGCTGATCGTCCAGCAATTCGACTTTTATCAGGCGAGTATCTTCATGCTCGATCAACGTGGGCGCTATGCGGTGCTGCAGGCCGCCTACGGGCCGGCCGCCGCCGAAATGCTCTCCCGCGGGCACCGTCTGGAGGTCGGCTCCGCCTCGATCATCGGCTGGGCGACAGCCAACAAGCAGCCGCGCGTCGCGTCTGACGTATTAGAAGATCCGATGCATCTGAAAAATGAGCTCCTGCCCGAGACCCGGTCAGAAGCCGGCATCCCGATCTCGATCGGCAATCTGGTGCTCGGCGCGCTCGACGTGCAAAGCACCTCGCCCGGCGCATTCGGTGCGGACACCATTGTGATGCTGCAGCTGATCGCCAGCCAGCTGGCGGTCGCGATCCAGAACGTGGGCCTCGTCCAGTCGACGCAGGTCAACATTCAGGACCTCGAGCGGCTCCAACGCTCAGGCCTTGAGGTCATCTCGGCGAAGAACAGAAGCGAAGTGCTGCAAGTATTGACGCGCATCGTGGCAGACGCGCCGTATTCTGCCATCGTGATCTCCGTTGCTGCTTCCGGCCTCCAAATCGAAGGCTCGAGCGCGGCCGATCGACCGGAAGCCGTCCGCGCCGGCACCGCAGTGCACATGCTTGAGGAACACCTGAATGAGCTCAGGCGCTTCCTGGCTGCCGGAGCTGTGATCGAAGACGTGGACTCTGGCAGCCTGCCTTTGCCGCTCAGTCGGTTTGCGCGTCAGATGGGCTATCACGGCGTCGCCTTCGTACCGATCCTCAGCGCCGACGCGCTGGTCGGGCTGCTGGCGTTCGGCTCGCAGATCCGCGCCATCAGCGCCGCGACCATCCAACCATACGCGAACCTTGCCGATCTCGCCGGCATCGCGCTCGACAAGATCGCCGAGAGCGCCGGCAAGGACAGGCAACTCCTCGAGCGCCAGGCCCTCACGTCCATCAGCCAGACGATCGCCGTTTCGACGACGGAACTGGATGAGTTCCTCAAGAAGCTCCACGGCCAGGTCCAGTCGAACATCGGCGACTTCACCTTCCTGGTGAACCTATACGACAAATCGACGGAATCTATCTCCGTGCCCTACAGGTACGAATACGGCCGGGTGGACAAGATCGATTCGCATCCTCTCGGTGAGGGATTGTCGTCAACCCTCATCCGTACCGGGCGACCGCTGCTTCTCGTAGAAAATGTCGAGCGGCAAGCAGCGGAGTTGGGCGCCGAGACGGTCGGCAGACCCGCGCGCTCATGGATGGGCGCGCCAATATCCGTTCAAGGTGAGCCGATCGGTGCGCTCATTCTCCAGGACCCTGAGCATGAGCACGCCTTCACGGAGGAAAATCTGGCGTTCCTGGCAGCCATGGCAAACCAGGTCGCCACCGTTCTCCACAATGCGAGACTGCTGCAGGAGAGCCGCACCCGAACCTTGCAGCTCGAAACAGCGGCAGAGATCGCCCGGGACGTGAGTGGTTCCCTGAACCTGGACGAGTTGCTCGCCAAAGCCGTCGGCTTCGTCCGGGAACGCTTCGATTTCTACCACGCCTCCATCTTCCTCCTCGATCCGGCGAACGAATACGCGATCATCCGTGAAGCAACAGGCGAGGCGGGTGCACAGATGAAACGAGCCGGCCACAAGCTGGCCGTCGGTTCCAAGTCCATCGTGGGATATGTGGCAGGACGCGGCGAGCCTCTGGTGGTCAATGATACGGCGAAGGATGCCACCTACTACGCCAATCCACTGCTCCCTGGCACGCGGTCAGAGGCGGCCCTACCGTTGAAGGTCGGCGAACGGATCGTCGGCGTCATCGACGTGCAAAGTTCCCGCCCATTCGCGTTTACGCCCGACAGTCTCCGGACCCTGGGCATTCTGGCGAATCAGTTGGGTGTGGCTGTGGTGAACTCCGAGTTGTTCGCCGAGACGCAGGAGCATCTGTCTCAGCAGCGCCTTCTGCACCACATCACCACTTCTGCCGCTTCCGGAACGACGCTGGAAGAAGCGCTGGATAGCGCGGTCACCGGCTTGCAGGTCACTCTGGGCGGGGACCGGGTTGCCATCATGCTGGTGGACCGCGAACGGAAGGTACTCGAAGTGAGAGCCGCTGCGGGCTACTCGGAGGACATCCTGCATCTTCGCGTTCCGGTCGGCGCGGGCATCACTGGATGGGCGGCCATGCACCGGCGCGCTCTCCGTGTCGACAACGTGTCGGGCGATCCGCGCTATATCCAGGCCAGCTCCAACACGAGCTCTGAGCTGGCGATCCCCTTGCTGTATCGCAATGAGGTCCTGGGTGTGCTGAACGTCGAGAGCGAGCAATCCGGCGCATACAGCCAGGACGACGAAGAGATGCTCGGCACACTTGGTGGGAGCCTGGCAGCCATCATCGCCAACGCCCGGCTCCTCGAACAACTCCGGGCCCAGGCGGAGCGCGAGCGCGCCATCTACGAGATCACCAGCAAGATCCGCCGCTCCACTAACATGGAGACCATCCTCGCCACGACAGCCAGCGAATTGACCAAGGCAGTGGGCGCACGCCAGGCCCACATCCGGGTGAGCCCCCGCCCATCGGGTGACGGGCAATCTCGAAAGGACGGCGACGCGTGAGCACCGACGCCCGGACCATCAGGCTCGCCAACGACGAGGCCACCAGCCAGGCTTATCTGCGCTGGCGTGAGCGGTTCATTCGGCCCATGCTGCTCGGCGCTACGGTATTCGGATTCGTGGCCCTCGTGCTTGCGCTTGCAACAAATCAGGGGTGGATCCAGAACGCGGTGTTCATCGGCGCCTATGGCCTGGTCGTGCTGGTCACGTTCTTGCACGCCCCCTACTGGCTGCGTGTGACTGCGTTCCTCTTTGCAGTGTACGGCCTTGGACTGAGCGAGTTGCTTTCCACGGGCATCCTCGGTGATGCCGCACTCTTCTTCCTCGGCCTGGTCCTCTTCGCGACGTTGATGTTCTCCGACCGGGCTGGCTTCATCGCCATCCTGGTTACGTTGCTTACCTTTGCAGCTGTTGGGGTTCTCGAAGGCCTGGGTATGATCCACCTTCTCAATCCCGGGGCGATGCATGCTGCCGTCAGCGACTGGGTCAGCACCAGCGCCACTATGGCGCTCTTCGGCGTTACATTCATCCTCGGGATGCAGCAGCTCCAGGCCGCATTCCGCGGCGCGCAGGATCAGAGCGCCGCCGCACTGCAGGCCCTGGAGGAGGAACGCGCACAACTCGAAGAGCGAGTAGATGCCCGAACGCTCCAGCTCACCGCCGTGAACGAGGTAGGTCGCGTAGCGAGTTCCATCCTCGATGCGGAGGAGCTTGCCGCGCGCGTTGCTAACTTGATCACCGACCAGTTCGGCTACTACTATGCTGCCCTGTTCCTGGTGAACGAGACAGGCGAGGACGCCCGGCTCTATAGTGCGACCGGCGAAGCCGGCAGGGTCCTCAAGGAGAATAAACACCATCTGCGCGTCGGCGGGAATAGCATGGTGGGCACGGCGATCAGCACCGGCAAGCCGCGCGTGGCTCTCGACGTTGGCGCCGAGTCTGTGCGTTTCCAGAACCCCTTGCTTCCGTATACCCGCTCAGAGATCGCCCTGCCGCTGACTGTCGGCGAGCGGATTCTCGGGGCGCTCGATGTTCAGTCCACAAAAGCGGGAGCCTTCGGGCCCCAGGAAATCGACACTCTGCAGGGCATGGCTACTCAGGTAGCAGTCGCGCTCGAGAACGCCCGGCTCTTCAGCGATGCTCAGAGGAACCTCGCGGAGCTAGAGGCCATTCAGCGACATTATGTCCTGGAGAGTTGGATGCCGTATAGAGGCGCGGACGCCCTTGAGTACCGCCTAGGCGAAGAGGACCAAGCGAATCCTGCGGCACGCCTGGAAGTGCCCCTCTCCTTGCGTGATGAGGTGATCGGGACAATCAACCTCGCGGGCGAGGCCGAATGGACCACAGAACAGCGCAATCTGATCGAGACTGTGGCGAACCAGGCGGCTCTCGCGCTGGAGAACGCGCGGCTGGTCGAAGTGAGTCAGTTGGTGGCTCGCCGCGAGCATGAGCTCGCGGACATCACCAGCAAGATCTGGACCGCCTCGACCATCGATGGCATCTTGCAGACCGCCGTCCAGGAACTATGCGAGGCTCTGGAAGGCACGGAAGCCACAATTCAGCTGAAGATGGACGTGAAGCGTGACAGGTAGTCCCGTGGCACATCCCGAACAGAAGCACGCTTGGATCCGCACAAAGGCCTTCAAATACGGGCTCTTCGGCGCAGTCGTCGGCCTGCTGTTCCCGATCGCGGCATTCCTGATCGAGATCGCGTGGCAACAGCTTCCGCTCAGCCTGTCGAGCATCTTGGTGGTGCAGACAACGCAGCCCCTGATCTGGATCATCGAGTCGGCGCCGATCGTCATGGGAATTCTGGCAGCACTCGCGGGCCGCAGGCAGGACCTGGTCTTGCAGGCCCACGAGGCCCTGACCATTGACGAGGCTGAGCTGCGCAAGATGCATATGGACCTTGAGGAGATAGTTGCTCAGCGCATCAGCGATCTTGACCGCAGGAATGCACAGATGCGTGCAGTCTTCCAGTTTGGCCGGGAGATCGCAGAAATTCAGGATCTAACCTCACTACTGCCCATGGCGGCTCACGCCTTGATCGAGCACTTCCCGTGGCAGCAGGTTGAGATCTACCTGCTGGATCAGAGCGGGCAGTCAGGCTTTCTCCGGGCCGCCGCATCCCAATCGGGCCGCGAGGAGCATCCGTTGGGCTATCGCGTGGCCGTGGGCGACCAGAGCTCGGTTGGCAAGGCCATGCGGCGCGGCCGGTCGCTTGTGTCAGCCGTACAACCGACAAGGCCGGGACGGCCCCCTTCCCTGGACGTCCCATCACCCGTGCAAATGTCAATTCCCCTCCTCACGCGGGGCCGGGTCATTGGAGCTGTGGACATCACCGCGTTGGCTCAGGGTCCGATGGGGCAGGCTGACACGGAGATGTTCCAACCAGCCATTGACCAGCTGGCTGCCGCTATCGAGAACGTCCGCCTGGCAACCGAATCACGCGCCGCAATGGAGCAACTGCAGGCGAGGACTGCGCAGGATACCAGGGCAGTCTGGCAGGATTACCTCAAGGGCAGGGACGTTGGATTCCGGTTCAGCCCGTCTGGCATGAGCCCCGTTTCCGACGGCTCGGTGACACAGCAGCCCGGCACGATCACTGTTCCCCTGACGCTGCGCGGCCAGAGCATCGGCTCGATCTTCATTACCGGCCGCGCCGGAGCAAACTGGACGCAGGCCGATCAGGACTTGTTGGAGAAGACAGCCATGCAAGCGGCGCTCGCACTTGAGAACGCACGGCTGCTGGAAGAGACCCGGCAGCGGGCATCCCAGGAGCAGATGGTGGGCGCCATCTCGGCCCGCCTCAGCCGGTCATTGGAAGTAGATGCGGTCCTCCAGTCCGCCGCGCGCGAGTTCGCATCCCTCCCCGATGTGGCGGAAGCCGAAGTGGTGCTCACAACTTCCAACAATGGGCGGCCGCAAGGCCGTGAGAGGCCAGCCTGACAGAGCCAGACCTATGAACTCCTCCTCCGACCGATTGGGTGCAACGAATACTGACCGGCGCCTCAGCGAAATGCTGATCGCCACGGTGCGGTATCTGCCGGTGCTTGCAGGCTTGCTCACGCTCGGATTGCTGGGCATTTATTTCCTTTCCCTGTCTGGAGTGCTGGGCGCCGCGAGCTGGCAGGTCCTGCCTTTGGCGGGCGCCAGTCTGCTGGTTGGGTTGGCAACTCTTGCGGTAGCGCTGTTCGCCCGGAGAGGTCGCTCGCAGCTTGCCTTCTTGTTGTTCTGGTTCCTCATGGCGGCCTGGAGCATGTCGGCTGTTCTGCTTCTGGAAGCTGCATTGCCCGTTGCCATTCTGATGGTGTGGCTGCCGCCGCTTGTCGGCGTAGCCGCCCGGCAGAGCCGCAGGACATTGCTCGTCTCGGCCATTATGGGCGCGACACTCACCGCCGCGCTGTATTGGCTGGATCGCAATCCCTGGATGGATCGCCTGCCCTCGACGAATCCCGCAGGGACCGCGGCTGTTATCCTCATGGCCAGCGCGATATTGTTGTTCGCGCTTGGCAGTCTCGTGGTGCGGCTCTTTCAGTATCGGACACTGCAAGGGCGCCTGGTTGTCTCCTTCACCCTCATTCTGGCCGTTCCGGTCTTGCTCATCACTGCCATCTCAGCGATCAATGCCAATTCGAGCAGCCAGGCGCAGTTAGCCGGCTCGTTGCAGGCAATTTCAACGCTGAAAGAGAGCCAGATTGAGTCGGCGGTGCGCTCCATCTCTCAGGAAATGACCATCCTGCAGCAGGGCTCCGGCACCGCGGCCAGCCTCCTTCAGATCATCGAGGGCGCGTCCGAGACGAGCCTGTCCTACAGGTACCGGCTGACCGCGGGCACGTTGATGCGTGACGTGATGGCGCGCTATCCCACCAGCCAGTACGAGGAAATGCTTCTGCTAGACACAGAGGGCAACGTTCTGTTCTCTACCTTTGAGCCGGACCAGGGCTTGAATCTTTCCAATAAGCCGTTCGCGCGGGAAGGGCGGCACAGTTTCTTCGCGGAGATGGTTAAGTTCCCCGGTAAGCAGAATCCCACAGGGGAGTACAAGTTGGTGGCGGCAGCGCCGCTATTCGGCGCGAACGGAACGGATGTGCGCGGCGTCGTCGTGGCAGTCGCAAAGAGCAATCTGATCATAGACTCTCTCGGTGCGACGGCTGGCTTGCCCGACATCCGATCCTATCTGGTCGGCGAAAACGGCGCATACATCAGCAACGCCGCCACTGCACCCTCGGCGATCACCGCCTGGCCCTTGGTGCATCGGACCATCAGCAAGCAAGGCTCGGGCAGCGACATCTATACCAATGAGCGGGACGTCTCAGTGCTTGGATACAGCTCGTGGGATCCGACTATCAACGCGGAAGTTGTCACGGAAGTGCCGCGCAGCATCATCTTCAGCAACGCGACTTCCACCCTGCTTGTGAGCGGCCTTGTGGGTCTCTTCGCGATCATCATGGCCGCAGTTGCCGCGATCTCCACCTCCCAGGCTGTCAGTGAGCCGGTCTTACGCCTCGCCAGCTCGGCAAAGGCGTTTGCAGGCGGAGATCTGACATCGCGTTCATCGGTCGAGCAGCGAGACGAGGTGGGCAGGCTGGGCGAGTCGTTCAACCTGATGGCGGACCAACTCCAGGGGATCATTGGCAATTTGGAACAGCGAGTGGCCGAGCGCACCGAAGCTCTCGAACAACAGGGTGTGCGACTGCGGACCGCCGCAGAGGTCGCGCGTGATGCGGCTTCGGCGCCCAGCCTGGACGATCTGCTGGATCAGGCCGCCCGCCTCATCCTCAACCGGTTCGGCTTTTACCACACGGGCATATTCCTGGTGGACGAAAAGCACGAGTACGCGGTCTTGAGAGCCTCGCCTTCGGAAGCCGGCAAGGCTATGCTGGCCAACCAGCATAAGCTCAGGATCGGCGAGCAGGGCATCGTGGGGCGCGTTGCCGCCACGGGCGAGCCGCGTATCGCGCTCGATACCGGGGTGGACCCGATGTACTTCAACAATCCGATGCTGCCGAACACCCGCTCGGAGATGGCACTGCCCTTGAAGACGGCGCAAGGCACGTTCGGCGTGATTGACATCCAAAGCGATCAGCCGGAGGCCTTCACCCAGGACGACATCGCCATTGTGCAGATCATGGCAGATCAACTGGCGACCGCCATCCAGAGGACGCAATTGCTCCAGCAAGTACAGGTGCAACTGCAACAGCTGGAACAGAATCAGCAGCAGTTCACACAGCAGTCGTGGCAGGTTCTCCGTGCCTCGAACCGGTCGCACGTTGGATATCGTTTCGACAATGTCCGCTTGGAGGCCGTTCAGGAAAGTGATAGCAACGTCGATCCTTTTGGCAGTTCACCAGCCGCTTCGACCCTTGACACAACTGGTGCATTCCTGGAAATCCCCGTCCGGTTGCGCGGGCAGACTATCGGCGCGGTGAAGCTCCGCTTCCAGTCGGGCCAGGTCCCTGCGGTTACGGCCGCAGTCGCCCAGCAGATCGCGGACCGTCTCGGCACCGCGCTGGAGAATGCCCGTCTGCTCGAAGACTCGGTTCGCAAGGCGAACAAGGAACGCGCCATTGGCGAGATCACCAGCAGGATCAGCTCCTCGGTCAACATGCGCAACGTGCTTCAGACGGCAGTGGAGGAACTGGGACGGGCCATCCCCGGCTCGGATGTGCTCATTCAGCTCCGGCCGGACAAGGAATTCCAGCGTTAGAGATGGCGACACCTATGGAAGATTCCCCGCGAGCATCCACTCCACGATCGTTCTTGCACCTGCCCATCAGTGTCCGCACCCGTTTGATCCTGGCGAACGTGCTCATTGTTGGGATTTCGATCGCCGCACTCGGGGCCTATATTTTCTACAGAGCGCAGCAGGCCACTGACTACCTGAGTCAGGTGTTGGAAAGCAATGTCCGTCAGAAGGCCGTGGACACGCTGACCGCAACGAGCAAGGGTCAGACAGACTCTTTGAATGCCATATTCGCCTCGCTCAGGCAGAACGTCAATAGCGTGGGTCTCAATGCAGGCTCGCTCCTGACACACCAGGCCAGGCTTGGCAAGGGAACCTACTGGGACGCATCCCAGTCGATGACTCGCCTTGCAAACGGCAGCTGGGACAATGTGTCCAACACGGATCCCGCCTCCATATTCATCCCCGCCCGGCAGGAATTGACCGAGCCTCTGAGTGCTGAGATCAACTCCCTCCGGCAATTGGATTTCGTCGTTCCTTCGTTCCTTCAGGGGAACCCTGATCTGGTAGCCGTATACTTTGGGGGGCCATCCGGCGAGACCATCTACTACCCCAACGTGGACCTCGCCAACATCGTGCCTCCGGATTTTGACGTCACCCAACGGCCATGGTACGTCGCAGCCTCCCCCGCGAAGAACCCCGGCCACGGGATTGTCTGGTCGGCGCCATACCTGGATGCTGCGAAGAATGGGCTCGTGATCACGGGTAGTGTCCCGGTCTATGACGAAGCCAACGCCTTCCGCGGTGTGGTGGCTACCGATGTCCAGTTGAATCGGCTAAACTACCTGGTTTCCGCAATCCGGGTGGGCAACACGGGTTATGCGCTCGTCGTCGACAAAGACGGTCACCTGATAGCGTTACCGGATGCCGGCTACAAAGACTTGGGCGAGACGTCCGAGACGTTGCCTCTGGGCCAATCCATCGAAGATGCCAAGCTGCCCCCTGCGCTGCTTGATGCGATGTCCCGGATGAGGTCGGGCCAGAGTGGGCTGGAGACGGTCACCATCAATGGCCAGGAGCGGTACCTTGCATTTCGCCCCATCCCAGAGCTCGGATATAGCCTTGCGATCATCGTGCCAACCGAAGAGATGCTGGCAAGCGCCGTGGCGGCTCGGGAAAAGGTTGCAATGTCCGCCACGAACACACAGCAGATCAGCTTCGTGCTGATGGCGCTCATTCTTGGGTTCGCGCTGCTGACCACGATGCTCGTGGTGAACACGCTCATGGCCCCGCTGCTGACCTTGACGGAGACCGCCGAAGAGATCAGCAGTGGAAACCTGGACGCACGCGCCCACGTCAAGGGCGAAGACGAGATCGCCACCCTCGCTCGGATCCTCAACAACATGACATCGCGCCTGCGGGACATGATCCAATCCCTGGAGCGTCGCGTCAAAGATCGGACCGTCGCGCTCGAGGCGGCATCCTTCAACGCGGGACGGCGGGCGGCGCAATTCGAAGCTGTAACGCAGGTTACCCGCGCCATCGGCTCCATCCACAACATGGACGAGTTGATGCCGTTGGTAGCCGCCGTGATCAGCCAATATTTTGGTTTCTATCACGTTGGCATCTTCCTCAATGATGAGAACAAGGAATTCACCTGGTTGATCGCGGCGAACAGCGAAGGCGGGCATCGCATGCTGCAGCGACATCACAAACTCAAGATCGGTGAGCAGGGCATTGTTGGCTATGTGGCCGGTCATGGCGAGACGCGCGTGGCTCGCAAAGTCGGTGAGGACGCGGTGTTCTTCAACAACCCGGACCTCCCGGAAACACAATCGGAGGCGGCATTGCCATTGCGCCGCGGCTCCGAGGTGGCAGGCGTCCTTGATGTGCAAAGCATCAAGGAGGACGCCTTCAGCGACGAAGACCTCGGCATTCTTGCCATACTGGCTGACCAGGTAGGCCTGGCGATGGAAAACACCCGTCTGTTCGAGGAAGCGGGCCGGACGCTCCGGGAAGTGGAGACCCTTTACCGGCAGTATGTGCAGCAGGCATGGAATCGCTTGCCGCAGGAAGGCCCTGTAACTGGCTACCGGTATACGCCGCGAGGCGCCAGTCCCCTGTCTCCAGCAGCAAGCTCCGTGGAGTCGATCCTGGATCGCAACGACGGCAGCGCACGGCCGATGGTGGTGCCCATCAAACTGCGCGGCGAAACGATCGGCAACCTGGTGGTCCAGTCGCAGACAGCCGGGGCATGGACGCAGGACCAGATGGACCTCGTTCAGGCAGTGGCGGACCGGGTCGCGTTCTCGGCTGAGAACGCCCGGCTGTTCGATGAGACCAGCCGGCGCGCCGAACGGGAAAGGCTTGTCACCGAGATCACATCGCGCATACGAAGCACGAACGACCCCGAGGAGATGATCCGGACCGCCGTGGAAGAGCTGAGGAACGCTCTGGGCGCCACGGATATCCAGATCATCCCGCAACTGGTTCAGAGCGGGGTTCGCGGGCCGATGCCGGTAGTATCTTCCGCTGCCACTGAGGTGGGCGGCGCAACGCAGCGTGGAAACGGAGCAAAGAAATGACTTATGTGATTGCGATATCGAATGAGAAAGGCGGGGTCGCCAAGACGACGACTACGCTCTCACTCGGCGCTGCACTGGCCGAGGCGGGCCGCAAAGTGCTGCTGGTTGACCTGGATCCTCAAGCAAATCTGACCCTAGCGTTGGGCGTCGAGCCCGGATTCGCCGCCGTGACATCCAGCCATATTTTGATCGAATCCGCGCCGCTTATGAGCGCGCGGCTGGCCACCGAGATCGAGAACCTGGACCTGATCCCGTCGCACTCCAGCATCGAGAGCG
Source organism: Anaerolineales bacterium (assembly GCA_035498395.1). Taxonomy (GTDB): domain Bacteria; phylum Chloroflexota; class Anaerolineae; order Anaerolineales; family Villigracilaceae; genus Fen-1038. The sequence goes on from DATKAF010000345.1 coordinate 36,732, forward strand.
CCGAGCAGTTCCTACCGGTTCGAACGCACTATACGTCCGGCTTGCGACGGGCGCTCGATGCCGCATCGCCTCTTCCTTATGATTATGTCCTATTCGATTGCCCGCCGTTCCTCGGCGCTATTACCACGAACGCGTTGAGCGCCGCCGAATTGCTGATCATCCCCACGCAGGCCGAGTACTTCTCGGCATATGCACTGCGGAACATGATGGGCATCATCCGGCGCGTGCGGCAGGACAGTAATGCCATCCTTGGCTACCGCATCCTGATCACGCTGCTCGACCGCCGGAACCGTACTCATCGCAATATTCAGGAGCAATTGCAGAACACCTTCGGCGAAGGTCTGTTCACCACCGTGATCGAGATCGACACCAAGTTGCGCGAGAGCCCCATCGCGGGACTGCCCATCAATCGCTACAGACCCAGTGCCCGCGGCACGCAGCAATACCGCGAGCTGGCCCAGGAGCTCATGGAGTATGTCAAAGAGAAATATCCACAAGCGGCTTGAGCACATCTTCGATGATGTGCCTACCGAAGCGGTGAAGCCGCCGAAGCCCGTCAAGAAGCCGCCGGTGGGAACCGGCATGCTCACGTTGCCGAAGGCGTCCCCCACGCGGCCGCGCACGCGCCAGCCGAAGCCCCTGACTCCGCGTCTCGAAGAGTCGCCAGCATTGGCGGATACATCCGGCACAATATCGTTGGCATTTCGAAAGGATGAAAAGAGCTGGGCCACATTGCGGGTCGTCGATGAGACCGCCTCGCACGCCTGGGCGCAGGAAGAGCAGCTTCTCGTCAAGCAGGTGGCGGACCAGTTGTCCCTGGCCCTCGAGAACGCCCGGCTTTTCCAGGAGACCAAGCGGGCGGAAGAGGCGCTGAAGCGCCAGAACGAGTATCTTGCAGCCGCAGCAGAGATCGGACGGCTGGTGACTTCCACCCTGGACCTGAACACCATCTTCAGCCGCACGGTCAACCTGGTGCGCGAGCGCTTCGGCTTCTACCATGCCGCCATCTTCGTCGCGGAGGAGACCGGTTTCAACGCCGTGCTCCGCGAGGCCACCGGCGCCGCCGGTGCTGAAATGAAGGCCAGGCAGCACAGCCTCTCATTGAACGATGAGTCCATCGTCGGGAAGGTCATGCTCCGCGGCGAGCCGGTCATTGCGAATGATACATCGGAGGAGCCCACTTTTCGGGCGAACGCGCTGCTGCCCGAGACGCGAGCGGAGGCGGCCATCCCGCTCCGGGTCGGCAGCCGCATCATCGGCGCTCTGGACATCCAATCCACGGATATCGAGACGTTCACACCGGATGCGCAGAGTGTGCTCCAGATCCTGGCGGACCAGGTGGCCATTGCCATCGACAACGCACGCTCCTATGAGCTGTCGCAGCAGGCCGTCAAGGAGATGCGCGAGATCGACCACGTGAAGACCCAGTTCCTGGCGAATATGAGCCACGAGCTGCGGACTCCTCTGAACTCCATCATCGGTTTCTCGCGCGTGATCCTCAAAGGCATCGATGGACCGATCACAGATCTGCAGCAGCAGGACCTGACGGCCATCTACAACTCCGGCCAGCACCTGCTAGGCCTGATCAACGATGTTCTCGACCTGGCGAAGATCGAGGCTGGCAAAATGGAGCTTTCCTTCGATGAGATCAACGTCTCCGATATCATCACGAGCGTGATGTCCACGGCCACCGGCCTGGTGAAGGACAAGCCGATCAAGCTCAAGCGGCAGGGAGAGAGCGATCTGCCAGCAGTTCGCGCCGATCCCATCCGGCTGCGCCAGGTACTGCTAAACCTGCTTTCGAACGCCGCCAAGTTCACGGATGAGGGCGACATCACCGTTCATGCTGCCATCCAGGACGGGCCCGCCGGCTACCCCGAACTGCTCATCAGCGTCACGGATACCGGCCCCGGTATCGCTCCCGAAGATCAAAGCAAGCTCTTCCAGGCCTTCTCTCAGGTGGACGACTCCCCCACCCGCAAGACGGGCGGTTCGGGCCTCGGGCTGTCGATCAGCCAGCAGCTTGTCCAACTGCACGGCGGGCGCATCGGCGTCCACAGCGATCTGGGCAAGGGCAGCACGTTCTACTTCACGCTGCCGATCTTCCGTGCAAAGGAAGAGAAGCCGGATACTCATGGCGGCAAGGTGATATTGGCGGTGGATGACGATCCGCAAATACTGGCCTTGTATGAGCGCTATCTCGGCCCCCAAGGATACGACGTCGTCGGTATCACCGATCCATCACGCGCCTTGGAGCGAGCCCGGCAGATCAAGCCCTACGCCATCACCCTGGATATCATGATGCCCGGCTATGATGGCTGGCAGGTGTTGAGCGAGCTGAAACGCGATCGCGAGACCCGCGGCATCCCGGTCATCGTCTGCTCCATCCTGGAGCAGCAGGAACGCGGCTTCAGCCTGGGCGCAGCGGACTACTTGTTGAAACCTATCCTCGAAGACGATCTCATCAACGCCCTGAACCGGCTGAACGGCGACGGCAGCATCCAGGAGGTGCTGATCGTTGATGACGACGCAGACTCTCTGCGATTGATGCGGAAGATCTTCGAAGAGAGCGGCAAGTACAAAACCACGCTCGTGCAGGGCGGCATTGCAGGATGGAGCGCCCTGGCATCTCATCCTCCTCACGCCCTCATCCTGGATCTCTTCATGCCGGAGATGGACGGCTTCACCATCCTGGAGAAGATGCGCGAGAACGTGCGTTTGCGGGACATCCCGGTTGTGGTGGTGAGCGGCGGAGATCTCACGCCCGAGCAACACGACCAGCTGACGGCTTTTGGTCAGCGGCTCATCAGCAAGAGTTCTCTCAATGAGAGGGACCTGCTTAACATCATAGAGCGGGCTCTAAAGCGGGTCGCCTTGCGGCAGACGGGGAGACTTGTGAAGGGCGAACAAACCTAATGGCGTTTGTGGTGAAGTGCCTTGATTGCGGCCACGTAGCCCCCTATTTCCCAACATCCGGGAATTGTCCCCGGTGCGGAAGCCAATGGCGGGAGGCCGAGTACGATTATGAGACGCTCGGCAAGACGCTGCCGCTCCAGCTCCCTGGACGCCCGTTCGACCTGTGGCGCTATCGCGAGCTCCTGCCGGTGCGCAATAACAACCCCTCCTTGAAGCTCGGCGAGGGCGGCACGCCCCTCATTCAGGCTGTCAACCTTGGCATGATGCTGGGGATTCCCAACCTGTACATCAAGGACGAGCGACAGGGTCCCACAGGCTCCTTCAAGGATAGGCAGGCTGCCGTGACGATCGCCGCGCTCAAAGAAGCCGGCATAACGGAAATGGTCGCGGCGTCCACAGGCAATGTTGCCATCTCCTATTCGGCCTACGCCTCGCGCGCGGGGCTCAAGCTCTGGGCTTTTGTAACGAGCCTCGTGCCGGCCGTGAAAATGCGCGAGATCGCGCTGTACGGCAGCCAAGTCGTCAAGGTCACCGGCTCCTACGACCAGGCAAAGCAGGTTGCCGCTGAATTCGCCCGGCAGCGCAACCTCTATCAGGATCTGGGAGCCCGCGCCATCGCCTCCGTCGAGGCCATGAAGACCATCGCGTTCGAGATTGCCGAGCAGCTTACCGGCGTGCAGGGCGCTGCATCTCCGAACAATGGGCATGGTTCGGTCTGGCGCTCGCCGGACTGGTATGTGCAAGCCATCAGCGGCGGCATGGGACCGCTCGGTGTCTACAAGGGCTTCCGTGAGCTGCGTCAGATGGGATTGATCGACAGGATCCCCGCCATCGCCGCCATCCAGGCCGAGGGCTGTGCACCCATGGTCCAGAGCTTCAGGCAAGGGCTTGAAACGGCCGTCCCGGTCGGCTCCCCGCGTACTCACATCGAGACACTGGCTACCGGCGATCCCGGCCGCGCCTATTCGCTGCTGCGCCACCATGTGCTGGAAACGAACGGCACGTTCGAGAGCGTCACCGACGAGGAGGCGTTCCGGGCCATGCACGTTCTGGCGAAGATGGAGGGTCTATCCACGGAACCCGCCGCCGCCGTCGCGTTCGCGGGCCTGTTCAAGCTTGTCCGGTCCGGGCAGATACGGCCGAGCGAGACGGTTGTCGTGAACTGCACGGGCCATACGATGCCGGCCGAGGAATTCATTCTGGGGAACAACTGGACGCGGAATGTGGAATTCCCCGCGCTGAAGAGCGAGACGCCGCAGGAAGGCCTGCTCTCCGCCCTCAACCAGGTCGCTCCAGATCGGTTTCCGCGCGTTGCCATTATCGACGACACTGCGGAGGCCCGCCGCCTGATCCGGCGCATTCTGCAGTCGCAGGGCGACTTCACGATCTACGAGGCGCAGAATGGCAAGGAAGGTTTGGACCTCGTGCGCCGGGAGGTGCCCGACCTGATCATCCTGGACCTCATGATGCCAGAGATGGACGGATTCGCCGTGATGGACGCGCTTAAGGCCGATCAGGATACGGCTCATATTCCGGTGATCGTGGCGACCGCCAAGGAATTGACGCCGCATGAGAAGGAGAGATTGGGCACACAGATCCAGGCTCTCATGCAGAAGGGGGATTTCCTCAATGACGAGTTCCTGCAGGAAGTGAAGAGTCTGATCAAGTAACCGGGCTGGGTTACGCGCTCCCGAACAATTGGCAATGCAAAAAGGCCATCGCACCGGCATCGTTGCAGCGCTCGCTTCGGCTTTCTTTCTCGGGCTCTGCCCGGTCTTCGGGAAGCTGTCCATCAACGCCGGCTTCTCGCCGCTGGCGGTCGTGGCTCTGCGGACCATCATCGCTGCCGCAATGGTGCTGGCCTACGTCTTGCTATTCTATCGGCGGTATCTGTATATCTTTCCTGTTGGCCTCCTGGGGTGCGCGCTGGCGGGCCTGATCAATGGACTTGGCTCGATCCTGTACTATATGGCTCTCGTCCGGCTGACGGCCAGC
>DATKAF010000346.1:0-2190 GCA_035498395.1 Anaerolineales bacterium
TGGTCCGCAATGGCTGTGCGGCGAGCACACCGGCCTTGAGGCACGTTCTGCGTAGCAACCACTAAGAATAGCGCCCGCGGGCGCGGCTCTGTTTGATCCCGTAGAGAGTCGGTGTGCCGGCGTAAAGGCCTACGGCCACCGGAGTTCTCCTGCTCAGCGAAGAGAAGCATGGAACGATGCGCACCAGCAATCGGCCCAGCCGAGTCCTGCACTGGCCGGGCCCCGAAGCGCCAGTGAGATCAGCACCTGGGCGGCGAGGCTGGCCGGCCCAGCCGGCAGCGTACATCTCTATTCGGGATGAAGCAGAACATGAGCCGCCTCATGAGCGACTCAGGCGGCCGTGGTCCGGACTACCGCTGCGGGGTGCTTCCACACCTCCGGCTTAATGCGCATGCCGAAGCCCGGCAGGTCCGGCGCTTCAATGGTTCCTTCGCGCGGCAACAGCGGATTCTCCAGCATCAGCGGCCAGTCATGCTCGTAGAAGCGCTGACAGCTTTCCTGGATCCAGACATTGGTCAACGCCGTGGTGAGGTGCGTGGAGGCATAGAACAGCAGCGGACCTCCCGCGGTGTGGGGCGCCACAGGCAACTGGTGCGTCTCAGCCAGGTTGGCGATCTTGCGCGCCTCGCTCACGCCTCCGCACCAGCAGACGTCGAACATCACGAACTTGGCGGCGCGCGCCTCCAGCAACTGCTCGAACTGCATGCGTCCGGCCATGCGCTCGCTGATGGTCAGCGGCAGTGACGTGGACTCCGCCAACCGCCGGTATTCCTGGAAATTGCCGGGCAGCAGCATGTCTTCGAGCCACATGGGTTGATAGGGCTCCAACGCCCGCGCGATGCGGACGGCCGAGGTGAGGTTCCAGTTGGAATGGAACTCGATCAGGATTTCGATTTCGTTGCCGAATGTATCCCGCAGCTTGCGGACAGGCGTCAGGGCCTGATCGATGTCCTGCTGGGTCACGTATTGATGCCGGTTGCGCTGGGCCGCTCCGTCAAACGGCCAGACCTTGATCGCGCGGATGCCGTAGCCGTCGAGAATCTCGCGCATGATCCTTTCCGGCTCGCGGTTGAAGTCGTAACGGTGGGGGAAGCAGGTGTTGTACAGCCGCACCCGCGGATTCGACCGTCCGCCCAGCAGCCGCCAGACCGGCTGGTTCAGCGATTTGCCGAGCAGATCCCACAGAGCGAGGTCGAGCGCGCTCAAGGCGCGCATCTCCGCGCCTCCGGTGATCTGGTAGTCGAAGGTGCGGTACAGGTCGGCCCAGATGCGCTCGATGTCGCGCGGGTCGCGTCCCAGCAGCGTGGGGGCGATGGCCGTGTGGATCACCGCCGCCTCCACTTCGCCGCGCGGGTAGGTCTCACCCACCGCTTCGATGCCGTTGTCGGTGGTCAGCCGCACCCAGGTCCAGTGCGGCCAGAACGGAGCACTGTTGTTCCCTCGGGGCCAATGGATGGTCTCCACTTTGGTGACGCGCATCGGCGGCGCGCCCGCGGCCACACGGGCTGCCAGGGGCAGAAACGGGGCCAATGTCAAGAAGTTCCGTCGATTCATTGCTACACTGGAGAAACAGGCCTGAATAATAGCAAAATGCAACTACACCCGAAGGGCACCAACGCCACTATCCTGTTCACCTCTGTCTTCGGACCCTACGCACAGGATGACGAATTCGGAAGCCGCGCCATCAACCCGATGGAACTGTACCACAACCAGGTGACGCGGGCACAGGGAGCCTTCTCGCTGCGCATCTTCCACCGTTCATGGGGAATCATGTTCCTGCAGGAGAACACCTCCGCGCCCTCCACGCTGCTCGATTTCCCCACGCGCGAGCAGTTCGCCCGCGAACTCCGGTCCAGTCACTACGATATCGTCGGCATCACCTCCATCGTCGTCAACGTTGGCAAGGTGAAAGAGATGTGCCGGATGGTACGGGAGCTTTCCCCCCACAGCGTGATCATCGTGGGTGGACACGTGGCCGCCATTCCCGGCATCGAGCAGATGATCGACGCCGATCACATCGTCCGCGGCGAAGGCGTTTCCTGGCTGCGCCAATATCTCGGCGAGGATCCGAGCGCCCCCATCCGGCACCCGCGCATCACCTCCGGCTTCGGCCATCGCATCCTCGGCCTGAAGCTGCCGAAGAAAGCCGGATCGACATGTGCGACGATCATTCCGTCGGTAGGCTGTCCG
>DATKAF010000347.1:0-8611 GCA_035498395.1 Anaerolineales bacterium
GCGCTCTTCGTAGGGCTGCTCAACTGGATCTGGCACTATCCGCTCTTCTATCTGCCTGGATACGCGGATGCGTTCCGCACTGTCCCGCCGAGCATGCTGCAGATGTTCTTCATTGTGTTGCCTGCAGGACTTCTGTATGCCTGGGTATACAACAATACGCGACGAAGTGTGCTGGCAGCAATGCTCTTCCACTTCAGCGGGAACTTCTGGGGAGAGTTCTTTGGCCTCTCGGCCGAGGCTCAATATATCCGTATTGTCCTGACGATCATCTCCGCCTCGTTCATTGCGTGGTGGTGGGGACCCGCCACATTGCGCAGGGCTCCAGAGGCAGCAGCGCAGATTTAGAGGGTGGCAGCCTGATTTGGGCCCAATACAATACACGAACATCCAAGAGGAGAACACCGCCATGCATCGATGGGAATACTTCACACTGACCGCCGCCTACTCAAGCGGCGACGGCCTCGGCATCGTCAAGATGTATGGTGACCAGGAACTGCCGGATTGGAAGAACAAGAAATCGGTGGTCGCGCAGACGCTGGCGAACCTGGGCGACCAGGGCTGGGAGCTGGTCACCGTCATATGGCGCGTCACCGGCGAGAGCTCGCACGCCGACCCGGTGTACTACTTCAAGAGACCGAAGGACTAAATGGCATCGAACAAGCTGCTGATCGGCGCGCACGCCATCATCTACAGCAAGGACGCGGAGGCCGACCGGCTGTTCCTGCGCGATGTGCTCGGTCTGTCCGGCATCGACGTGGGCGATGGCTGGCTCGTGTTCGGCTTGCCGCCGTCGGAGCTGGCAGTCCACCCCGCCGACAAGAACGACGTGCACGAGCTGTACTTCATGTGCCGCGACATCGATGCGTTCGTGGCAGCGATGCAGGCGAAGGGGGTCCGGTGCAGCGCCATCCAGACGTTGAACTGGGGCAGGCGCGCACAGCTCAAGCTTCCAGGCGGAGGCAAACTCGGAGTCTATCAGCCGCTGCATGCGCGGCCGAAGGCTGCTCCAAAAACCCGGAAGTGATCCGCGGCACAGCGCGCATCGCATCCCCCAGTCTTTTCGGCTACAATGCAGGCAGGCCTGCCTCCGTGAAGGAACCGCGGCCGCGGTTATGCCCGCGCATCGCACAATACAGACGGCAACGAGATGAAGAACGCGACGTTATCCATGCTCCTGGCGCTCCTGGTGACCGGCTGCACCCTGACGCAGACTTCGCCGACGCCGGCCACTATCCCAACGAGCCTGCCGAGCTTTCCCCCATCCCTCGCTCCATCGGACACCCCGGAGCCTGAGGCGACCTTCACGCCGCTCCCGGCGTGGACCCCTACACCGCTGACAACGCCCACGCTCGGCTTCCTGTTCTACCTCCCCTCCTACACGCCCACCGCCGGGCTTACGCCTGAGGGCCCATTCGCGTGCGACCTGCTCTTCCAGTCGGTGGAGAACGAGTCGCACTTCGGCCCAAGGCAGAAGTTCGACGTGGGATGGAAGCTCCTCAACACCGGCTCCTCCCCGTGGCTGGTTGGCAACGTGGACTTTGCGTTCTTCGGCGGGACGAAGATGTTCGTTTATACCCCGGTGCAGCTCGAAACAAGCGTGCAGCCCGGCAACGCCACATCCGTGGTCGGCGAGATGGTCGCGCCCCGCATGGACGGCAAGTACAAGGCCATCTGGAGCCTGCGGCGGGGCAACGACTACTTCTGCCGCGTCAGTGTGACCATCACCGTGCCGTGACTCCCACCGGTAACGCATGCGAATAGCAGAAGACTCCCCGCAGCGCCTCGTCCTGGTCGACCAGGGCATTGTCATCTCACTGGTGTGCTTTGCCGCGGCGGCCATCGTGCTCGTGATGCCTCTCTTGAACCACGGCTCCAGCGGCGACAACCGGATACTGGCGGCCTTCCTCGCACTCTTCGGGCTGCTCGTCTTCCGCAGGTCGAGCGCCGAATTCGACGGCGTGACCCAGACCTGCACGGTCCGCTTCCTGCGCGTGCTCGGGAGCAAACGCCGTAGCCTGAGCTTCGGCGACATCCGGGAGGTCCACGTTGATACGGAGCCACTGACGGACCAGCGGGATCCCAAGTTCCGGCTGACCCTGGAGACAACCTCCGGCCTGCTACCCCTCACCGACTTCTACAACTCCGACTTGCAGCGCCACGACGCGGTGCGCCGGGCGATCCTGGCTGTGCTGGGCAGGGAAGAGGCAGCCGATCCGGACCCGGTGCACTTCCTGATCCGGCAGGGCCGCACGATGGATGCGGTGACCCTCCTGCGGCAGCGCGATAAGCTCGACCTGACAACCGCCCGCCAGCGCGTCTCCGAGATGGAGGATGCGCTGAAGCATCCCTGAGGCGGCTTCCCCGCCCTCTTGAACTACCGAAGTACCGGAGTATCGATTTACCGCGCAGCGGCGTTATTCCCCGTGACCGCCAGGCAGGCCTGATCACCGCCACGTGCCATCGGCAAGCCTGCGCTCACCCGTTACGGGTCGAGAACCAGATGAATTTACCGAAGCGAATACTCGGCACACTGCTATTGAGACCGGCTGCATTCCGCGAGATCGCCGAGAATAGCAGCGTGGTCGAATCCGCCGCGCTCGTTGCGGGACTGGCACTGCTCAACGGCCTCGCCTAAGCCGCCTTGCACGGCTGGAGCATGCTCGTGCTGCAATACCTGATCGTGCCGCCCTGCGCCGTCGCCACCCTGAGCTTCTTCGCAATGCTCTCGTTTGACCGCGTGTACCGGATGCAGATGCCGATCACGCGCATCTTCCGGGTACTTGGCTATGCCGCCAGCTTCACCTGCATTCCCGCCATCCTGCTGACGCTGCTAGAAGATTCCGCGCCGCTGTGGGCGGTGGTTGCCATCGCCTCGTTCAGCTGGCTAACGTTCGTCCCCTACGTGCTCTGCATCCGCGAGGCGGCCAGCATCACGACGAAACGCGCCATCTGGGTGATGTTCCTGTCGTTCATGATCACGGTGCTGGTCGTGCTGGTGATGAGCTCGGCGTTCCGCCGCATGGGCTAGGAAGATTTCCGATTTCCAATTTCCCTGATGATCAGCGGGATGGTCAGGCTGGCGGCACTCCGCCGACGACCGCCTGCGCCGATTCCATGCTCCCATAGACCGGGATGATCGACAGGATGCCTGCCAGGTCGAGTATGTGATAGACATCTTCGGTCGGGTTGAGCAGCACCATTCGCCCGCCGCGATACGCGACCGACTTGGCCGTCAGCACGAGCATCCGGATGCCGATGGATGCCAGGAAATCCACGCCGGCCAGATCAACGATCACGTGCACCTTGTCCCCGGCGCAGCAGCCGGTAAAGCGCGTCTCGATCTCGCCCGTACCGATAATATCCAGCCTGCCGGAGAGCTTGACCAGCCGGACTCCCCCTTCCAACGTCGCATATTGAATATCCATGATGCGCAGCGCCTCCAAAAGTGGAGGCATTCTATATCAGCACACCCCGGCTGTTGTTAACGGCACGTTATGGTCTTGTTGTGATTCTGTTGCAGGGGAGTAGTCCACCGGAGACGATTAAACCACAACGTCCACCAAGTATCACCAAGGAAGAGACAAATACAGTTTCTGCCGCCTCGTGCTCCTTGGTGTTCCTTCGTGGCTAGGTTCCTTCCTGTTTATCTCCGGTTGAGCCCTCAGCCAGAGCCGAGCGAAAACAGCAGCGCCACCGCAGCCGCGCCCATCACGCCCGCGATCACCCAGCCGCCGATGTTGCTCCAGCGCGGGTTGGTATGCTTCCCCATGATCTTATCGTTGTTCCCAATGACGACCACCAGTACGATCAGCGGCGGGGCCGTCAGCCCGTTCAGGATGGCGCTGTAGTACAGCATCTGGAACGGCTTGACCGGTGAGAAGTTGATGAGCAAGCCGATGACGGTGGCCGCCGCGATCACGCCATAGAAGCCGTAAGCCTGCGTCAGCTTGCGGTACAACCCCTCCTTCCAGCCAAGCGCCTCCGCGATGCCGTAGGAGGCCGAGCCAGCCAGCACGGGCACGGCCAGCAGCCCGGTCCCGACAATGCCGAGGGCGAACAGGAGCGATGCAAAGCTGCCAGCCATCGGCTGGAGGGCACGGGCGGCCTGATCCGCCGTCTGCACGTCCAGCAGCCCGCGGGTGTGCAGGGTCGCGGCGGTGGTGATGATGATGAACCACATCACCAGGCTGGAGAAGATCATCCCCAGCACCGTATCGAGCCGCATCTCGCGCACCCCGCGCATGGTTACACGCGGCTTGCCGACGCCCATGTCGCGCTGCTTGCCCGCCGACACCTGCTCCTCCACCTCCTCCGCCGCCTGCCAAAAGAACAGGTAGGGCGAGATGCTCGTGCCCAGGATGGCAACGATGTTCATCAGGTAGGCGCGGCTGGACGAGACGCTCGGCACGATGGTCGTCGCGGCAATGGTCTTCCAGTCCACGCGGATGACGAAGGCGGTGGCGATGTAAACGAGCAGAGCCAGCCCGAGGTACTTGAGATACTTCGAATATGTGCGGTATGGAACGAAGATCTGGAGCGCCAGCGTGAGGAGCGTCATGGCGAGCAGGAGCGGGATGAAGGGCAGCCGCACCACGAGCTGCCCGGAGGCAGCCATCGCTCCCAGGTCCGCGCCGATGTTGATGGTGTTCGAGACGAACAGCAGCAGCACGGCGGCGGTCAGGATGGGACGCGCATAATGGGTGCGGATCACGCCCGCCAGCCCCTTGCCGGTCACCATGCCGATGCGTCCGCAGATCTCCTGGATGACGATCATGAAGGGCGTGGTGAAGAGCGCCGTCCACAGCTGGGAATAGCCGAACTGCGCGCCGGTCTGGGAATACGTGCCGATGCCGGACGGGTCGTCGTCGGAGGCGCCGGAGATGAAGCCCGGCCCGAGGATGCGGAAGAACTCGCGGATGCGCTGCATTCTAACAGTTCTAACGATGCTGAGGTTCAGGCGTGCCTATCCGAAGACTAGCCGCGATGCCGGTCCACCGTCTCTGGCTTCCACTACGCTTCGCTCCGGGGAGACGTCTCCACCCATCGCGCTTGCCTCCCGCAGCCGTCCAGAATGTTGGTACACTCAGCAGCGTGGAGAAAGTGATCGTTTCGTGGAGCGGCGGCAAGGATTGCGCCCTGTCGATGTACGAGGTCATCGTCCGCGGTGAGTATGAGGTCGCCGGGCTGCTGACCACCATCACCCCCGATTCGGACCGCGTGGATATGCACGACATCCGGCATGGCCTGATCGAAAAGCAGGCGGAGGCTCTCGGCCTGCCGCTCGACATGGTGATGATCTCCAGCCATACATCCAATGCGGATTATGAGCCGAGCCTGGCGGACGTCCTGAAGCGGCACAGAGACGCAGGCGTGACCGGTGTTCTATTTGGCGACCTGTTCCGGGCGGACCTTAGAATGTATCGTGCCGTCAACTGCGCCCGGCTGGGGCTGAAGGCCATCTTCCCGCTGTGGAAACGGGACAACTTGCAGATCATGGACGCCTTCATTTCGTCCGGGTTCAAGGCGGTTGTCACATCCATCAATGCCAACCGCCTCGAGCCGGAGTTCGTCGGCAGGACCATCGACTGGGACTTTCTGCGCAGCTTCCCGACCACGGCGAATGTGTGCGGCGAATGGGGCGAGTATCATACGTTCGTCTATGATGGGCCGACCTTTACAAGCCCGATCCGCTTCACGGTCGGCGATACTTGCGACAGAGAAGACCTGTTCCACCGCTTCCTGTTCTGCGACCTGATCCCCGCCTGAGGACAGTACTCAGTGACCGGTAATCAGTGATCAGGAATCAGTTTACGGTACACTCGGCACATTCCGCGATCGGGCATTAGGAGTGCCATGGCAACGAATGGTTATTTCATCCTTACCGATATTTCGGGCTACACCGAGTTCCTCACCAAGTCCGAGCTGGACCATGCGCAGGATACGCTGCAAGGGCTGTTCGATGCGCAACTGGCGCACATCCGTCACCCGTTCGTGATCTCAGGCTTCCGCGGCGACGCCATCTTCCTGTACGTGCCCGAGACGAACTTCTGCGAGCCGCAGACGCTGCTGGAATCGCTGGAGAACCTGTACTTCGTCTTCGCCGACACGCTGCGGCAGATGATCTACAACACCACCTGCACCTGCCGCGCCTGCCAGAACATGAAGAACCTCGACCTGAAGATGGTCATCCATTACGGTGAATATGTCATCCAGAAGCTGGGCGACCACGAGGAGCTGCTCGGCGCGGATGTGATCGTCCCGCACCGGATGCTGAAGAACAGCGTCACAGAACGCACCGGCATTGCCAGCTACGCGCTGTTCACCGAGGCGGCGGCAGACGCGTTGAAGCTATTCGAGCTGGCGTACCCGCTCACGGCGCATTTGGAGACGTATGAGCACCTGGGTGAGGTCAGGATGCTGGCGCTCGACCTGCACGCGGTCTGGGAGCGGGAGCAGGAGCGGAAGCGCTTCGCCGTCTCTCCGGAGGACGCCTGGATCCATCTGCAATGGGATGTGCCGTTCCCGCCGGCGATGCTGTGGGAGTATCTGACCAGCCTCGAGCAGGGGCTGCGGTTCGGCTCGTACGATTGGGTGGAGCGCACCGACTCGCTGGGTGGCCGCCTTCAGCAGGCGTCCATCTACCACTGCGCGCACAGCGGCATGGACTTCGTCGATACGATCCTGGATTGGAAGCCGTTCGAATACGTGAGCCTGCGGCAGGAAACTGCGGGGCTGCAACTCACGCAGACGCGGCGGATCACACCGCAGGGAGGCGGCGCGTTGTTCAGCATCGATATTCAGAAGCCGCCCGCCGGCGCGACGGAAGAGGTGAGGCAAATGGTCATCGCCTCGTACAGCGGCGTCGGGGAGCGCATGGGCGCGCAGATGCAGGCCGACGCAGCGAACGGCACAGTCACGCTGGCCGGTGAGCAGTGATCAGTTGACAGTTGGCGGTTGTCAATTAACAATTACCAGTAACGAGTAACGATTGGGGCACAGGCGCTAGCGCGCGATCATCACGTGCTTCGTGATCTGGTAATCGCCCACCGCTTCGGCTGACAGGTCCTTCCCGAAGCCGGACTGCTTGAAGCCTCCGTGAGGCGTCTCGGAGGCTAGCGGGATGTGGTCGTTCACCCACACCGTCCCGAACTCCAGGTCCTGTGAGACGCGCATAGCGCGGCCTACATCCTTCGTGAAGATCGACGACGCCAGCCCGTAGACCACGTCGTTCCCAAGCTCGATGGCTTCGGCTTCGGTCTTGAACGAGTTGATGGTGAGCACCGGGCCGAACACTTCGCATTGGATGATCTCGGACTTCTGGCCCGCGTCGGCGATCAGCGTGGGCTCATAGTAGTAACCCTGGTCGAAGCCGGCCGGGACGCCGCCGCCGGTGAGCACCTTGGCGCCATCCTTCCGGGCGCGCTGCACGAACGCGTCGACCGACTGGCGCTGCCCGCCGGAGATCATTGGGCCGATCTGCGTGTCATCCGCGAAGGGGTCGCCGATCTTCATCGACCGCATCTTTGCGACCAGCGCCTCCTCCACCTTCCTGCGATTGCTTTCCTGCACATAGACCCGCGTTGCGGCGGTGCAGTCCTGCCCGGTGTTGAACGTCCCGGCCAGCGAGACCTTTTCGGCGACCAGCTCTGGATCCGCATCTTCAAAGACCAGCACGGGCGCCTTGCCGCCCAGCTCCAGGTGCAGGCGTTTGACGGTCGTCGCAGCCGTGCGCATGATGTTCTGGCCGACTTCGGTCGAGCCGGTGACGCTGATCAGGCGGATATCCGGGTGCTCCACAAGCAACTGGCCCGCCTTGCGGCCAGTGATGATGTTGACCACGCCGTCCGGGATGCCCGCTTCCTTGATGATGTCCGCCAGCATGAGGCTGCTGAGGGGCGTCAGCGAAGCCGGCTTGAAAACGGTGGTGCAGCCGGCCGCTAGCGCGGGACCGATCTTCCAGATGCCCATCATGAGCGGATAATTCCACGGGGCGATCTGACCCACCGCGCCCACCGGTTCGCGCCGGTACATCGACGTGAAGCCGGGCCAGTATTCCCCCGCGTGCGAACCGTGCGTGTCGCGGGCAGCCGCGGCAAAGAAGCGCAGGTTGTCGATCGAGAACATCAGGTCGGCGCCCAGGCTTACGAACTTGTAGGGCTTGCCGGTGTTCTCCGACTCGAGCCTGGCAAACTCCTCCTGGTGCTTCTCCAGCAGCTCGGCAAAGCGCCAGATCGCCTTGGACCGCTCGGACGGGACGAGTTTCGACCAGCGGCCGTCGTAGAAGGCTACCCTGGCGGCTTCCACCGCCCGGTTCACGTCCTCCGGGCTGGCATCCACGACATCGGCGATCTTCTTGCCCGTAGCCGGGTTCTCCACGGCGATGGTGCCTCCGCCCTGGCTGTCCACCCATCGGCCATTGATCCACAGTTTGTGTTCCATGCTGTGCCTCTCCTTGGTTGCATCGACGAACCGGATGAGCGATCAGACTTGTGCGAATTATATCAATGGAAGCTGTCAGCGGTCAGCTATCAGCGGTCGGCCCGAACCCCTTCCCTCCCCGACGATGCTTTTGGCTCATACCTTCTGGCTCTTAGCCAAAAGCTATGAGCCA